>JBGSWN010000261.1:0-15310 GCA_041752395.1 Saprospiraceae bacterium | reverse complement strand
TGAATCAGAGGATTACCTGGTGGAGTTTGTGGATTCGAGCCTGTTCAATCCCACCAATTGTGTCTGGAATTTTGGCTTGTTTAACGGGGCCGTCGAGGATTTGGCCGTAAAACTGAACTGGTTGGGAAATGGCAACTGTGACGTGGCCTATTTTCAAGTGGAGCGCTCGGCCGATGGCTTGCAGTTTGACCCATTGGCTCAAGTGGCGGCCAAACCAGCTAGCCAATTGCCCACACTTTATGATTACGAAGACAAGACTCCCTTTTATGGTAAAAACTACTACCGCATCCGCACGGTGATAGAAGACGGTTCAGAAGTGTTTTCCACGGTTTTTGAGACAGATTTCGAGGTGGATTTTGAATCAATTTTTGTCTATCCAAATCCAGCCACTGATGAAGTAATTTTACATGTTTTTCCCTTTAATGGCCTGCCAGCCTATGTTTTTATTGCAGATGCAAAGGGGCAGATTGTTTTCAAAAACAATTACGATGTCCTTGATAATGAGGCGATTAAGTTCCTATTAGCTGACTATGCGCCAGGAGTTTATACCATTTACCTGAAGGCAGATGGTCGGCGTGAGCAGGTTCGTCGTTTTTCGGTCGTTGACCATTGATTTACGCCACTATTCCCGCTGGAATATAGGAATTCACATAATCGTTAAGGTACCGAAAATGATTGGTAAGACTGCCATTTTGAGCTATCGTTGCGTGGCTGATTAGCCGGCTTTTTTTCTTTAACAATTGGGGCATGATATGCGTTAGGAACATTTCCCCAAATGCCTTAGAGGCATCCCTCGGCATTTCATTCGGCAAGTTGTCAATGGACATGATGTCAACAGCAGTGGGCAGAAAAGCCGCCGTTTCTTCCCCAGTTTTTGGGTCAAAACCGAAAACAGGGTCTGCGATGGTGGAGGCTTTGAGCGTTGCGGGGATTGAGGAAACGGGTGCAATGTCGCAAGTCACATCAGCAATTACCTGAATATTGAAATCAGGGCCAGCCATTTCTTCTTTTGTGAAAAAAGCTGGGGCGTTGTTGTCCCAATAAATGCCGTTAATCATCACATCGGCAGCTCGATAAAAAGAGGCAAAAATGCTTTTGAAGCGGGTAGGGTGGTGGTAGAAATCGCTTTTTTCATAAACCTTCCCATCTTTCCTTGCCACATAATCCTGACAACCCAGCTGGGTGAAAACGGCGTTGTCGTATTTCTTTTCCAAGAAATCCGAGGGGCTGACTTGTTCGATCCCCATGTCACGAAGCACATCGGCAGCGCCCGTGGACACCCGACCGTGCCCGGTCAGCACGATTTTTATCGCTGGAAAATTTAGCGTTTTATAAAAATCGGTCGCCTCCTTGTAATCGTGTAAATCCTTCATCCGAGGCATCGAAAAACTGCCTGTGCGCTGCCCGTAAGTCCAAAGTGCATTGTGCGCACCGACCATGCCAGCAAAGCGGCCAAAGGCGATGAGGCGGTTTTCGTTTTCATCTTTCAGCACTTCGTAATCAATCAGCCGGATGTTTTTCTCCAAAACTGCCCAAAGCAATTTGCGGTTGTAATATTGCTTTTTGATGGTGTGGGAGAAGAAAAAATAAGTTTTGTTGGGAATGAGTTGGGCGACTGGAACCTCTTTCACCCCCATCAACACATCACAATCGCTGATGTCGTCAAGCACTTCAATGCCAGCTAGGCGGTATTCTTCGTCTTGGTAGCAGCGGGTTGGGCTTGCTTCCACTACTATTTCAACAGGAAAATCAAGCATCGCCTGCCTGCATTGGTCGGGTGTGAGCGGAACCCTTGAATCGGGCGGAACCTTGCCTTCTTTGATAATGCCTATTTTCATGCTTTGTTTGATTCTATCGGTTAGAGCATGTTTGAGCTTTGCTGCTGAAGATAAAAATGAGGCATTTTTTGTCATAAATCGAGCAATTTTAGAGGGGATAGCATCGCTATCGCTGAAAAAATTACTCGATTTAGGGCGAAAAAGGGCCATTTTTAGCCCAGTGAGCAAAGCTCGAACATGCTCTTGGTGAACGAGGCGCAAAAGTAGCTAATTGCGTTCAACGGGCGGTCTTTGCAAATTCCGTACCCACAGATTAGTTTTTTTCGTAAAAAGTAAAATTTGATGTACAAACGCCTTAATCGTTCATTGTTTGCCTTTTAAACATGCAGATAAAAAATATGGGAAAACATTTGCAAAAAACACCTTGTCAGTATTGTTACGTACGGTATAAACCCTTAAATTTGCACTGCTTTCCCCTACAGCATGTACCTCCCAACTGCGTTACGTTTACCATTCAACTTACTAAATTGAGAGAACATGACAATACTTTGTATCACGATCGTTATTGCTGCCCTTTTCATTACCCTCCTCAACAGTCACACCAAATACCAAGTGCCTAGCAGCGACAAGCCTAACTAAATCCTGAAGTATCGATTCTAGCATCTACATTTTTAGCTAAACATCTGCCAATCCTATTTGCGAACTCGCACGTCCGCAATCTGTTTCTTTGTGAGCTCAATGAAACTTTTTGCCTGTGCGATAAGTTTGTACATTTGCTGCCCGTTCGGTGCAAAATGTTGCGCCAGCAAAACGGAAGCACTTGAAAGGCATTTGCATTTCAAGCTAAAACTGGGGGCGTACCGGAATCGACAGGGAAGAATAACCGGTAGGTAAGCATGCCGGAGCAAGGATGGTCACTCCGTAAAAAATGACATTCAACAATTGAATGGCAACTATCAGTATGCCATGGCGGCCTAATTCTAGGAATTAGAATGCCATTATGCCGTGCGCTTGACTTCCGATACACAGCGTGCCGCGTATCAAACCAACTCGGGATAGCCTTGCGGTGGGCCTCGGCCAATGGGTGAATCCTGGTAGCTTGCTGCCAGGGTTGAGGATAAGGTGCAAAAGTGCTTCGTTTCTGAGCCAAAATTGCGCACGAAAAATCAATCAGAAAATAAGCATGTAGAAAGTCTATGGGTGCTTTCACTGGACCAGGGTTCAACTCCCTGCGCCTCCACAAAAAGTACAAAAGCCTGAACGTTGCAATACGTTCAGGCTTTTTTTGTTTCCATTTGTTCAAAATAGGGGAAATTCAAGCGACACTATGCCGCAATACGCTCTGAAAAAACTCGTCCTTCCGACGCCGGGCAATGGGTACCTTGAAGCCCGAATCCAACACCACAAAACCGCCATCTTCCTTCAGCACTTTCCGCACGTAGTTCAGGTTGACGATATGCGACTGGTGCACCCGGAAAAACGGCCCAGTCTCCGTCAGGTGGTCAAACTCGCCAATGGCCCGTGTCACCACAATGCGTTCCCCACTGGAAGTGAAAAAACTGGTGTAGCAGCCGTCCGATTCGAGGCGAATGGTCTCGCTCAATGGTAGGATGTGCATGCCTTCCGAGAGATGGAGGATAAGACGGTCTTGGTACTTTTGCTGCGAGCCCCGCAACAAAAGCTGCAACTGGCGGGAAATATGGTCACTGGGTTCGTTGCGGTGCAGCTTTTCAATAGCCCTGCAAAGTTCATTTGGGTTGAGCGGCCTCCGCAGAAAATCCACGGCATTGTACTCAAAGGCCCGGCAAGCGTCATCTGGTTTGTCCGCCATGAAAACGATTTGGTAGGTCGCTTTCGGCAGGGCATCGAGCAGGTCGAAACCAGCGCCATCCGGCAGGTTCACGTCCAAAAACAAGGCATCAGGGGAGAGGTCGGCCAGCAGGGGCAGTGCATCGGCGATGCTGCCAGCTTCCTCCATCACCTGACATTCGGGGTCGCATTTGCCAATGAGGCTGCGAAGCTCTTTGCGGAAAACGGGGTCGGTAGCGATGATGATAATTCTTATCATTTCAGTAGGGGGTTTTAGTTTCATGGCGTTTTGTGGGTGCATCATTTTTCTAACAAGACAAAACTAGGTTTAAGTGTAAAATTTTAATTAGACATTTCCTGAAATTTGTATGCCTAATAATTGCAAATAATTTCTGCATAAAATTTGTAAAACATTGTAAAACAGTTTTTTAGCTTAAAATTATTTTGTAGCCTTGTCATTCAAAAATTTTGGCCATGCAAGACTCGAAATTGATAAAAATGTTCAAAGCGCTAAGTACGGAAGAGTGCAAGTACCTCCGCTGGTTCACCCAGTCCAATTTTTTCAATACCGACCCCAACCTGCTGCTGCTCTACGAGGCGCTGGCGAAGCACTTCCCCGACTTCAATTCTAAAACCCTGACGAAGGAGGCGATATTTGGGAAGGTCTTCACTGGGCAGGCTTTCAATGATGGCAAGTGGCGGAACCTTTGCTCGAAGATGACCAAGCTGCTGGAGGACTACCTTGTGACCTTGGAATGGAAAAAGAACAAGCAGTTGAAGGAGAAGCTGTTGATTGGAGCTTTCGAGCAGAGGAATATTGACTTTGACGAATTTAAGAAGAAGTCAGTTGGGCTCATTAAGGAATTGGACAGCTTGCCTTTTAGAGATGAGGAATACTTCTTTTCTAAAATGGAGATGCAAAGAAAACTATATAACCAATCAAGTACTGTCGGAGAAGTTGAAATCGAATCCTTGGTGTTAGAAGCGATGGAGAATCTCGATGAATATTATTATTTGGCAAGAATAAAATTGATAAATGAAATTCAAAATCGTAAAGCTGTTAGACATTCTTCAGCAGATGAAAACAAGCTTCCAAAAATACCTAGTGAGAATAAATTATTTCAAATTTATTCTCGTATCAATAAAATGAATAACGAAAATGATAATAATATTTATTATGAAATAAGAGGTGACTTTATTGGAGATTTAGTGCGCATTAAATCGAATGAAAAGGAAGTTATCATAAAATTTTTACTAAATTTTGCAATAAAACAAGTACGAGTCGATGCGTCAATATTTCTAAGAGAAGTATTTGAATTATACAAGATTGCTCATGAACAAAATCTATTGGCAACCAATGGAGTGGTTACAAACACTACTTTCATCAATTTAGTAAATTCTGCTGCTAGAGTAGCTGAATTTGAGTGGGCTGAAAAATTCATTTTAGAGAACTTAGAAAAAATTGAAGGGAAAACTAGGAATGAGATTGAAAAATTAGGTAGAGGTTTTTTGTCTTTCAATAAAAATGAATTTTCGAATGTAGTAGATATGCTCTCAACGCTCACTTTTAGTGAAATCCTTTATCAATTATTAGCAAAATCACTGTCTTTGCAAGCCTACTTCGAACTATTTTTGGCAGATCCAAGTTATTTTTCATTTATTAAAAATTACTCACAGTCTTTTGAAAAATACGTATCAAGAAATCCAGGTATTGGCAAAAAAAAGTCTAATAGTTACATGATTTACATACGTTTAGTAAGAAGGTTGGCGGGCCTTATTTATCATGGAGAGTTAACGGTTGAAAAAAGAAAAACTCTTCTTAAAGACTTAAATAGTAAAACTGAAATTGCCGAAAGGAATTGGTTAAAGTCAAAAATTGAAGGTAAGTAGGGGGGAAACAAAATTCATGTTTCCCCCAACAATTGGATTATCCAATCAAGACATCCTCAACTCCAATTATCTCACTCTTTTCACCCCCACAATCCGTCCAAAAATAGAACGTATACTTGCCAGCCGATAAGCCGCTGAAGGTGAAGTTGGAGTTGGTCGTCGAAACCTCCGGGCTGGTGTACCCATCCGACTGCCTGACGTATTTCACCTTGTAGCCGTTGCCGACGCAGCCGCAGTCATCCCACTCAAAACTGATGGTGCCAGTGCTTACAGCCGTCACATGGACGTTGCTGGGTGCGGGACAGGTGATTTCAGGGCTTTCCGGGTTGGAAAAGGCGAAAAACAGGGGAAGCAAAACGGTCAAAAAACTCAAATGATTTTTCATGATACAATAGTTAGAAAAGGTTAAAAAATTATGGTTAAAATTGCCACTTCGATGCAGGCAGGTGTTCGCTCCCGGGTACCACGGGGCCAGCAGTCGTTGCGGCAGCAAAAAGCCGAGTTGGGCCGAAAGCGGTCAGCTCCCGGTGGGTTTGGTTCAGCATTGGGGTTTGGCCAGGTGCTGGTGGATTAGTTAAAGCGCAGCAGGGCGAACGGGTTCAGGTCTTGGGTTTTCCGTTTCAGGGAGGTTATGGGTGGCCTGTCGTTGTCTTGCTGCTTGCTGTAACTGTGATTCGGGACTTTATTGCGGGTGGGGGGAAAAGGTAATGGGGGAGGGGAGGATTTTTTTTGCGGGGGAGGGCGGGTTTGCCGAATTTCGGTTGGGAGTGGCCGAATGTTTAACCAATTGCACCTAATTTTAACCCAGTCGCTGCCTTTCGAATTAAACATTCAACTTTGGCAAGAGAATTCGATTAACTTTTTAACAATTTGCTATGAACACCAAGATAGTATTTTTTTTAGTCATTTTTACAGTATCAATTTCCAATATTTTTGGAGAAGTTCCAGGGTGGGATACTTTCAATGGAAATGCAGAGTACAATGGGACAACTGGCAAATTTTCAATAGCTGGTGTACCAGTTAATCTAAACAAGGGGTATCGTTATTTTTGGGCATTCGGTGACGGAACATGTGCGGCTGGCACTATAAATTCCCCATCGGGAGTAAATGGTTCATTTATTATTGACACTATCCATCAAATAAGTAATGCAATTCCTGCAAAGGCATATTTGGAGCTTACTCCACTCTATGACGACAAATCTAGGCCAAAGAGGTTTGCAATCAATTTTCCGTCGCCGTTCCCTACTGGAGTTACGGTTTTACCCCCTAACTCCAAAAAGGTTTCACTGTTTGCAAATAGAGAGGCTGTAATTGGTGATGAAATAACTTATATTATCAATTATAGTAGCTTTGACGGATGTGATAATCAAAGGGCTACCTTAATTTTCAATTACCCTGATTCACTACTTACTTTTGAATGCAACACCTCTCTAAACAATCTTATTACATACTATGACGAAGTAGGAAATTGCCTGCCAGGTGAAATTAGTTTTAATAGCCTTCAGGTTTCTTCTTCAAGAAATATATTCATTAGACTTCGTGTTAAAGATAATACGATACCATTATCTCAAATTATTTGTAGTGTAGAACTTAGACTTGAAAGTGTTGGAAATGCAGGCGCAATGTGTAATAAATTAAACACCATAATCTCTGATACTTTGCTCATCAATCCAGATAAGTCACATGACCCCAATAATATTTTGAGCATTTCTGGGATTTGCTTGCCAGCTCCTAACAAGCTAGTATATAGGGTTAATTTTCAAAACGATGGTAATGGGCCATGTTCGCTTGTAGTAATAAAAAACTTCATTCCAGATTATTTCAACCCAAGTTCATTGGTTATGATTAAACCTGAAAACCTACAACCTAGTTATAACCCTGATGCAAATACTTTTACTTGGGCGTTACCAACCAGTCATCTCAAAAATGGCAGGTTGAGAGGGCTCAATGAGCCAAATTTTGGTTTAGATTTTTCAGAGAACGAAACTAAAGATTATATTGAGTTTGAATTGTCATTCAAGCCTGAAAGGCATCAGAATTTGAAGCGATGTGAGGTAATTATGAATCAAGCAGAGATAGTTTTTGATTGTAATCCCTCGATAGTCACTGAAAAATTTAGAACAGAGTTCTTATGCTGTAAAAAGGAAAGCTGTGATTGTGACGAAAATATTATCCATTTTGCAGAAAGACCAGAAGGAAAGGGCTCAGAGATTGGCAATTCACCACGCCCTGGCTTTGAAAATCATCAATGGTACCCTACAAATGGGTTAGAGGCACCAAATGCCCCGAAGTCAAACTTATCGACGCCTGATATTCTATCTTATACATTGGTTTCGGTTAGTGATGCTAAATGTGCAAGAGACATTCTCATCGTCAATACTGGTATTCCTAAACCTGTATCGGGCCCAAGTTTCATAGTGCTTGAAGATTTGGACTATGATGATTGTTGTTCAAAGGTCAAGGTTGAATCTTGCGCTAAACCGAATGTAACGTACAATTACAATTGGGAATACATTAAAAATGGAGTTACTTACCACAAAACTGGTGCGAAACTTTATTTGAAAGATGTGACTTTTGCCAAATTAATAGTTTCTGATGGCTTCAATCAAGCTGTTTTTTACCCAAGTTTAAATCAATGTAAAAGTAAAGGGAGAAAGAAAAAAGTAGTGGACTTAAAGTTTTAACTTGAGCAGTTGATTTTTTATACAAATTATGAGAATTACTTTTCTTTTATTCATCTTAGTTTCAGTTGCAAACTTAATGTCAGGTCAGAGTAACACTTCTAAAGTGTTAGCAGCAAATGCAGATTCAATTTATAATTTAGGGTTGTCTGATACTGCTGCGGTGTTGTATGGGAAAGCGATGGATGTCTCAAAGAAAGAAATAAATTGGAAGGTATACTATTCGGCATTAATTGGGTTGGCTTACTGTTATCAGGATGCCGGGCGATTAAAAGATGCGACTAATTTACTTAAAGTCGAGTTAGGAGCTGCCGAAAAAAATGAAGATATTCCCGCTTTTGAATACGCTAAAACCTTTGTGATTTATGGATTAATGCTAAGGTTGCAAGAAGATTATTTAGGGGCGATTGGTTCATATGAACAATCTATACGCTTATTTGATGAAGCCAAAATAAATCATCACTATTTCGCATTTGCATGTCGAAATATAGCTACAATATATGAGAGAAGGCTTGATTACGAAAAGGCAATTATGTATTTGCAAAAAGCTATTGAGGTTGACTCGATGATGACTTATGCGACAAGTATTTATATTGAAACAGCAAATTGCTATTTTTTTTTAAAAAATTATGGTGATTCAAAGAAATATGCTGATTTTGCCTTTTCAAGCGCAATAGACGCCAAAGAGAAGGCATTCGTGAACGGAATGATTGCTAATATTCAGTTTGAACTTGGATATTATGAAGAATCAGAAAGACATGCTAGAGATGCAATAAAATATTTTGAAAGGCACATTTATTATTGGGAAAATTGTGTAAAAATGTATAGTTTGTTAGGAAGCATAAATGAAAACGTTGCAGATAAGACTAATGCTTTGAAAAGCTATATGAAGGGCATAAACCATGCTAAAAGAAGTGCAGAATCAAAAAATAGGGAGGTATGTAGAATTCATTTTGATTTTGGTGGCTACTTCCAACATCAAAACCTCCTCGACTCCGCCCTCTCCCACTACCAACAAGCCCTCATCCAAGTCTTCCCAAAATTCAACTCCACCAATATCGCCGACAACCCCGAGCTCAAGGACGTCTATACCGAATCCTGGATAATGACCGCTGCCGCCCGAAAGGCCGAGGCATTGCGCCAGCGCTACCAACAAAAAGGCGATGTGGCCGACCTGCACAATGCAGCCTATTGTTTCGACCTTTCCTTGGCGGCGGTGAAGCAACTACACAAAAGCTATGGCTCTGAAAATGCCAAGCTGTATATGGGCGACTACAGCCATACCTATTTCGAAGAGGCCATCGAAGTCAACTACCTTCTCTACACCCTCACAGGCGACCAGACCAAGCTCCAGAAAATCTTCGCCCTCATGGAGGAATCCAAAGCCTCGGTGCTCAGCGAGGCCATCCAGAAAAACAAGGCGCTGCTGTTGGAGGGCATTCCAGATTCGCTGTTGGAGCAGGAGCAGGACTTTCGTATCACCATCGCCGATTTGATAACGCAACAGAAAAATACGAAAGTGGAAGGGCAAGACGCTGCGGCAGAGTTGGATAAGCTCAATTCACTTTTGTCGGAGACGCAGCTGAAATACGAGCGTTTAATTGAAAAAATGAAGGAAGATTACCCCCAATTCCGCAATTATGTGGAGGAGTTGCCAATGCCCAGTTTCGGGGATGTGTCGAGCAGGCTCTTGGACGACAAAAGTCTTTTTGTGGAGTATTTTTGGGGCGAAAAAGCGCTCTATTGCCTGAGCATCGGTCGCAATGGAGCCAATATTTTCAAGGTGGAAAGAAAAGCCGAATTCAATGATTTGATACAGCAATACCTTGCTTTTTTCAAGGATGCAAATGCCATCCTCGATGACCCAGATTGCTATTTGAGCACAGCCCATGAACTCTACCAAGCCTTGTTTGCCAAGGTGCTGAATGCAGCCAATGCCCATGCGACCAATATAATGGTAGTGCCGGACGGGCTGCTCGGTTACCTTCCTTTTGATGCCCTCGTGACCAGTTTCAAGGGCTCGACCACAAGCTTTGGCAAGGTGGATTTTCTCATAAAAAAGCACGGTCTGCATTACGGCTACTCCGCCAACGTGCTGCTCCAACAATTGGAAAACCACCGGGAAAAAGGCCAATTGCTGCGGGTGATGCCCCGGTTTGCGGCAGGGGAGCGAGGACTTTCCCCGCTCGAATACAGTGACGAGGAAACCGCTGGTGTCCGCTCCTGGCAGTCGTTGGATGGGCAGTTGGCGACTAAGGCCAGTTTCCTCCAAATGGCCAGCAAATGCAGGCTGATTCACCTCTCCACCCATGCCGAATCGAACAGTGGGCAGGGCGAGCCGCATATCGAACTGGCGGACGGCCAATTGATGCTGCCCGAACTCTACGCCATGAACCTGAGTGCCGCCGACCTCGTGGTGCTGAGCGCCTGCGAAACGGGCTTGGGCAAACTGGAGAAAGGGGAGGGGGTGATGAGCCTCGCCCGTGGCTTTGCCTACGCTGGGGCGAACAGCCTCGTGGCCAGTCTTTGGAAGGTCAACGAGCGCTCCACGGCGACGCTCTTTGCCCACTTTTACCAATACCTTGGTGAGGGTAAAACAAAGTCGGAGGCGCTGCGGCTGGCCAAGCTTTCTACGCTGGAAAATGCGGAGAGTGATATTCGGCAGTCACCGTATTATTGGGCGGGCTTCGTTTTCATGGGCAACGACGGGGAAATGGATTTACCAACTGGGCTGCCAATCGGACGCATCGCAGTGCCACTGGTGGTGGCAAGTTTGGCAGGTGGTATTTTTTACCTTCGTAAAAGGCGGCGCAGACTTATTGCTTGATTTTCTTTAAGTCGGCAGCGAGTGCTAGGGCATTTTTATATTTGGCCGCACCTTGATGAACGGAATTAAGCATGGCAAGGCACTCATCCAGTTTATTTTCTTTTAATAAAATCAGGGCTTTATACCAAGCCATATCCGGGGCCATTATTGGATTATTGGACATTGAATCAAATATATCAAATGCATCGGACAAAGGGCCAGTCTCCATCAATGACACCCCTTCTGCCACTAAAACCTGCCTTTCATCTGGATGTAACCTTAAATACCCCTCCAACACCGGCAGCGCCTCCGCATATTTCTTCTCTTTCAGCAATTGCTCCGCCTTTGCCAGTTCCGTTTCACTTCCCCCTTTCTCCGTAAAATCAAAATCATGCACCGCATATTTTGCATATAATTGCTGAGGCGTCTTGGCTTGTCCATCGAAATATAGCTTTCCCAAAATCACCGCCCCGATGAACGCCGCTGCTGCCAGCCAAATCCACCGCCGACTCGATTTCATTTGCCGAACGGGTGTTTCCTGCTTCACCGTTTCCTGATGAATGGCGTCCAGCCGCTTCCGCAAGCCTAGATGGCCAGCTTGTTCGATGCCAGCGAGCAGGTCCTGTTCCAATTGGAAGGCTTCTGCAAAATTGGGGTCGGCTTGCAGCTTTTGGGTCACGAGCGCCAGTTCTTGTTCGTCCAGGTCGCCCTCGAAATACCGCTCAATGAGTTTTTGGTCAATTTGTTCCATGTTCAATCGGTTAAGGTTGTTTTGTAAAAAGGGCTGCCAACCACCATCTCCCGGAGCTTGCCGAGGCATTGGCTTTTCTTGTTTTTGGCGGCCTGTTCGCTGCCAAGGCCGAAGGCTTCCATGATTTTGGCCATGGACATTTTTTGGTAGTAAAACAGGTCGAGGATGCGGCGGCAGTCTTCGCCCATTTTCTCCAAAAGCCCAGCGACAAGCTGGCCACGTTCGGTGGTTACTAGGGTTTGGAAAAGGTCGTCTTCGAGGGGTAAGCGCTCGTGGTGTGCTTCAATGGTGGTTTCCCGCCCGGCAGTGCGGAGCTTCATCAGCCACAAGTTGCGGCAGATGGCAAAAAGGTAACTCTTCAAACTGCTCGTTAACAAAAAATCGCCTTTTTTCACTCGGTTGAACAGGACGATGATGCCATCCTGGAATACATCCTTGGCCTGCTCGGGGCTGCCACTGTTGGTCACCACGAGGCTTTCGATGAGGCCGTAGTATTGTCGGTAAAGCTGGCGGAAGGCATCGTCCTGCTGACGGAGGTCGCCGTTTTGTAATTGGTGGAGGATAAGCTGGTCGTCTGTCACTTGCGGTTGTGTTTGTTCCAGTGTGCTTGCGTCTTGTGTTCCACTTGTCGAATTAGGGGCAAAGATAAAAAATCGTTTGGGTTGGCTAGGCTTTGTTTGGTAAGCGTTTTTTTCTGGGAAAATTTTTTCTATTGACCCGATTACCTTTTGGCCTGCTTTGCAATCTAATATTGATTGCTTAAAATCAGCCCAGAAAATGAACCAAGCCCCAAACCGGATTTCACCCTAAAACGACCGAATATAAGTTTAGTGACCCCATTTATTTAATTCCCAAGCAACCAAGATTTCGCTGTTTGATATTTGTAAAATATTTGACCCTTGAAAAACCAATATGCTCCATTTTACCATTTTTTTAAATAACAAATTAAGTCAAAAATCCTGTAAATACTGGCTTTTGGCTTAATCACTATATAATATACTTTGCAGAAGACTTTACCAAGCTGAATTAAATCATTCCTCAATAACTCGTAGCCTGTCTGCTTCCTGACTGGGCTGGGCAGTTTATGCCTGACTATAAGGGAAACATGCGGCTGCAAATAAAACATTTTAGTATTATGGCAAAGTCAATTAAAAAACCAGCAATATCGGCAAGCCGTCATGCCACAGCCCCAAGTTCTATACCTGTGTCAGACCTTCCACCTGGCGGAGAAGTAATTATAATCCCAAGGGACCCCTGCTTAGCAGCGGCCTCGCAGATGGAGGAAATGCTGACTGCTCAGTGCAAACAAAAGCACAATACAATGGCACCAGACTGCTGTTGTAATTTGAAAGAAGATGAGCGTAATCTGGTACATATCCATTCAAATGCAGATGTAGCGCTGTTGAACACAGGCACTAATAGTGCAGCTATTGTTTCAAGCCTTCAAGATAGTCATTGGCAATGGAGTCTTGTAAATGGCTCTAATTGGAATGATGCATTTGTGATAAACAAGCCGCCTTCACGACCAGCAAGCTGGGGGACTTCAAGCCCAACAGGCATTGCAGATTGGATATCGAACGTTCCAAGCGGGATACCAAATCAAAATGACCTTTCCATTTATTTCCGAATTCGATTTGTCCTTTGTGACAATATTGACCCCAGCAAGTTTGTGCTAAATGCACGAGTGCTTGCTGACGACCAATTGGGTGCCTTGGGTTCAAGTGATGAAATCTGGGTCAACGGAGTTCTTCAAACGGGAATTCCTTCTGTTGGATTTTCAGGACTTCCTGTCCCAATCACCTTAGCCAGTAATTGGAAAAATTGCATAAATGAAGTTGTTTTTCATGTTAGGAACACAAAAGCCGTATCACCACGCACCAATTGGTTGGGCTTCCTCGCTCAATTCAGCACCCAGTCCATCCAGGTCCAACAACCATGTGGCGAATGTGAATGCAGGCCATTGGAAGTGCCAAATGTTAAGCCCAACTTCTGCGTCACTTGGGGCGACAGCGACTGCGATTGCTTTGAAACCAACGACTGCGAAGTGGTTTGTATCACTGCCTGCAACTGCTACAGCAATATCACTTTTGAGGACTTGACACTCGGACCAATTAATGTTTTGGATGAATTTGGCAACCCAGTGCCGCTGCTGCCAGATGGTACGCCGAGCGTGATGGCCATTCCGTTTGGCCCTGTGTGCTTTGGAGACTTGGGACCATGCAAGCCTAACCAGCAAAGCTGCAAGTCAAGGCAAATCGTGATAAAAACTTTCGGTGCAAAGCCGGGCAAGTACCAATTGAGTTTCGGCACCGTATGCTACAAGGTTTGCTACAACCATTCTGCCAAAGCCTGCTTTGAATTCGAGCTCTGCAAAGACTAACCCCCAACCAACCTATTTAACCACCTCAAATCCACACCGGGCCGCATCCGACATTCACTTGCCATTGCGGCCCGGCTTTTTTTCTAAATCCAACACCCATTAAATATGCCTACAATCCAACAAAAAACCGACCCACTGCAAGGCTCCCTCTTGAGCTTCATCAAAACCAACCGTGGCAAAGACTTTAACCGCTACGACCCCATCAACCAATATGTGGCAGGAATAAAGGCGCATGGTGCCTGGAACTATGCCCAAGCGCTCACGGGCCCACTTGCCCCACGGGTGCAGTTGGAAGGCCAACACCCCGACCTCGTGCTCGATAATTTCGCTGGCTCGGACTACCTCGGCCTTGCGCAGCATCCCGAAATCGCTCGTGCGGCGGTGGAATGTGTGCGGGAATACGGCGTCCACGCCTCGGCCAGCCCCACGCTCACGGGCAATACTTCACTGGGGAAGGCGCTGGAAGCCACCCTGTCCGGCATTCTGAAAAAGGACTGTGCGCTGCTGTTCACGACGGGTTGGGGCGCCAACTACGGAGCCATCGTCGGCCTCGCAAACCGGGACGGCTCCGACCATTTTTTCATTGATGCCCATGCACACAACTGCCTAAAAACCGCGGTCGAAACGGTGAAGGGCCGGGACTTCCAGAGCTTCCGCCACAACGACTGCGACGACCTCGAAGCCAAGCTTCGCAAATGCCGGGCTTGGGACTCGGAGAACGGCATTTTCATCGTGATTGACTCGCTGTACAGCATGAAAAGTTCCGCACCGGATTTGCCCAGAATCATGCAGCTGGCCGAGGAGTTTGAGGCGTTCGTCATCCTCGACGTAGCGCATGATTTTGGGGCAATCGGTGAGCACGGGCTGGGCAGCCTGGAATCCATTGATTTGGAAAATTCAGACCGCCTAATCATCAGCGGTTGTTTTTCAAAAAGTCTCGGTATCAATGGCGGCTTCGTGGCGGGCTGTCAGGCCATTTACCACCAAATCATGCTCTATTCGCCGACCTATATTTTCTCTACGGGCATAGACCCGATTCCCTGCGCCATTGCGAAGCGCTCCCTCGAAATCGCATTCAGCCCAGAGGGCGACCACCTGCGGGCAAGGCTCATGGCCAATTGTGATTATGCCCACCAGTCCTTCACCGAAGCGGGTTTTCGGGTCTTGGGCAACACCCGCTCGGCCATCTTGCCGGTGCTGGTGGGCGATGAAAAA
>JBGSWN010000260.1:0-2072 GCA_041752395.1 Saprospiraceae bacterium | reverse complement strand
TCCGGCGAAAACCGACCCCTTTTCCAATTATACTTCGTTGAAAAAAGATGCCAATAGCCCCACTATTCGCACCTTTTTCCGCCTTGTTTAATTGAAAAATGGTACACTTTTCACTCGAAACCCAAAATTTAAACAACCTCTAAATCAACGATTTGTCAAAGAAATACTCCGTCATTTGGTAGCACGAAATAAGAAATCCAATCAACAGCATTATTTGCAACCATAACTTGGGTTTTAGGCAAATCATCAAAAAAGGAATACTTAAGAAAACACATAAACGATAGGTACTGGTTTGGGCACTCATGCTATAAGGAAGCACCCAAAATGCGAGGAGGAAAAATAAACCAAAGCTTAAAAAAGGGGATAATTTCGATTTTATCTGTTCAATAATATTTGCGAAAAGCAACCAAACAGCCAGGGCCATATAAAACAAGCTGCATAGTTCAATTACTGCCACTGGTTTTCCTTGGTTTTCCATCATCCTTTTCACTCGCCATCCCACCATTTTCCAAGGGGTATTGATATAATGGCCGTATTTTCCTTGAATTAAAAACAGTGCATTCCAATGTCCAGTTACCCATTGAAAATATGCAAAAAATAGGCTTGTCATCAGTAGGCAGGTGCCGATTGGGACAAGGTGCTTTTTATCGAATTTCCGTTCAGTGAACCATTTGGCGGCATAATAGGCTCCCATGGGAATGATGATAAACATCCCCGGAGAGTAACTGAACACCATCAGCCCGGCTGCGATGCCTGCCATCCAGAACCAGGATTTTTCTAGGCCATACAACACCAGAAAAGCCAAGAAAACCACCAGCGAAATGGGGAATATGGCTAAAAAATAAGTACACCCCGGGAAAAATGCAAAAAGATAGATATTCAGCCAATGCGTGTATTTATAATCCTTGATTTTGAGCAGTCTTGCCGCTACCAATAAATAGCCAATGTAAAAACAACTTGATAATAAAATCCCTACTAGTTCAGGTTTTAGGCCGAATATTGGTGCAATATACCGAATCAGCCAAGGATATAATGGCGCCCAGCCAGTATTTCCACACCAGCCACCGGGTTCATTGCAGGGCACCAAAGTATAACCGTCCGAGGCGATGGTCATATAGTGGAAGGAGTCCCAGCGTTTCCAGCATTCAAGGCTCCATTCCGTGCAACCGTGCCATTGTATGAACAGCCACATCACCAAAATCGCAGCCGTTCCGACTACGATGGGAATGATGGTTTGCGGACCTATTTTTTTATTGATACTGGTCAAAGCCATGGTCCGTGAAAATTTTGATTTTGAGTTTACGACTACTTGAGCAAAGCATAATTTACCGTTGGTTCAAATTTCACCAACTAGCCTGCAAAGCTACAAACTCATCCTGTGAAACCCCTATTGTTCGGCACGGTGTCAAAAAAGGAAAAGGGGTGGCCAAATTTAAGAGGCTGTTTTACCCCCCCTTGACGGCCATAAAATGTCTCCCGATAGCTATTGGGAAACATTTTCTGCCTCGCCAGGGGTTGTGAAACAGACTCTAACAAATACCATTATACTTTGCACTAATTGCTCACTTTCCTAGTTCTACTTTGTCACTTTAGAAAGTTGTCAATATGGGATCCTGAAAGGGTTAAATATGAATAGCCCCGCATGAAATCGAAGATTCACGAAAGTAAATGCGGGGTGAAAAAACGGTGGAAAACAACCCTGAAAGGGTTGAATGTACCTGAACCGCAATGAAATTCAACCCTTTCAGGGTTGCTGGGCGCTCAAAATCACTACCCCCGATTGCATCGGGGGCTATTCAAATTGAATCCCTTCAGGATTTTTTTCTAAAGTGACAAAGTAGAACTAGGCACCAGTTTTTTACTGGCCTCAATTTTCACAGCACCAATGCGTATGTTTGCAAATAGGCTGGGGAAATGCTGGACAACATGTCTAAGTGAAGCGAAATTAATAAAATAGACCATTTTTGTTACCTTGCACCATAAAATCTCAAGGTGATGAAAGAGAAAAAAGAGTTTTACGACCCTGAATTTTTAGAAAATCAAATCAAATATTATCGTTCACTCCCAGAAAA
>JBGSWN010000259.1:0-16600 GCA_041752395.1 Saprospiraceae bacterium | reverse complement strand
GGGCTTCAGGACGAAAACCGCCCCATCGGCTCTTTCATTTTCCTCGGCCCAACGGGCGTTGGGAAAACGGAATTGGCCAAAGCGCTAGCCGAGGTTTTGTTCAACGACGAACACGCCATCGTCCGCATTGACATGAGCGAGTACCAGGAAAAACACAACGTGAGCCGCCTCGTGGGCGCTCCTCCGGGCTACATCGGCTATGACGAGGGCGGCCAACTCACAGAGGCCGTGCGCCGAAAACCCTATTCTATCATTCTTTTGGATGAAATTGAAAAGGCGCACCCCGACACGTTTAACATCCTGCTGCAAGTACTGGATGAGGGCCGACTGACAGACAACAAGGGCCGGACGGCGGATTTCAAAAACGCAATCGTCATCATGACGAGCAACATGGCCGCCGAGAAAATCCTCGAAAATTTTGAAGACCTAGATGCGCTCGGCGAGCAGCATCGGGCAGAAATCATTGCGACCACGAAGCAGGAGGTGCTGGAGACTTTGAAGGAAAACCTGCGGCCAGAGTTCCTCAACCGCATTGACGAAGTCATCGTTTTCACGCCGTTGAGCAAGGCCGAAATCAGGCAGGTGCTGTTTTTATTGCTCCGCAAAACGGAGAAACTGCTACAGCGCCAGGGCCTCGGTTTTGCACTCACGGAAGGCGCACTTGATGTGCTGGGCGATGCAGGCTACGACCCGCAGTTCGGTGCCAGACCCATGAAGCGGGCGCTCCAGGATTTGTTGATTGACGAGTTGTCGAAGCATGTGCTGAGCGGGGATTTTGTGGATGGCGATACAGTCTATGTGGAAGCAAATGGGGAGGAACTGAAATTCGGGAAAGGGAAAGTGGCTGGCGCAAAAGCGGTGGCGGAATGGCAAGGCAATGAAGCAAAGGCAAAGGAGAACACCAAAGCCGCTGTAGTACCTAAACCCAAAAAGGGCATGGAACGAGAACAACAAGTGGCAGAACTTGAAAAAGCGACGAAGGATGTGGAGGCAGCGGTACAGTCGGTGCAACCCAAGAAGGATAACTAAGTAGTCACCAATTATTTTGTCATCCCTTGTCAATCTGCCAAAAAACCCATGGCGAAACTTTCTGATTCTTATTCTTTTCTTAACTTAGCCCTTAAATGGCTAATTCAGTCACTAAAACATTGATTATTTAAATTTCGTAAATCATGCAAAGACAACTACTTATCGCATTATTCACTATCACTACATTGGCGTTATCGGCCCAAGCGCCGCTGCGCTCGAACAACATGCGGTTCAAACAAGAGCCAGTGTCACGCGACAAAGTGGCCATGACAGGTTTTGAGCCTGTTAGTCAAACGGCCAATCCGAACTTGCCTACCTTGGAGCGTTCGTTGATTGAGGCTATACTTGGACAAACTACTTACGACTTACAAAGCAACAGCTCGACACCTAACCGTTTGGCCAAGTTGCCTGACGGCACCTTGTACGGTACCTACACCTACAGCAATGAACCAAGCGCTTGGACTGATCGTGGTACTGGCTTTAACACTTTTACTCCAGCCCCGCAGACTTGGGGCCCATTGGCCACGGGAAAAATAGAAGATGTTAGAACAGGATGGCCAAGCGTAGTTACGCTCGCAGATGGCACACCTGTAACAATTGGCCATACTGCGGATGCAAAACTACGTGTTAGTAAACTTGTTGGAGGCACTTGGCAATACTCCAATGTTACATCGGCAGCTCCTCCAGGCCTCTTGTGGGGAAGGATGGAAGTAGGTGGCGCTGATGGCAACACACTTCATGTGATTGCCATTACATTGCCGGTTGCCAATGCCGGCGCCATTTATGATGGTTGTGACGGACATCTTTTGTATTTCCGCTCTACAGATGGTGGAACAACTTGGGACAAATCGGACGTAAAACTTCCTGAAATGAACAGCACGTATTACTCTCGCATGGATGCCGACTCTTATGCGATTGATGCTTCTGGTGAAACGGTAGCAGTAGGTCTGTTCGGAGATTACGGCGATGTGAAAATTGCCAAATCATCCGACAATGGCGATACTTGGACTACTTGGACGGTCAAAGACTTCCCAATTGATGCCTATGTACTCGATGCAGGTTATACCTACGACCAACTGTACCCAGACCCAAATGCACCAGACTCATTGGCCATACTATCCTCTGACAATGCTGGGGATGTATTGGTTGACAATGACGGCAAAGTTCACCTCTGGTATGGCGACATGTATATCATGGATGATGCCGCAGCCAACTCATCTTACTACCCAGCTACAATGGGTCTTAGCTACTGGAACGAAGACATGGCTGAAAACTCATCTGTTTATGCAGTTACAGGTATTGTTGATGCCAATGGCAACGACACACTTGACATTGCTGCAACTGCTGATATAGCACTTTACTATTCCTCCTTAACTTCGCATCCAAGCGCAGGTATTGATGCAGATGGTCGTATGTATGTCGCTTATTCAGGCTTGACTGAAAATTTCATCAACGTAGATGCTATGCCTAATCAGCAACACAACCGCCACGTGTACATCATCACATCTGAAGATGGTGGCGTAACTTGGAGCGACCCTACCGACTTGATATCTGAACCTTATCTGATTGAGCCTGATTTGATTGAAGTTTATGAGACGATGTTTCCTTCCATCGCACGGTTTGTTGATTATCGTGCTGACGTTATCTATCAAGCAGATTATGAGCCAGGTTTGAGTGTTCGTGGTGATATGGACCCTTCGGGAACTAATTTCATCACTCACATTGGCCTTGATGTAGCTGACCTTGGAATCGTTAATGATACCAAAACAGTAAGCCCTGATGTGTTCAATTTCAGTGTTTCTCCAAACCCAACTCAAGGTATGACTACCATTAAATACGAGTTGGCATCGGCTGAAAACGTGACCATCACTGTTTCAAACGCACTTGGTCAGGTTGTAAAAACTGCTAAACTTGAAAACAAAGTACAAGGCACACACGGCTACAACCTGAACACTGCCACTTTCGCTGATGGTTTGTACATCGTTACACTTCATGCTGGTGGAAAAGTTGCTTCTAGCAAATTGGTGGTTCGTTAATTCAATTTGACTCGGAAATCTCAGTCGTCAATTTTTTTCAATACAAAAGCGCTATCCGAGTGTTTTCGGGTAGCACTTTTGCTTTTTATTGGATGTGGCTACCTTATTCTTAAAGAAATGGTAATTTTACCCCAATCAGGAAAAAATGCATTTATGGAAGCCGAATTAGTAGAAAAGAATCAACACGTCCATCGTGCTCTTGATGCCATATTTTTTCAGCCAAACCTTATACCAGCCCACAAAAGACTACTAATCATTAGTTAATTTAAATTCGTAAATCATGCAAAGACAACTACTTATTTCGTTCATTACACTGTTAAGTGTTTTTACAACTTTCACAGCCTCCGCACAAATCAACGACAATTCCCCATACCCTGCGGATTTTGTCGTTAACTCACCGGGGTCAATTTCGGGCATCTACGATTACTCCTCCGGGGCAGAAGACCTTGCTGCGACCCCTCCTAGTCCAGAATGGGGGCCAAGGCTTTCTCAAACAGTAACAGCTGACTTGGTTTGGGCCTACGATGGAACAGATAGCCTTGGCTGCAACCCAATCACAACTAACCTTACTGGCAAAATGGCGTTTATCCGCCGTGGCGTTTGCGGGTTCAGCTTGAAGGTGTATCATGCTCAACAAGCAGGTGCAGTTGGAGTAGTAATTGTTAATCATTACGATAATGCTGCTGACAATGGCAATACTTTGTTCGGCATGTTGGGAGGTGATTCAGCTGCTGCAGTGGTTATTCCTTCCATTTTCGTCTCTAGGATTACCGGAGAAACCCTTGCTTCGGAATTGGACAATGGCGGCACGGTCAATGTTTCTTTTAGAATCAAGACATTCTACGATCCCGTTACCTCGTATTCCTTCCATACCCCAGTAGGCAATGAGGCCAATATTGATGTATTCCAGGTGAACCTCATCAATCCTGACGCTGTGAATACTGTTCCTGCTACTGTTACGATGGAAATTACCGACCCATCAGGCGGTACTACTGAATTTACGTCATCTGCAGATATTGCCCCTGAGACTGATCAAGTCATTACGTTCAGCGATACCTACCTGCCAAGCGCAGGTGTTGGGGATTACCTTGTGAAATTCACCAACGACGTCAACGCAGAGGAAATCAACACGAAGTTTGTTATCACACCAGACACTTGGGCAGTTGACAATGGCGAGATACTTGGTTCTGTTGGTCCAACCGATGCTTTATTTGCAACCACTTATGGTTTGCGGTATA
Source organism: Saprospiraceae bacterium (assembly GCA_041752395.1). Lineage (GTDB taxonomy): Bacteria > Bacteroidota > Bacteroidia > Chitinophagales > Saprospiraceae > UBA6168. The sequence goes on along the minus strand of JBGSWN010000259.1, from coordinate 12,297 downwards.
AAACGGCCAACCTTGTCATAACTGGTGATGCAGCAGTCGTAACACCGTATGTTTCATTTGGCATTGGCAACGCCGCTGTGCTCAATGCTACAGGCGACGAAACCATTTTCAATATCCGTTTGTACGACGCTGACTTGAATGGTGACAACACCATTGACCTAAGCAATAGCTTCGATGATTTATCAGGAAATGTTGTGGCAGCTGCTGAATACAAAATGGACGGCACGGAGGTTGACAACGAACTTTTCTTCGTACAATTGGAAAGCTTTGTTGGGGCAACTGTCGAACTACAGCCTAACCATCCTTACTTTGTTGCTATTGAATACGATGGCGGCGTGAACGGCAATGGGATTGCGCCAAGGTTTACCAATACCAACTCAACTCCCTACCTGAATTTCCCGACCACACCACTTGAGTTGGACCAACTTTACACAGGATGGGCCGGCAGCACTGTCGTCACACGACTTATCACAGACGATTTTGTACTGAACACAGATGACCAAGTTGAACTTTTGGATGCTAGCAAACTCAGCGTGTCTCCAAACCCAGCAGCTTCTTACGTCAACCTGAATCTTGACCTTTCTGAAATGGCCAAAACTGTAGAAGTTGGCATTTTGAACTCAGAAGGCAAGCTCATCCGTGTTGAGAAGTTCGAAAATGTCAAAACTGGCACTTACCAGATTGACACACAGTCACTTGGCGCTGGCACTTATTTCCTTTCAGTAAAAACTCCTGAAGGATGGCGGTCAAAGCAAGTGGTAGTTATCAAATAAGCTAATCTCAAGCATTGAAAGGTATTTAAGCTGAATACTATTATGATAGCAGCAACATAAATTAACTTTCAAGTTAGCGCAAAATTGAATACAAAAGCGCTATCCGAATCATTTTCGGGTAGCGCTTTTGCTTTTTATTGGATGTTGTTACCTATTTTTTAGTAGAAATGATATTTTTACAACTATTGAAAAAATTACTTCTAACAAAAATTGAATTAGCATGAAAAAAGCATTTACACTACTCGTGTTTAGTTGCATCGTGGTATCGTCATTAGTGGCCCAGATACCGCGGTATTCGCCCATTCCTGTTGAGGTTCGCATCGAAACTCAAGATGGGCTTATTAGAGTTCTCGACTACGGCAAGCCTGCGGAATGGTGTGACACACTTATCCAAACTGTTATCGGCGACGTTACCTGGGCTTACGGAATTGACAGCCTTGGCAACCAAACCGATTCATTGGTTTGTGATTCCATGGCAAGCGACCTGACAGGTAAGATAGCCCTTATTAGCCGAGGCGATTGTGAATTTGGCTTGAAAGCATTAAGGGCGCAAGAAGCAGGAGCAATCGGTGTAATAATAGTCAACCGACTCCTATTGGGCGAGGTTGATGGAACCGCAGTTGGCGGGCCGATAGGCATGGGTGGTGGAGCAAATGGCGCACAGGTTCACATCCCCACAGTTAGCCTGAGTAAGGAAGATGGTATCATTATTGGAGAAAAATTGAATGCCGGAATACCCGTAACAGCCTTCTTTGAAGTACGCTCATTCAGCAGCCCCCGAACCGCCTACTGTTATCAAACACCACTTCCTGCCGTTAAGCCATTGGAGGATATTAGTGCCGTATATATCAATATTGACCCCCTCATAACAATACCGAGCGTAACCGTCAATGCTGAGATTACAAACCCCGCTGGTGCTACTACTACTATTAGCCAGACTATTGCCAATGTTGCTCCATTGTCTGTAATTAAAGTTGATTTTGACGACACTTACACCCCAAATGCTGTCGGGAATTATAACGTAAAATTCACCAATTCACTGACACCCGACGAATTAGAAAGCGACTTTATCATTTCGGACTATACTTACGCAATTGACAACGGTGACATTGTGCCAAATACCAACGGCACACTTGAGCCAAACGACACCACATTCACTAATGTCTATGGCGGCAATTTTTTTGTAGGCAATGTTTACAGAACAGGAGCAGCCGCAGTTACAGCTACCCATGCTTCATTTATGATTAGCAACCCTGATGAACTTTATACAGGGCAAGATGCTGGTGACAAATTTACAATTAGGATATACAATGCCGACCCTGATGGCAACGGGTCAGTACCATATCCAGCTGCCTTTCCAAGTTACCTAGGGCTGAATGAATCTGGTGGCCCACTTATCCCTATCGCTACCACCGAATATATTCTCAAAGACACAGACCAAGGGTTCCAATTTTTTACAGCCGAATTTCCCAGCCCTGTCACACTTGCTCCCAACAAAATCTACTTGTTGATGGTAGAGTATAACGGTTTAGAGGCAGGTGTCGGTATCCCTCCAAAATATGCTTTTGGCGGAACCGAGCGCTTTGCAGGTGAAGTTGGTTCAATGGTTTTCGTTGACAGCCTTTTAACCGATGGCTTTGGTGTCAATTATATTGTTCGCCTGCACTTACAAGGGTTTATTTCCGGCACCGACAACCCGCTGGAAGACCAAAAAATATCCCTGTCGCCAAATCCGGCTTCCAAGTCTGTCAACCTTGAGTTTGACTTGAATCAGGTGGCTACTGAAGTAGAGGTACTAACATTTGATTTCACTGGCCGCCTTGTTGGCAGCCGCAGTTTAGAGAATGTGCAAAAAGGCCGCTACCCCTTCGATGTGAGCAAGCTTCCCAACGGCACTTATTTCATGTCGGTGAATACGCCAGAGGGCTTCCGTTCTAAGAAATTTGTAGTAATGCACTAATATTCTTGCGAAGTTTTGCATAAAAAAAGAGCGGGTGACGAGTGTCATCCGCTCTTTTTTGTAATTGCATATACGGTTCCTCCTTCCCACTGAATGCTTTATTACCTCACCACGCTCACCGTCATCTTCGGGTCAAACTGCCCTTTGATAACTGGCGACTGGCGGTTCATCGTGTAAGCCCGCACGTTTTCATCCACAAAATTGAAGAGTTCCTGCACCGTCACGATTTTGTTGCCGTCCTTGTCCGCCTCGCCTTTCAGGCCACGAATAAGGAAGTGACTGAAAACCCCTTGGCGCAAGCCACTACTTTCCAGCGAGGTCTCCTCTCCTTTTGACGACATGATGAGCGCCGTACCGGGTTCTGCTTGCGCAAGCGTTTTATAATAGTCGTCCAAGACGTTGCGGATCGTCCCGCTCTTTTCGGCCATCGCCAACAAGCTACCGGAGTGGCAGGCATCGGCGATGCAAAGTTTGTACTTAGCCGGGCTGCTCTCCATGATTTTATTGATTTCCTCATGTTCGAGCTTGTTGTTGAAACCATCAAAATCAATTGGCAAAAACGAGCCGGGAAGACCGTGGCCAGAAAAATAAACCATCACCAAATCCTCGCTGCCAGCTTTGCCAAAAACATCAGTCATCGCTGCAATGATTTTCTCGTGGGTAGCATCTTCGTCAATCAAAATCCTGATTTGGTTATCCGCCAATGCACCGCCTTCGGGGCTTTTCAGGAAAGCGTACATGCGGTAGGCATCGTCGTCGGTGTAGCGCAAAGTGGGCATGTGGTCATAGGCTGAAATACCGACCACCACCGCCCAGACCTTCATCTGGCTGGCTTGCCGGATGGCGATATAATCCTGCGGATCGAGGGTGGAAGGTGGCGTTGCTTCGACAGGCTTTGGCTGGGAAGTGCCCATGTAGGAGCCATCTTTCCAAAAGCCGGCCACCTCGGTGCCATCGGCGAGGAAGAGCGAACCTTGGCCATTGAAGCTGCCAAGCGCCCAATCGCCTTTGTAGCGTTCGCCGTTGGAATAGTAGATGACCCCTTCGCCGTCGGGCATGGCGTTCTTAAAATCGCCCACGTATTTCGCCACACCGTCCTTGTAGATGTAGGTGCCACGCCCATTCTGGCAGTCACCTTCGATGCAGCCGACCTTGCCGTGCTCGATCTTGGAATTGCCGAGGTACTCGCCCTCCCGCCATTCACCCGTGGTTTTGGTATCGTCGGCGTAATAAAAAACGCCAACACCTTCCTTCAAACCAGCTTTGAAACTGCCCTCGTAACGGTCGCCGTTGGTGTAGGTAAAAATGCCTTGGCCATCCGGTTTGCTGTCTTTGAAATGTCCCTCGTACTTGCTGCCACCTGCGTAGGCGAAAGTACCATCGCCGTTCACGCAGTCGCCAGCGAGGCAGCCCGTCTGTACTTCGGGTTCTTTATCTGGAAAAAGATTGGCGATTGGCTGGCCTTTTTCATCAATGGGGAGGCCCATTTTCCAGTTGCCTTCCCAAGTCCGGCCGTCTTGCAGGGTCTTGATGCCCTTGCCTTCTTGGAAGCGGTGCGCCCATTCTCCCCGGTAAACACTGCCGTCGGTGTAGTAGCAAGTGCCCACACCGTGGATTTCGTTGTCCTTGAATTGGCCGATGTATTTGGCGCCGCTTGGGTAGAGGTAAATGCCCGTTCCGTTTTTACAATCACCTGAAATGCACTGGGCAGCCAAGGCGTTTGCGAAGAAAAAAAACAGGGCGATTATGGTGTATTGCTTCATAGGAACGGTGAAATATTGATGATGAATGGTCAAATCTGGCGGCAGGACAATAAAACGATGGTTTTATAAAAAAAGTTATGCGAAGGAAGGAAAAACCCGTCAAGCCAAGTCATTTAATTCGGCTAGCCATTGTTCTTTTTGAGTTGTTGCTCCGCAAAATAGTCATTTTGCGGAGCAACATAACGGGTACGGCCTGCCCAATAAATTGGGCGACCACAAGCGGTCATTACACCAATTCCGACACGCTCATCAGTGGCAATTCCACATAGAAAGTGGTGCCTTTGTCCATCTCCGTTTCAAAATAAATGTCGCCTTTGAAACCTTCGATGATGCTCTTGCAAATGGCAAGGCCGAGGCCCGTGCCCGAATTTTTAGTGGAAAAATTAGGTGAAAACACTTTCTCCTGAATCTCCGGCGGGATGCCCGTGCCGTTGTCCACCACTTTGAGCATAGCTTTGTTTTCCACTTGGTACAACACCATTTTTATGTCCCCTTTACGGTCTTCGGGGATGGCCTGGATGGCGTTTTTCAGCAAATTGTTGATGACACGGGTCACGTGGTTGCGGTCGGCGTAAACCTCAAAGTCCACCTTCGGCAATTCTATGTTGATGTCCATGTCGGGGCGCTCATTTTTGAACAAATGGTGCACCGACGCTGCCAAATCGTTGAGTGAAAACTGGATGTTTTCCGGCTGCGGCATCTTGGCGAAGTTGGAGAACTCGGTCGCAATTTGCGCCAGCGACTCAATCTGCTCCACCAGTGTACCGGACACCCGCTTCAGCAGCGGCTCGATGCTCTTTGGGTCGGGGTTCGACTGGTAGGCATGGAGCAGGTACTGGATGCTAAGTTTCATCGGTGTCAGCGGGTTCTTGATTTCGTGGGCCACCTGTTTGGCCATTTCCCGCCATGCGCCGTCCCGCTCGGATTGCGCCAGCAGCAACGAACTTTCCTCGATTTTTTTCACGGCCCGGTTGTAGGCTTCCACGAGGTCGCCGATTTCATCCTTTCGCCGCCAGACGATAGGCTCGTTTCCACCAAGGCGCAAGCGCTGGAGGCTGTTCCCAAGTTCGGTCAGTTTCTTCGTAATGCTGTTGGCGATGACGATGGCCAAACCACCTGCAATTAGCAGTAAGAATACATACACATTTAGCAGCGTGCTCATGAAATCCGTCACCTCCGTGCGGAGTTCCCGGTGCTGGGCATAGTACGGAATGCCCATGTAAGCGAGCGTTTTGCCCTCCATGTCTTTGAGTGGCTGGTAGGCGGCAGTATATTCGAGGTTGCCGATGCTTTCGTCTTGGTCACAACGCTCGTAACCGAGGTTGTGCAGGTTCAAGTAGGCGTAAGCGCCCATTTTGTTGGAAACAAGGCCGCCTTTGAAAATATCTTCTTCGGAGGATGACATCAAATTGCCATCTAAGTCGTAGATATTGACATCCAAACGGTGAACCTCTGACACCAGCGGAATCAATGACGATAACGAAAACGCATCCAGTTCTTCATCTTCGCCAACCACTAGTTCATGGTGCGGCTTGTCGAGCTTAATCTTGAATTTGTGCAGGGGTTCTTCGGATTTGTGTTCCAATTCCGGCTCTCTTTCACTTTCAGGTTTGCTTTGCGCTATTACAACTTCCTTTTTATCAAGTTCCCGCTCCCGTTCCCGCTCAGTTTTGGCAAATCCATTACCTTTTTCACGTTCCCGCTCACGCTCTCGTTCTCTCTCCCGTTCCCGCTCGCTTTCGGGTTTTGCACCGGGACTAGATTCTTGACGATGCTCATTTTCCCATTCCCGCTGGCGTTCCTTGTGCCAAGCCTTGATTTCGTAGTTCACGCTGGCCAAGGCGGCTGTCACTTTCCTATCGAGGCGGCCCTTGTGGTAATTATTGGACGATTGCTGAAAGTACCAAACCGTTACGAAGCCAATCCCCAAAAATGAAAACAAGACCATGCTGATGACCCAAAACTGGAATTGGTTTCGCAGCGAGGGTTTCGTTGTTCGGAAGAAATTGAGCGGGCCGGGCAGGGCGTTGGTGAAGTAATTGATGACACCAAACAGCAAAATGGCCAGGGTAAGCAACGTGAAAACATAGGAAAAAAGCGACAGCGGTTTGATGTAGCCACCTGTTTCACGGCCTATTTTTATCGCAATATTATTGGGGGCATTGTAGAGCAATTCCGAGCGGGTACTGCTGTATTTCACAATGCGAATTTCTCCAACGGCTGGAAGCGGGTCCGTCAACTGCTTGCTGTAAGATTTATTCCGGTCTTCGACCAAAGTGTCATTCTGGTAAATGCCGTAGTCGTAGTTGTCAAGCTCGGTCAGGTGCTTGTATTTTTTGTCGAGCAGCATCTCGGTGTACACCTTGGAGGGGCTGGAAAAAGAGCGCTTGAACATGACAAAGATGGTGAGGGGGTGGCTCGTTTTCAGGTCGAGGCGGAGCAGGTAACCCGGGTCTCGGGTCTTTTCGGGCTTAAAGCGCAGAATGGGGCTGGAAGTGGCATCGGCTTGCATGAACTCCGTTTCCAGTGCGCCGAAAGTTTTGCTCTGCTCCGTAAATGCCGTTTCACCATCCGACCTATCGAAGCCGAAAACAGAAAATTTGTAGTTGTGCAGCAGGTATTTGTTGGTTCCAAACTGGGCATCCATGATGTCTCTTGCCTCCTCTTTCGGTATCAGTTCTTCTCTGTAAAAATTGGTCAGGAGGTTCCACATGTGGAGCGAGGAATCAGAAAGCAGGAGGTTTCCCATTTCGATAAGCCCCTCCTCCGCTTGTTTGTCCTCGTAGCTGGCGAGGGCTTTCGCATACTCTTCCCGGCGGAGGTAATCCTTGTCGTTGTTGTATTTGTAGAGCAGCATTGCCGTGAGGCAAGAAAAAAGCATGAGCCAGCCGACGAGCCATTGAAGGGTGAGCGCCCGAACTTCCACAAAAAACTCGAAAACGATGAGGTAAATCAGCGCTGCCGTGAGGAAGTAGGCCACGGGCAGTTTCAAGTCGCCATAAAGCACCACTGGGATAGAGGCCATAAGTGAAACAGCCACAGCGCCCAACCGCCAATTTGGGTTCAAACCAACTTTGTAAATGGCCTGCATCATGCGGTGACTGAAAAGGAAAAATGCCAGCAGCAGCAGCACCACGCCAACCATCGCCAATACGCTTTGCGAGTTGAGGTTGAACACGTTTTCAAAATCAAAAACAATGGAAGAATCCAAAATAATGGATTTGAAAATGCTGCAAACCATGAGCATAGCCAAGTTTACGCTAAAAAAATTAAGTGCGGTAAGGCTGAACCGAATGGCCATCGAGGGGTGCGTAAACTCCTTGACCTGAAATTCCCGGTTGAAAAAAACCATCATCCAGACGAGCAGAATGATGTTGATGAGCAGCTCGCCAAGGGAGTTCACCCCCTCGAGAATGGGGTCGGTAAACACTTTCGAAAAGGTCTGGAACGTGGCAAAGTGCTGCGAGAAACCGAACTGGATGGTCAGGTACCGAATCAAAATAACAGACCCCAATACGAAGGCTGCACCCACCCAAGGCTTGTATCGTTTGACCAAAAGGACAGCGAGGTCGTTGATGAGAACACCGATAAATATGAAGCCTATCACGTAGATGAAAAAGACCAACTGGAGGTTCATACGGTCTTTGGCAGGGCCTGTAGCATCGAGCCAGGCCAGTGGCACGCCCTCCATGCTCTTGATGACAAAGCGGTCGCCAGACTCTTTCAGGAACACATCAGAGGGTATCGGGAAGTCGTCGGTGATGAATTCGTTTGGCAGGAAGTCGCTTTTTCTCGAAAACTCCCGCTTGATGGGAATCATGGCGAGTGCGGTCACGTCTTCGTTCAGCGGTTGTTTTATGAGTTCAAAATAACCGTTCGGCAGCCTGAGCAGGCGCACTTTTTCGGGCTCATTTGAAAGTACAGCGCCTTGTTCGGGGGAAAGATAGGCCCGGTTGTTCAGCCAGTAAACCAAAGAATCTTTGTAGTAAATCCGAATGTTGTATTGCTTCTTGGTGAGCTCTAACAGGTGGTTAAGGTCAGCCTCTTGTTTTATCGTTGGCAAGTGCTCCACCCCTCTCAACTGCCTGAAAATGAAGCCAGTATCCGACAAAAAAGAATAGACCTCCGACTCTTTTTTATGCAAGCTACGCTCAATCCGGTGCGCATACGTATCAAGGTGGTCATCCTTTGAAACGCCAAAATCAAGCAGGAGACCCAAGCCAAAAAACAGGACAATGGCAGCAATGGCGTAGTAAGTTCGCTTTTTCATGGTGTGTAAGTTGTAAAACGTACGATGAAGTTGAATACGTTTTCCTGTCTGTAAACCAATGGACGGTGGTGGCAGGTAGTATTTCTCGTCGCTGAAACCAATGCAGCCGAGGCAAAGGTAAAACCATTTTACATATTAAAAAATAAATTACTGAAAATGACGTGGGATAGGTAGTGGCTGCAAAAATTTGGCCGAAATGCTGGGGTCAACAATTGTATTTCTGGACATGCAATTTTCAATCATCATTGATATCAACTCCCATCCACTCTCCAATTTTTCATCAGAAAAATTCAACTAGGCTCAATCATCAACTTACAGTCAAAATTAGAATCAGAACATAATTTGCGATCAGCTTCGAATATACCTGATACTTAGCTTAATTTCACCCCGACTTTTAGCTAATAAAACTGCATTATTTCATAAAAAACTCAATTAGGGACAACATGAAAAAACTTCCTTTTTTATTCCTAACCACCTTGTTTTTGTTCGCATGCGGCGACAAGCGCATGGCAACAACATCCACTTCCTCCGATAATTTCAAGTGGAATACCGAAACATTTGCCGACAAAAAAATCATCCGCTACCAAGTGCCGGGCTTCGACAAACTGAGCCTTCAGCAAAAAAAACTGGTGTACTACCTCACACAGGCGGGCCTCAGCGGGCGTGACATTTCCTACGACCAGAACTACCGCTTCAACCTGCCCATCCGGCAGACACTGGACAAAATTGTCGCTGACTACAAAGGAGACCGCACCAGCCAGGAGTTCAAAGAAATGCTGATTTACGCCAAGCAGGTATGGTTTTCGAACGGCATCCACCACCACTACTCACACGACAAGTTCCAGCCGGGCTTTTCCAAGGAATGGTTCTCAAAAACGATAAGGGACGTAGGTGCCAGTCTTTCGGCAGAAGCACTCAATGCCATGTTTGACCCAAAAATAGATCCGAAGCGGGTGAACCAGCAGGATGGTGTGGACAATGTGCTCACCTCCGCCGTCAACTTTCAAGCACCCGGTATCACGACTGCCGACGTGAAGAAATTTTACGAAGCAAAAACCACCAGCGAAGACCCAGAGCCGCTGGAATGGGGCCTCAACTCCCGCCTCGAAAAAGGGAAGGACGGGAAGGTTTATGAAAATGTATGGAAATCGGGTGGCATGTACGGCGCTGCCATTGACCAAATTATCTTTTGGCTGGAAAAGGCCGTTGGAGTAGCCGAAAATGAGCCGCAAAAGAAAGCGCTCGTTATTTTGATTGATTATTTCAAAACAGGCGACCTGAAAAAATGGGCCGAATACAATATAGCTTGGGCAAAAGCTACGGAGGGTGACGTGGACTATATCCTGGGTTTCATTGAGGTTTATCACGACCCGATGAGCCAGCGAGGAAGCTACGAGGCCATCGTCCAAATCAACGACTTTGATGCCTCCAAGCGCATGAAAGTGTTCACTGACAACGCCCAATGGTTCGAGGACAACTCGCCGCTGCTGCCCAACCACAAGAAGAAAAACGTAACTGGTGTGACCTACAAAGTGGTGAATACCGCTGGAGAATCTGGTGATGCCTCCCCGGCCACGCCCATCGGTGTGAACTTACCGAATGCCGACTGGATTCGCTCGAAATACGGCTCGAAGTCCGTCAGCCTTGGCAATATTGAAGATGCATACACCAATGCGAGCGGCCCTGGCCTCACCCAAGAGTTTGCTTACGATGAAGCGGAAGCCAAGCGGACCGCAGAGTTCGGTGAACTGGCAGGCAAATTAACAACCGCCATGCACGAGGTGCTTGGCCATGCTTCCGGCATTTTGGAGCCTGGCATTGGGCAGCCATCTGTCACCCTGCCCGGCTACTCTTCCACCTTGGAGGAGGCCCGTGCCGACTTGTTTGCCCTCTATTATATCATGGATCAAAAGCTGATAGACCTGAACATGATGCCCTCTTTTGAAGTGGGAAAAGCGGAGTACGATAGCTACATCCGCAACGGCCTGATGCTGCAACTGCGCCGCATCAAGCCCGGCCAAAACATCGAGGAGGCGCACATGCGCAACCGCCAACTCGTGGCTTCTTGGGCTTATGAAATGGGCAAAAAAGACAATGTCATCGAGAAGGTTTCAAAAGGCGGCAAGACCTATTTCAAAATCAATGACTACATGAAGCTTCGGGTGCTCTTTGGCGACCTGTTGAAGGAAATCCAGCGCATAAAGTCGCAGGGCGATGCCAAGGCTGGCAAGGCATTGGTGGAAACTTACGGTGTGAAAGTAGATCAAGCCATCCATCAGGAGGTTTTGGCCCGTTCCGAAAAATTGAATTTGCCGCCGTATGGTGGTTTCATCAACCCACGCCTAGTGCCAGTGAGCGATGCTAATGGGGTGATTACGGATGTCAAATTGGAATATCCAGATGATTTTACCAAACAGATGCTGGAATATGCCAAAAACTACGGATTTTTGAAATAAGGTAAGACCGAAATCATGATACTAAAAATGCCGCCCCTGGACTTCCAAGGGCGGCATTTTTTATGAAAAAATTAGGCAAAAAATGCAAATTCTAAGCGGCTGTTTTCCAAAAAGAACCACACTTGCTAGCCTACTCTCCTCGCCACCAGCACGCCATCCCGCACGGGCAACATCAGGTTTTCCATCCTTTCATCTGCATGTACCATTTTGTTGAAAGCATCAATCTGCTGGGTGTCCGTATCGCCAGTTTTTGCCACTACTTTGCCATCCCAAAGCACGTTGTCAGCGATGAGCAAACCGCCAAGGTTGAGCCGTTCCATCACCATTTCATAGTAAAACTGGTAGTCAAATTTGGCGGCATCGAGGAATACAAAATCAAAGTTCAAATGTAAGCTGGGAATAATCTTCCTCGCATCTCCTACATGTGCCGTGATACGGTCGGTAAGCCCCGTTTTCTCAAAATATTTTTGGCTGATATGCGCCAGTTCTGGGTTGATTTCGATGGTGTGTAACCTGCCGCCTTCCGGCAGCCCCTTCGCAATGCTGATGCTGGCATAGCCCGTGAAAGTGCCGATTTCCAGCGCCAGCTTTGGACGGGCGAGCGAGGCCAACAGCGTGAGCAAATGCCCTTGCACCTTTCCGCTGATCATCTGAGGCGAGAGTGTCCGTAGGTTAGTTTCCCGCTCCAGCTCGTGCAGTTCCGGCACAGGCAGCGAGGTATGTGCTTCGCAATAGGCGTTGATTTTCTTCTGTTGGTTCATCCTTGATTTTTTCACTAAAAAACAAAGGGCAAAGCACAGGAAAGTTTCCCATGTTTTGCCCTTTTTACGCTTAAAAACTAGGCTAAATAGTTTAACTTCAAGCCATACCTGATTGCATCGCCAATTTGAGCAGGTCTACTTGTTTTGAAACGCCGAGTTTCTGTTGAATATGCTTTCGGTGGGTATCCACGGTCAGTTTACTGATGCCGAGGTCATCCGCAATTTCCTTGGATGTGAGCCCATTGACAATCAGTTTCAGCACTTCCTTCTCCCGCTCGGTCAGCTTATAAATTTTCATCTGACTCTTCAACAAT
>JBGSWN010000258.1:0-30041 GCA_041752395.1 Saprospiraceae bacterium | reverse complement strand
TACTGGTAAATGCTGTTTCGGAACTCTTCGACCCAAGATTCCAAGGAATATTCCTTGTCTATACTTATGACGTCAAAGTTTTTTTCATTGATAACAAAGGCAAATATTTTATCCTCACCCACAAAATAGCCGACCATATTTTGACCTGGCAACAATAGTTTTTGCTGGATTTCTGGCACAGTGACTACATCTGGCGCATATTTTAAACTAAAATAGCGTGGGTAATCTTTCCGAAAAGCGGCCATGAGTCGGGCATACTTTTGTTGCTGACTGAATATTTCATCGTTCAGTTCAGCCAATTTCTTTGAGCTGGCATCGGTGCCTTTCAGTTGTTCTTCGAAGACCTGTTTTTCCAAAAAAGCAAGGTCAATCTTCGATTTTCGTTCAGCGTCTAAAAGGCTATCAGGCATCTCTGTGAAACGCCCGGCATGAACAGATTGCAGCGCTTCCAGCAGTAGGGTTGCGTTGCTTCGTTCCGAAATCTCAAATGCCTGATGCCAGTATTTAGTGTCGCTGCTAACGCTTTTAAGCTCGCATTTTATGGCAATGGCATTTTCATAAATCAAAAAATAATTGTCGAGCAATGCCTGCCTTGAGCCGGGTTCTTCCAATGTAACTTTCACGAAATCAATCAATTGTATTCCAATCCCATACGTTGAGTCTGCCTCATCGAGCCATTTGCGAGTTTTGGTTTCTTTGTAAAATCCATTTAGCAATTCACCTTTTTGCTTCAAAATATCTAGCAGGACAAGTGATGAACTGACTTTATCAAAGCTAAATCCATTGGCCTTGGTATAATCGAGCGAGAACATGGCAGAGTCACAATAGGATAGGCACAGCTTGTAATTATCGCCACTAGCAGCGGCGAGTTTCCCATAAATCGTTGCAACATCGGGGTGTTTTTTTCCAAGAAACCGCTGCATGATTTGGAGGGCTTGGCGAAAGTGTACCCGAGCCTGTTCGTTGTTTGATTTTTGCAAAAGCAAGTTCCCAATTCGAGCTAGGGAGTTGGCAATATCCAAGTCTTGTTTGCTGGAATTTTTCCGCACAACGGCCAGTGCCTCGTTATAAAACTGAAGCGCAGACTGGTAGTTGCCCATTTTTTCAAAATAATAACCGAGGTCATTTTTGTACTCCGCAAAATCGGTCGGGTCACCGGCAGGTAATTTTTCAAAAATCAAGATGGCCTTGTTGTACCACTCGTAGGTCTTATCGTAATCTTTTTTTTGAAGGAAACAATCGCCGAGGTAATTGCAGGTGCGGGCAACGAGGTGGTTGTTTTGTCCAAAAAACCTTGTTCTGATATCATAAGCTTTTTGAAAAAAGGCCAATGCCTTGTTGACATCGCCTTTGTCGAGGAGTAAAATGCCCGTGTTGGCGTAGATATTGGCAACATCAGGATGGTTTTCCCCCAAGTTTTTCTCGGTTATTTTGAGTGCTTTTTCAAAATTGCCAATTGCCGTGCGGTAATCCCCACGGGTATTTGCCACAGCGCCGAGGTTGTTGTAAAGCGCTGCAAACTCTGGATGATTTTTGGGTAAGAGCTTGTTGTAAACCATCAACGTCGTATCAAAAAAAGACTTGGCTTCATCATAGCGGTCGAGTCGAAGGCAGGCGGTACCGAGGTTGATATAATTGTTTGCGGTGGCAATATTATAGAGGCCGAGGTCATTTTTATTGATGCGAAGCGCTTGATAATAATGGTTGAAGGCCGCATCATAATCACCCATGTTTTCATACACAATGCCAATATTGTTGAGATTGTCGGCCAACCCCGGCAGGTTCATCCGTTGGTTGATGTCAAGACTTTTGTGAAGATAGCCAAGGGCCAAGTCGTATTTCCCGGTGGTCAAAAGGTAGATGCCGTAGCTGTTGTAGTCTTTTGCTCGTTCAGGGTGATTGGGGGAAAGATGTTTTTCTGCAATTTCGACCGAACGTTTCAAATTGTACTCACAGTCGCTGAATTTTCCCTCCAGGCGGTAGTAAATGCCAATGCTTCGGAAGGTCGCCGCTATTTTATCGAAAGGCAATGGACGTTGGTTCTGATAAATATTGAGGGCTTTTTTGCGGAAAAGGATGGCTTTCGTGTTGTCTGGAATTTTGCTCAGACTATCTGCAACCGCTTCATACTTCTTCGCCAATGCAAGCTCACTGCCTTGAGCAGACAGCAAGATGGCCAACAAAATAAAAGTCAAGGTGGTAAGCGTTTGTTTCATTTTCTTCCGAAAGCAGTATGTCCTTTTAAGCCAAAATCTACCTAAATTGTTGAATGTCTGGCAGTTGTAAATAACGTGCCGCTTTGGCATAAAATTGCCTAATCGACTTGTGAGAAATTGGAACTTAATTTTGATTACCTGAATAGGATGCGCCTAGTTTTTTTTGTTTTCTCAATTACGGCTCAAAAATGTGGAGCGAAATTAAGGAATAGTTGGGTAAATCTTCAATTGGTTTAAATGATTGGCTTTTTCCATTCAAAAAACGAAATTATCCAGCAACTTTGCGAACCATTTTTTCTGAAAAAACTAAGAGCTTGTTTGAGATTTGGTGCTTGAGCTAAAAACGAGAAATTTTTCGTCAATTTTTCAGCTTTTTGATGAAGAATAGCGGGGCTACTTGACTGAAAAAAGGTGGAAAAGTGGCGAAAAAGAGCCGTTTTGAGCCAAGTGACCAAATCCCAAACAAGCTCTAAACCATCACAGCTTGAAAGTACTTGTAACCTGCCCACCAATGCTCCGATTGATCGAGGAATTTCGATCAAATTTTGAAGCAAAAGGCATCGAATTAATCACGCCCAATGTGGTACAAACCCTCACCGAGGATGAACTGATGGAAATCCTGCCCAATGTTGACGGTTGGATTATCGGGGATGACCCTGCCACAGCCCAAGTTTTCAAGGCCGGTAAAAACGGAAACCTGAAAGCTGCCGTGAAATGGGGCGTCGGTGTTGACAATGTGGATTTTGCCGCTTGTAAAGCGCTTGGAATTCCAATTATCAACACACCACTCATGTTTGGCGAGGAAGTGGGGAGCTTGGCGGCCCATTACGTCATCGGTTTGGCGAGGCAAACATTTTTGATTGACCGGGGCGTGAGGGCAGGGGAGTGGCCCAAACCTGCGGGTATTTCATTACTAGGCAAAACCGTTGCATTGATTGGTTTTGGGGATATTGGCAAGTCAACCGCCCGCATGTTGAATGCCTTTGGACTGGATATTAACGTTTACGACCCCTTCGCAACCACGACAGATGAAGATGAGATGAAATTCCGCTTTTATACCTTTCCGACCGAGCTTGAGAAAGCAGATTTTGTTGTGGTGACTTGCGCTTTGACACCACAGACCAGGCACCTCGTCAATGCTGAGTCAATTGCTTTGATGAAGGATGGTGTGCGGATTGTGAATGTTTCGAGGGGCGGAATAATAGCGGAAAATGCTTTGATAGCTGGCTTGCAATCTGGTAAGGTTCACAGTGCCGCCTTGGATGTTTTCGAGAACGAGCCCTTGCCAGCGGATTCTCCGTTGCGTGGCTTTGAACGCTGTATTTTTGGAACACACAATGGGTCGAATACGGTGGATGCGGTACGGCGGGCTAGTCAGCAAGCGATGAAAATGTTGTTTGGATTTTTGAAATTGGATTGAATTTATGGCAAAAAATGTATTCATAACTGGCGTTTTGGGTGGAATAGGAGCTGCCTTGGCGAAGGCTTTTCGGGAAAGCGGCTTTTATGTTTTTGGCGTGGACATGCGAGAGGATTTTAATGGACATTGCGACCGTTTCCTACATTTCGACATAAACCAATTTGTGAAAGATGCCAGTTATCGAATCAAATTCACGCAGATTTTTGACGATGTGATGCCGAAATTGGATGTTCTGATAAACAATGCAGCAGTCCAAAGATTGGACAAGTTGGAAAACATAAAATTGGACGATTGGCAAGAAACCTTGAACGTGAACCTCACGGGTCCCATGCTTTTGAGCAAGATTTTCCTGAACAGATTAGAGGCCAGTAACGGTAGCATTATCAATATCGCCAGCATCCATCAGCAGCTAACAAAACCTGAATTCATCAGTTACGCAACTTCAAAAAGCGCATTGGTTGGCTTGACGAAAGCCATGGCCGTTGACTTAGCAGGCAGGGTACGGGTGAATTCCATTAGCCCAGCGGCGATTGAAACCGACATGTTGAGGGCTGGCTTCAATGACAATGAATCCGCCATTGATGAGCTTCGCAAAATCCATCCAGTCCAACGGATTGGATACCCAAACGACGTCGCCAAACTGGCCTTGTTTCTTGCTTCGCAAAATACAGGTTTCGTTCACGGCGCCAATTTTTTGTTGGATGGGGGAATCAGTTCCGTTTTGAAAGATTTATAGCTAATTGATTAATAATCAATATTTTACCAAATTAAATTTACTATAAAGACTAACATGGCAAGACCACAAGGAGCACTTTTTGGGTTAAATCTATTGGAGAAAAAAGGTTTCGGCAAAAAGCTGGAAGAAGCCCGTGATTATATGCGTTGGCGAAGGAAATTTGCTGGACAATTGAAGCAGTTTAAGGACAGGCACCGTGGTCAGGATTGCTTTATTCTTGGCAATGGCCCTTCGCTGAAAAACATGGACCTTGCCAAATTGAACGATTTCCACAGCTTTGGTCAAAACAAGATTTTCCTGATTTTTGACAAAGTGAAGATTGATTTTAGCTATCTGGTTTCAGTGAACCAACTGGTGATTGAACAAAGTGCTAGGGAGTTTGAGGCGATGAAATGTCCAGTTTTCCTGTCTTACACGGCAGCAAAAGGAGTGGTAAAAGAACAGCCAAATATCCAGCGCCTGCACACGCTCAACCTTTGGAGTTTTTACGAAGATATTTCACAGCCAATTTGCGAAGGGAACACCGTGACTTACGTTTCTCTTCAAATTGCCTACTACATGGGATTCAGTAGGGTGTTTTTGATTGGGGTTGACCACAGCTTCAAGCAGACCGGACAGTCACATGAAACCCAAGTTTACAAGGGCGACGATGAAAACCATTTCCACCCAGACTATTTCAAAGGGCAGCAATGGCAGCTTGCGGATGTTTACGGTTCAGAGGTTTCTTACCACTTGGCGAACTATTTTTATCAAAAAGATGGGCGCCAAATTTTTGACGCTACAGTTGGGGGCAAATTAGACGTGTTTCCTAAAATTAGTTTTGATGATGCAATCAGAATTGCCAAAAAAAGATGAGTGCATCGCTGGCTTTTAATTTTTATTCGATTCATTTTAAAAAAAACATTCTATAACCTCCTTGATTTGATAAGGGTTGAAAAGGTGGATTTTCGTAAACCGTAAGCGAGTGATTTGAATGGAAATTTAATAGTGATTTGGTTTTATATTCTAAAGAAGGAGATGTATTTTTGCCCCAATTCGAACACTTACACACTGAAAGTAATAATGAATGGCTGGTAATTTTTTAGAACTTAACAAACCGATTCCCGTGATCAAAGCGCTTATCGTTGAAGACGAAATAAAAAGCTTGAATAATTTAAAGAACCTTCTGGCAAGCCATTGCCCAGAGGTCGAAGTGATTGGAGATGCTTTGAACATTGAAGAGGCTTTGGACTTGTTCGATGAAGCAGAATTCCGGCCAGATGTCGCCTTTTTAGACATCAATTTACCGGACGGGCTTATTTTTCAGTTTTTAGACGAATTGAGTCCAGTAGATTTTGAGGTAGTTTTCATCACCGCATTCAACGAGCATGCAATACGGGCTTGCCAATACAGTTCGATAGGATATATCATGAAGCCTATCAATCCAGACGAATTGGTTCAAGCTGTA
Source organism: Saprospiraceae bacterium (assembly GCA_041752395.1). Lineage (GTDB taxonomy): Bacteria > Bacteroidota > Bacteroidia > Chitinophagales > Saprospiraceae > UBA6168. The sequence continues at coordinate 24,222 of JBGSWN010000258.1, read as the reverse complement.
AGTCGGATTCGAGTTCAACATGCGGAAAAAATTGAAGAGAGACTCGACCTATTCAACAAGTCCTTGTCAAACCCCAACTCATTTGAGAAGATGAGTATTGCTGCGATCGATGGAATTTATTTTGTAAATATCAAAGATATTGTCAGATTTGAAGCTGAAGACAATTACACGCATATTTACTTGATAAATGGAGATAGAATTACCGCTTCAAAGACGATTAAAGCATACGAAGACATGTTGCAGATGCTAAATTTCTACAGGGTTCACAAGCGACATGTCATCAATTTGAATTACATGCGGAAGTTCATCAAAGGCGATGGAGGCTATTTGGTGATGGAGGATGGAAAAAAAATTGAGGTATCAAGGCGGAGGCGCCCTGCGTTTATGGAGCAAATGAGAAGGTTGGAAGAAGCAATTTAAAAGGAACTTACACATACACAAACACGACAGCAAACAGTGTTGGTGGGAGGAATACTGGAGGATTTTTAGCTTTTTTGAGAGAAACTACACCGCTGAAACTTATTTCAGGCAATTATTTTTGCGGGAAGTTTTGTGAAAACTCAAAATTCGCTATCTTTGAATCCAGAGAACGCACACACTTTTATTGTCAGCAAAAGAGAGAAACACTATGAACTTAGGATTTTTCACACAAAACTTAGATGCTATGGGAAAGACTACAAAAAAGAAAAACTTGTTTGAATTGGACGATCTTAATCAAATTAAGAAAGTTGAAATGGGCGAGTTTATTGGAGGTAACGAAAAAGTCAGCGAAAACAAGAAAAAAGGGTTTTTCGCAGGATTTTTCGGGCCAAGCCCTTGCTTGGGTGACCTGCCGCAATAACGTTTATCAAGTTTAATTCTGGAGACATACTAAAAGAGGCTGCAATGCGAAAGCATGGCCTCTTTTGTCGTATTGTAAAGGGTTAGGCTGGAACGTTTAGTTAAGAAGGCATTTTGAAACACTCACTGGAAACACTATATCAATGATTCACTCCCATCCTGACACCAACGAGGATATAGTAAATTTGGAATCCACCTTACACCTCATAGATGAGCGCCTTAAGCGACTTGCCACCTTGGACAGGTTGGCTACTCAACTTGTTTTTACAGACATTTCAAAGTCGCAGAAGTACCTTGCCGAGATTTTGCAGATACTTCAGGAATATGACCAGCCAGATTTTGCGCTGAATTACAATCTCAACATGGCGTTGGTTGAGAACCAGCTTTACAATTTCAACCTTTCTGAAATCCACTTCCGTCTGGCTTTGGAAATCTTGGGCGAACGAGGCGACGTCAATCAGCTTGCGGAAACCTATATTGATTATGCTGGGACGCTCCAAAATCTAGATCAACCCGATAGAGCCCGATTTTATCTAAACCAAGCAGCAAAATACCTTGAAATCTTTCCTGACAATCGTTTGAAGTTGAGATTGATTTGTCGAGAGGGATTCTTTCACCTTAAGTTTTCTGACTACTCCAAGGCATTGAAGGCTTTCTTGGACTGTGAGCTTGAAATAGAAAACCTCACAGAAATAGCAGATCTGAAAGACTATCATTTTTTCACCTTGATTCAGAGTGGCTTAGGTTCAATTTATGGATTGCTAGGCGACCCCCAAAGAAGCGTTCAAGCCTACCTCAACGTGGTAGAACTCTGTGAGAAAAAAGGTATGCGCTCAAGGCTATCTTGGCATTATCTGAATGTCGGGAATGGCTACATGGCCATGCAGGATTTCGAGAATGCAAGCTTGTATTTTAAGAAAGCAATCAAGGTCGTAGATGACCTAAATCAACAGACTAGGGCTATTGCCTATGCCAACCTAGGATACTGTTACTTAAACAAACGCCAATTCAATGAAGCCCTTGAGCTTTTCACGACTGCCTACCCCCTTTTTAAGGACAGGAAGGAGAAAAACCTAGCAAATATTGAATGGTGGAGAGGTAAGATTTACGAAGAAGAAAAAGCAAAAAAGGCACTGAAGCATTATTTCAAAGCTTTGGAATTTGCCAAAAAAGGCCAAGAATATCGCCAAGCAACTGGCATACTCAAGGATATCGCTGATTTGTATGCCAAGGAAATGGACTATAAAAATGCCTACGATTACCAAGTGCTTTATAATCAAGCAGTTGAGCGGTTCATGTTTGACGAAAGAGACAGCCAAATAAAGGAGATTGAAATCCGCTATGCAGCTGAACGAAAAGAAAAGGAGGCAGAGATGTTCAAATTGCAGGCTGCTGGGTTACAGCTCAAAGCACTTAGGGCGCAGATGAACCCTCATTTTGTTTTCAATGCCCTCAATTCCGTCCAGAACTATATTACCTCAAACGACAATTCACAGGCAGCTAGGTACCTTGCCCAATTCGCCCACCTAATGCGACAAAGCCTGGAATACTCAGAGCTGGAAGTGATATCTTTGGAAAAAGAAGTTGATTTCCTGAGGAACTACTTGGATATCAACATGAATTTGCGATTTGAAGACCAACTTAACTATGAACTTCAAATTGACGAAGATATCGAAGAGGATATTTACGGCGTACCCACCATGATTGTTCAGCCTTATGTAGAGAATGCCATTGAACATGGTATTCGTTCAAAGAGAAAAGGTAGTATCAAGATTGATTTTAAGTTGTTTGATGAAAACACCATCCTTTGTATCGTTGAGGATGATGGAATTGGCCGTGAGAAAGCAAGGGAATTGCAGCTTAAAAACCCCAGTTTTAAGGATCACAAATCAATGGGGACCAGGATTACACAGGAGCGACTCCAGATTTTGCTGATAAATCAGAACATGGAACAAAACGCCGTGGAAATTTTTGACTTGATTGAAGAAGAATCCGGCAAGGCACTCGGAACTCGGGTTGAAATCCTAATTCCAATCATGGAAATCCAAATGAAATAGTACGAAATCCTGAGAATTCAGGGGCAAGACCTTTTATATTAAAATTTAAAAGAATATATTTGCCCTGTTTTCTCATAGTATGTTTGTTTAATCTTCCTGCACCTTACTTCCCTCCTTGGGGTGCGGGAATTTTTTTTTGTGCCTTGCCGGCATGTGTGTGTAATTTCTCAAATATTGCTTAGTGCTTCGTCAGCCTTGTTTTCTATCAAAATTGTGGTCGCAAAGATAGATTAATAATGAATATTTTTCCCGCTTATTGGTGAAAAACGACCGCTCCCTCAAAATCTGCTACCGTTCCCTCATGAAACCGACCAGTGCGTAAATGTAGCTTTTTTTCAATTACTGGTACACGTACCTTTGAATTTTAAGTTTTCTCATAGTATGTTTAATTCTCCTGCACCTCTTTTCCCTTCTGGGGTGCAGGTATTTTTTTTTTATAGAAATTCAACTCCACGTTTCTACACTTAGAAGTTTCAGAAAAATTTAGATTTGGAAAATACCCAGTTTTAATGTGGGCAGTGTGAAGCTTGAGAAAAGCCGAATTTGAATTCGAGCTTATTTTTGATTTTGTACTTGCAGATTCGAATCTCTCCTCTTCCAATTCTATGCCAGAACTTCAAAAATAGAAAAAATAAAAATGTTTTCTCTACTGAAAATGAGTAGGCTAAGCGCTGGATTTAGCCTCGTTCCCTGTAAAAATTGTGCTTTGATTATTACTTGATCTACCATTCCCTAAACCAAACCGACCGTTCCCTGTAAAAACCGACCGTTCCGTAAATGGCGCTTTCAAATCGAATTTCAAGACTGCATCTTTGCACTGTGTAGTTTTCTCATAGTATGTTTAGTGCTCCTACATCAGCCTTAAGCCTCCTTTGATGTAGGAGTTTTTTTTTTCTAATTCTTCGAAATTACCTCAAATTCAAGTTCCAACCTATTTCCAACCTGATCCACCAAAGTAAGTTTGTGTTTGCCAGCCGTAGGGTTCAACTCCAATTCATGAAAAGTTTTGGTCTGCCCAATGTAATCATTATCCAAATGCCAATAAACCAACGACTCAGGGCTGCGGTGAGCCATCTTAAAAACTGTTCGGCTTAGTTTTCCATCCAAATCTGTCGGCACAAAGATTTTAGCACCTTTCCTTGGATAAATCATCTGCATCAGGCCTGTCGATTTCGCATCCTCAAGCTCACAATCGCTGCGGTAAGGTGGGAGCGATACATAGCTAGGATTCTTCATTTTGAAATAATACTCCTCCACAGGCGGCAAAATAAACCATGGTAGGTTTTGCATGGAAGAGGGTGTTTCACAGCTTGCGTTCACCTGCCATTGCTTCGATTTGTCCAAATGAACGATTTGATGGTAAGGGCAGGGTGGGGCGTTGATTCCAATTTCATTCGCATAGACGGTATCTTTTTCACAATAGTCCAGTGCAGGATAGCCACTTTGCTTGCAAACGGCAATCTTTTTCATAGCATCAAATGGCGGGTCGAACCAACGGGAAGCGGGCAGCATATTGAAAACATCGAACAAGATGGGCGCTGCAGCATAAACCCCAACTAAGCCTGGGCGACCTTCCCCATCTGCATTTCCCGCCCAAACACCTACAACGTATTTCGGTGAAATACCAATTGCCCAGGCATCCCGAAAACCGAAACTCGTGCCCGTCTTCCAAGCAATGCGGTGGCTCGATTCAAACCGCTCCCACTCACCTTGTGTGGTAGGCCGTTGCACTTCTTCCATCGCTTCAAAGCTGAACCAGACCGCATCCGCTGAAAGCAACGGGGTCTGATTGGTCAATTTACCCGACTCCTCGCTTTTTGATGGCAGTAGATAATTGGATTTGTGAAATTCATTGGGGCGGTACTTGCCACTTGTTTTTACAAAATTTTGAAGCGTACGTGCCATGCCACTGTAAGCGCTTGTCAAATCCCAAAGCGATGCTTCAGCTCCTCCCAGCACCAACGTTAAACCATAATGCTTTGCAGGTTTTGTGAGCGTTGTCAAGCCCAATTTTTTCAAGTTAAAATGAAATTTTTCAACTGAGTACTCTTGCAGCATTTTAATAAAAGGTACATTCAGCGAACGGGAAAGTGCTTTGTCGGCAGCAACAACGCCGTCGTAGGTTTCTAGATAGTTTTCAGGTTTGTAACCGCTGATTTGGGTTGGAATATCGGTGATCAAACTTTGCGGGAGCATTTTCCCCTCGTTCAGCATCATGGAATAGAGGAAAGGCTTCAAAATACTCCCTGTACTTCGGGGCGCCTTGATGATGTCCACATCTTCTCCGTTTTCTGGGCCTGTATTTGGGGCATTGCCAATGTAAGCAAGCACATTTCCAGATTCAACTTCAAGGACGATAATGGCCAAATTATTGATTTCATTCCCTTTCAGATTAATGCTTTTCCGCAGGGCAAGCTCGTTCAATCGTAGCTGCAAAGCTGGGTCAATGGTCGTTTTCAGCTTGGTGAATAGATTTCCACCAGCTTTGAAATTCTCTGAAAATGCGCGATGCAACAAATGAGGCGCAAGCTGTGGAAGTGCATGGGGTTTGTCCGGCAAGATTTCCTCAATCGCTAATTCATAAGTCGTTTGGTCAATTATTCCCTCTTCTCGAAGCCGAGCCAATAATCGGTTTCGCTTTTCAAAAAGCGCATTCCGATTCCTTCCGGGGTGAATGAGGCCAGGGCTATTTGGCAATACCGCAAGCGTAGCAGACTCTCCCCATGAGAGGTTATCTGGTTTTTTACCAAAATACCGCCAAGCCGCAGCATCCAAGCCGACCACATTACCGCCAAAAGGCGCATTGGAGGCATAAAAAGCCATGATTTCTTGTTTGGAAAACTTGATTTCGAGCCGAGTTGAAAGTATGACTTCAATGATTTTCTCAAAAATAGTCCTTGATTTCCCTTTTCGTGCTAGCCGAATTACTTGCATGGACAAGGTGCTGCCCCCACTCACCACGCTCCTGTTCTTGATGTTTTGCCGCATGGCCCTTCCAAACGCCATTGGGTCAAAACCGGGGTGGGAGAAAAATCGGCGATCTTCAAATTCAACAATGGACTTCTGAAATTTGCTGGGAACGGTGTCCATGTGCGGAAAACGCCACTGCCCATCCGCTGATATGCGAGCGCCCAAAAGGCTTCCATCCCTAGCTTCCAAAACCATACAAGTCGGATCATGGAATAGTGGAGATGGCAGGCAAAACCAATATGCCAAGAACAATATCCCGAAAGCAATACCAAGCTTAATTCGGTGTTTTTTTATAAATGCGAACAGCTTTGCTTTCTTTTGACCAAAATTCATGGCTTCGCAATTAGCTCGTTTTCAACAAGTTAGCCTCAATCCCCAAACGAAACACCTATTGCTCTTGCTGTGCGCACAAGGTAGTGGTCGGGTGATAACAGCTTTGGCATTTTGATGGCCTCCGAAATATCAACGCTTGAGATTCCATTGTTCTTGTAAGTTACCATTTTCCCAAAATCATGTTCGGCAATCAGTTCAAAGGCTTTTACACCCATTGCGGTAGCAAGAATCCTATCAAATGCCACAGGTGTGCCGCCTCGCTGCACATGCCCAAGTACGGTCGTGCGAATTTGAGCTTGGCAGCCACTTTCTTCGATTTGCTGCTTCAGGAAATTTGCAATCCCCCCCAGTTTTATATGTTCATCACCAATGTCTTTCGATTTTTCACCCATTACATTTCCTTGCTTGGGTTTGGCACCTTCGGCAATTACAATATTGACAAAACCTTTGCCTTTTTCGTAACGCTTATTTATTTTTTGAACTACGTTTTTGATGTCGTATGGGATTTCAGGAATCAAACAGATTTCAGCACCACCAGCTATCGCAGTATGCAAAGCAATCCAACCTGCATCACGTCCCATCACTTCCATGACCATCACCCGATGGTGACTTTCCGCCGTTGTCACCAATTTATCGAAGCTGTCGGTCGCTATTTGAACGGCAGTGCTAAAACCAAAAGTGAGGTCGGTCGCCGAGAGGTCATTGTCAATCGTTTTCGGAACACCGATAATATTCAAGCCTTGCTCAAAAAGCACTTGTGATATTTTTTGACTGCCGTCGCCGCCTATATTCACGACCGCATCGAAGCCGAGGTTTTGGATTTTTTTGGTCAATTCACCGCAAATATTCCGAGATGTCCAAGTACCATCCGGCAATTGGGTAGGGTAGGCGAGCGGGTTGCCCTTGTTCGTGGTTTTGATGATAGTGCCACCACGCACGTGGATGCCTGCAACTTTATTTGGCGTCAATTTGACAATTTGGGTCGGCTCACTCAGCACTCCATTGAAGGCTTCGATGCTTCCGTAAACCTCATATCCGCCATGTTTTTTAGCAGATTTCACTACGGCTCGAATGACCGCATTCAGCCCGGGACAATCGCCACCACCAGTGGCCAGAAGGATTTTTTTCATAAAATTTGTAAAGTCTGTTTAATTTTCGCTGCCAAACTATTAAAAAAACGGCGTTCGCAAATAGGACGCAAAGAATCTCACATGAAAATAGCTGTTTTCCCCGGGTCTTTTGACCCAATTACCACTGGCCACGTTAGTTTGGTCAAACGTGCCTTGCCACTCTTCGATAAAATTATCGTCGCTATTGGTGTCAATTCCCAAAAACAGACCTTGTTCGATTTGGAAACCAGGCTGGCTTGGCTAAAGTCTGTTTTTGAGCATGAGCCAAAAGTCGAAATTGGCCAATTTGAAGGTTTGACTGCCCATTTTTGCAACAAAATCGGTGCAAAATTCCTACTGCGTGGCCTGCGTAATGCCTCGGATTTTGACTACGAAAAGACCATTTCACAGCTAAACCATATCGTAGGAAATGACTTGGAAACAGTTTTCCTGATTAGTTTACCCGAGTTTTCGCACATCAGTTCTACCATTGTTAGAGAGTTGATAAAAGGGAAAGGGGATGTAAAACGCTTTGTACCGGAAGCCGTAATTTTGTGATTTTTCAAACTGAAATTTCACATGAAATACCCTTGGATTCTCTTCGATGCCGATGACACCCTGTTTGATTTCAAGCGGAGCGCCCGTCATTCGCTTGCGCAAACATTGGACGACTTTCAGATTTCGGCAACCGATTCTCATTTTAAGATTTATGAAACCATCAACCACAATGTTTGGCTGGCTTTTGAGCGCCAAGAGATTTCTGCTTTGGAGCTGCGCAAAATCAGGTTCGAGCAGTTTTTGGCGGCAATTGGGGAATACCGTGACCCGTTGGAAATGAACCGCCATTACCTGAATCTTTTGTCGCAAACCCATTTTATGCTGGCAGGCGCAGTGGAATTGGTGGAAAGACTCCAACAAGAAAAATACCACATGGGCCTGATAACCAATGGTTTACGGGAAGTTCAACGGCCTAGAATTGCGCAAGCAAAAATGGAAAAGTATTTTGAGGTAGTGGTCGTTTCTGATGAAATCGGTGTATCAAAACCCCACGAGGGCTTCTTTTCGCATACTTTTGAAAAAATGGGTCTGCCAAACAAATCTGAGGTCATCGTGGTGGGTGACAGCCTCAACTCTGACATACAAGGTGGCAACAATTTTGGGGTGGACACCTGCTGGTTCAACCCACACGAAGCCAATAATTTAACTGACCATTTACCTACTTACCAAATCCAGAAACTGGAGCAGCTCGAAGAAATTCTTTGACGATAAGTGAAGCTGCGTAACGATGGAGGGCTACATTTTTCCTAATTTTGCACCTTTTAAATTCAAGTCCTACACCAAAATCAATAAATTTTTATGTCAAATGCCTTCTTCAAAGTGCCCGTCGCAAAGAACGAACCGGTACTTTCCTACGCATCCGGCACCCCGGAAAAAGCTAAGCTCAAAGCCATGTTGAAAACCCTGAAATCGAAGGCGATAGAAGTGCCGATGACGATTGGGGGCAAGAAAATAATGGGCGAGGGCAAGATTAGCATGCACCCGCCACACGAACTGAAACACACCCTCGGCTGGCACGGTAAAGCAAATGCGGACATGGTCAAGCAGGCCATTGATGCAGCATTGGAAGCCAAAAAATCTTGGGAAAACATGCCTTGGCAAGACCGGGCTGCCATTTTCCTCAAAGCTGCTGACCTGCTGGCTGGCCCTTACCGGGCTAAAATGAACGCAGCCACGATGCTCGCCCAATCCAAAAATGCCTACCAATCAGAGATTGATGCGGTGGCTGAGTTGTGCGATTTCTGGCGTTTCAATGTCCAGTTCATGGTTGACATTTACAACCAACAGCCAATTAGTTCTGATGGCGTTTGGAACCGCTTGGAATACCGGGCGCTGGAGGGTTTTGTATTTGCGCTCAGCCCTTTTAATTTCACTTCCATAGCTGGAAACCTATCGGGAGCACCTGTATTGATGGGCAATACCGTGGTTTGGAAACCTGCCGATACTCAGATTTACAGCGCAGCGGTCATCATGGAAATCCTGGAAGAAGCTGGCTTGCCAGCTGGTGTCATCAACCTCGTTTTTGTAGATGGGAAGACTGCTGGGGATGTTATTTTCAATCATCCTGACTTTGCTGGGCTTCATTTCACGGGCAGCACGGGCGTTTTTCAAACACTTTGGAGAACCATTGGCAACAATATTTCCAACTACAAATCCTATCCACGCATCGTAGGTGAGACAGGTGGAAAAGACTTTGTCATCGCCCACTCTTCTGCTGATGCAAAACAAGTGGCGGTGGCACTCAGTCGTGGTGCATTTGAGTTTCAAGGGCAAAAATGCTCGGCAGCTTCCCGTGCCTACATCCCCAAAAACTTGTGGAACGATGTGAAAAAGTACCTGCAATCCGACTTGGCGGAGATGAAAATGGGTTCCCCAGAGAATTTCACCAATTTCATCAATGCGGTGATTGATGAAAAGGCGTTCGATAAAATCAGCGCTTACATTACAGAGGCAAAAAAGGATAAAAAAGTTGAAATCATTGCCGGAGGCAACTTCGACAAGTCAGAGGGATACTTCATCGAGCCAACAGTAATTGTGGCGGAAGACCCAAAATACGTGACAATGTGTGAGGAGATTTTCGGCCCCATCCTAACTATATATGTGTACGAGCCAAAGGATTTTGAAAAAACCTTGGAATTGCTGGACACTTCGTCACCTTACGCCTTGACGGGTGCGATTTTGTCTCAGGATAGGTATGCAACTAAACTTGCCGAAGAGAAACTTCGCCATTCTGCTGGTAATTTTTACATCAACGACAAACCGACTGGCGCGGTCGTTGGCCAACAGCCGTTCGGTGGAGCGAGGGCATCAGGCACCAATGACAAGGCCGGCTCGATATTCAACCTGCTTCGTTGGGTATCTCCAAGAACAATAAAAGAGAACTTCTTGACAGCAACAGATTTCAAATACCCGTTTTTGGGAGAAGAATAAGAATTTATTCCGTCAGATATTTTGCGAAGCAAAAACTATACGCCACTGTAAATGAGTGGGTTGTGCTTTTTGCTTCGCATTTTTTTGATTAAAATGATGCTTGTGAAACCTTTCCTTGAATGAATTGAAGGGAAATATTAATTTTAGCCCGCTATTATGAAACTAGTGTGAAACACTAAAAACCCTTTACTATGAGCAAACTACTCCCTTCCATATCTGGGGTAGCATGTTTTCTTTGGGTAACAGGTTGGACATGGATTTTTTCTGAAGGGAAACAAGAAGCGATACCCACTTCCAACCGGACTCCCATCAACATAATAATTGACAGTTCGCAGTACCTTGTACAGCATCCTTTTTCGTTTGACTACTCCGAAGCTACGCCCATTGTTGACGAAAACCTGATTCCAGTTCTCAAATCAATTGGACATCAACTTTACGAAAAACCCAAAGTGAAATTAGCGGTAGTAGGCATTTACAGCCCATCGGAAGACAACGAAAGTTCATTTGCAAACTTGGGCATTGCACGGGCGGAATCCATAAAATCACTCTTGACCAGCAATGGTGCAGCAGCAGAACAAATTTCAACTTCAGGCATGTTGGCGGACAACCTGTTTGAAGTGGACGGGAAACTAACGGGTGTGATTTATTTCAATATTGAGGCGCAAAAACCTGATAATCAAGTAGTTGCGATTGAAGAAAAAAAAGCCGAAGCGTCAAATATCCAAAGTGGTATCACTTCTTTTAAATATAAATACGGAAATTACAAGGTCGAAAAGGAGCAACTTGCTTTTTTAAAAAAATTACAATTTGAGTTGCAAAAGGACGCAGAAAAGACCGTGGTTTTGAGTGGTTATTCAGCGCCAGAGGAGGAAGCAGCCTCCACCAGGGTCAATTTGGCGGAAATGCGAGCGCTGGCTATTCGGCGATATTTGGTGGACCACGGTGTTCGGCGATCGCAAATTGAGGTAATTGCGAAGCCATCAATGGCAAAAAGCAGCAGTGAAATGACAGTAAATATTCAGGTAGTCAAGAAATGAGAAAACGTAAGAAGGCTTTTATCGAGATAAAATTTTAGCCCCGAACCTCCATTTTGCTTTTGTTAAACATACTTTAGAAAAACTACACAAACATGGGCGAGCCACTAATCGCTTTCATTGCATTGGCAGGGTCTGCATTGCTTGGATTCCTGTTTTGCGCATCGGTTACTCGACTTCGCATCGGTAAACTTGCAGTTCAGCATGCCGAATTGTCAGCATCAATTTTGAATGCTGAAACCGAGGTAGAGCGATTGAAAACCGTGATGGATTCAAAGGTGATGACCATTGATAATCTACAAAAAATTTCTCAAGATGTTGAGAACCAAGCGATTGAGAAGGATTCTCACCTGAAAATACTGCAAGCTGAAAACATCAAGTTGCGACAGGAAATCCAGCAGTTAATTGAGAACCCGATTGAAAAAATCAAAGAGATTGATGTTATTCGTGAAGTTCCTGTGTTGGTTCTCAGAGAAATCAATATCCCAGAGTCAAGAATGGAAAAGGCCAAAAAACTGATGAAAGCTTTTACAAAAGGCTATCTCGATGAAAACGGGTTGCTTCATGAGGCCATTAAAGAAGAAGTTGCCGACGAAGAAGACTAGCTACTCAATCAACTATCAACACGAACTGCTTTTCTAGCGGGTCGAAATTTTCCAATAAAATCCTTTTGAAATCAGGGCCGTGTTTCAAATAGAGCGGAATGAAATTTTCGTAACGCTCCTGAAGACTGCCCCCTGGGAATAGCTTTTCTTTGAGGTTTTGAATTTGCTGAATGGCAGTTTCGTGCTTTTGCTTTTCGGCTTTTAGCAGTCGAGACTCCAGCTGTTCGATACTTTTTTCGGCCTTGCTGTGTTCTGCCCAAACCGTTTTCACCAGTGTCTGGTCAACCTTCTCGGTCTTTTGGGCAATTGTTTCAAAAACAGCTTTGAGTTGGATTTTTTCCTCCGATAAACTGAATTCAGATTCCGCATTTTCATTCAAATATTTCCGAACCAATTCGTTGGCGTCCGTCCAAATATCCTCAATACTCAAATTGAGTTTCTCCATCCGCTTGGCGCTTCCTGCATCTATCCACATGGCGGAATTTCGACGCACCAAAACTGGAAAATTGAGGCCGAAATGAGCAAATTGTGATTTGCGCTCCAACCAATAAGCTAGTTCCCCACCGCCACCGATGTAGGCCAAGTTTGGTAAGATTTTTTCCTGAAAAATCGGGCGCATAACCACATTGGGACTGAACCGTTCAGGGTGAGCCTCAATCTCTTTTTCCATTTCTTCCTTGGAGAAAACAAGGTTTGTGTTCAAAACCTTGAACTGGCCATTTTCTTCTACAATTCGCTCCCGGAACTGGTCGCCCATGTAAAAGAAATTGATTTCACGGGGTGTAGCTTGAGCGGGGAAGCCAACTGCAGTTAATTGCTCAATCGTTTGATTTACAAGCGATTGTGAAGGTTGTTCTAAAATTTCTTCTTTGATTATTGGTGCAAAAACACGCTTTAGTTTCGCGTCATTCGTGTTTAAAACGACCAACCCTTCCTCCTTGAAAAATTCGTGGGCAAGCTCAAAAGCCGCATCAGTATATTTTGGGTTTTTCGTGTGAGCTTTTTCAATCAATTCAAAAAGCTCCGCTGCGGCATCCGATTCTCCGATGATTTTTTTCAAATCGGCAAGAACGGATGTCAAACTGGCCGTTTTCATTTCACCCACTGGGCCGTTTTCACCACTTTCCCAAACCAGTTTTTTCCCAAACAAATGAAGGTGGTTCACCTCCTCGAAATCATGGTCTTCGCCGCTGGAGATGAAAATGGGAACGAAATTGAAGCTAGGGTAGGCGACTGACAGCGATTTAGCCAAGTTTATGGCTGAAACGATTTTGAAAATATAAAATAGTGGACCTGTAAAAAGGGAAGGCTGATGTGCAGTCACCACTGTGAAAGTGTTATCCAACCTTAATTTTTCAATGTTTTGAGAAACAGCTGCACTGGTATCAACCTTGCTGTGTTGGTCTAAAAGTACCTCAACTAGCGTTGTGCGGTCTATTTTTTCCTTGCCTTTATCCTCAATGGCCTCCTTGAAACCTTCAATACTTGCGGGATACTTGTAAAATGGTCGCAAAGCGGGGTCTTCCAAAATGTATTTGACATCTCGATTAGCAAATAGCGGAACTTTGAAGTAGGGAATTTTATGAATTTTCATGTAAGTGGGTAGCTTTTAGACCTTTTGGCCAGTCATCGCTTTGCGGATGACAATGTCCATTACTTTATGGGCGATTGGTGCTGAGTATTCGTTCAGATTTTGTATTGCACTGTTAATCAAGTCTTTATCTTCACCCTCCGATGCAATTTTCAAAGCTGCAGAGAGCGAAGCAATCTCCTGAATTTCAGTTTTAGATAGTACTTCCTTGTTTTGTTCGAGGAATTTATCGGTGGAAAGCAAGATGTGGTTGGCTTCGTTCCTTGCTTCCAAAATTGCCCTTGCGGCTACGTCAGTTTTTGCATTTTGGATGGAGTCGAGCAACATCCTTCCCATATCCTCTTCACTAATTCCATAGGTCGGCTTGATGTCAATGGCCTGCTCAGTTCCAGAGCGTAGTTCCTTGGCCTTGACCTTTAAGATTCCATCCGCATTGAGGATGAACTGAACATCAATTTTGGGCAGCCCCGCAGGCATTGGTGGGATATTGCGAAGAATAAACTCTCCCAGTTTTCGGTTGTGTTCCACCAGATCCCGCTCTCCTTGAAAAACGGAAATCTTGAGGTTTTTTTGACCATCAACTGAAGTCGTGTACTGCCTGCCAGCCTTGCCAGGCACCTTGGTATTTCTTGGAATAATGGTATCCATTAGCCCGCCCATCGTTTCAATACCTAGCGAAAGAGGGGTGATGTCCAGCAAAAGCACGTCTTTTTGATTGCCTGCTAAAACGTCGGCTTGGATGGCGGCACCGATTGCGACTACTTCGTCAGGATCGAGATTGTCGTAAACAGGTTTTTGAAAAAATGCTGCCACACGATTCTTCACCAATTCAACCCTTGTGGAACCACCGACCATAACAACATGTTGAATATCCTGCACACTGAGTTTTGAATCTTTCAAAGCTTGGATACAACATTGAATGGTTCGGTCAACCATCGGGGAAATCAGTTCCTCAAACTGTTGCTTTGATAATCCGAATTCAATGCCGTTGGAGTTGGCAAGGAAAGTATCATTCGTAGAAAGGTGTTTTTTTGCCTGCTCTGCTAAAAGCCTAAGCGTTTGGCCACCCGTTTTTTCAGAAAAAAAGACTGAGTCAACCAGATTGTATTGTTTTCTCCAAAAATCAACAATCACAAGGTCAAAATCATCGCCACCCAGAAATGTGTCGCCGTTTGTTGAAAGAACTTCAAAAACTCCATCCTGAATTTGCAGAATGGAAATATCGAAAGTGCCGCCTCCAAGGTCATAAACGGCAATAATTTGCTCCTCTTTTTGCCCCAAACCATAGGCAAGGCTTGCAGCTGTTGGCTCGTTGATGATACGCAGGACGTCGAGTCCTGCCAGTTTTCCAGCATCACGAGTTGCTTGACGTTGGGCGTCGTTGAAATAAGCGGGCACGGTAATCACTGCTTTAGTAACTGTAGTACCTAATTCAGCTTCAACGCTAGCTTTTAATGACTTCAGGATTTCAGCGGATAGTTCGGTTGGCGTGTAAAACCTATTTCTAACTTTAATCTTAACGAGGTTGTCTGTCCCATCATCAATCACCTCGTATCCAAAATAGGACTTTACATTCTGAACGTCTGAAAAAGATTTCCCCAAAAGCCGCTTGACAGAATAAATGGTATTTGAAGGGTCTTTCACAATCATTTCGTGAGCATCCTGCCCAACTAAAATTTCACCTGAATCTTGGAAATGGACAACAGAAGGAACTAACGTTTTTTTATTTCCTCTCTCCTTAACCGCAACAGATTTGCCATCCTTTACGTATGCTACGATAGAGTTGGTAGTGCCAAGGTCAATACCAACAATGGTTTCAGAAGTTTGATTTGCTAGGTTACCGCTTTTTAAATTAATGGAAAGTCGAGCCATTCAACAATGTATTTGTTTTAAACTAGGATGAACAATTTGGGTTGGAATCTATTTCCATCCTTGTTATTTGCAAAATTAGGCATTAAAACAGATGAACCTCGAAATCGTTTTGCCAAAATAATTTTGCAATAAAATTCAAATTCTACCCAATCAATAGTAGTAAGGTATTTAAAAAAAATTACCTTTGCTGTCTTTAAAAAAAACTGATGTTTATCTACTCCTAATTGGTCACAGATTATATTCCATCTCAAAAATTAAATTCTTTATTCTCAATATCCAAAGGTTTGCAAATGATCGATGGTGAATTCATCTTTCCCCAATGTTGTTTCAAATCTGCTGAAAAAAAATTAGTCATGAAACAAGTAAAGTTACTTCTATTTCTTTCTTTGCTCCCTTTGTTGGCAAGTGCACAACAAAAATGGGGTGGTGGACTTTTTCTAGGTATGTCCAATTACTGGGGTGATTTGGTTGAAAAAGACAGACCCTTATTCAAAAATGCTAAACCTGCATTTGGGATAATGGTCAGAAATCAAGCTTCTCCTAATTTTGCCATCCGTGGTGGTCTTTATTATGGTAAACTTGAAGCAAGCGACAAGGACGTTCCCGGCAACGAAAATCGTGGTGCAAGTTTCTCCAAATCATTGTTGGAAATATCTGCTGTTGGGGAATATGATTTTCTTGGAAAACGCCGCTATGTTGGCAATGCTTTCAAGAAAACGCTTTCACCATACATACTTGGAGGAATCGGGGTTAACCTCGGAGATCCTAAAACCACTAATGGTGATGCTGATATTAGCAAAACTAATTTTAGCCTTCCATTAGGTTTGGGACTACGCTATGACCTTTCCAGTAAGTTGTTTCTCAGTTTAGAATATGCAACGAGGTTGACTTTTAGTGACAATATTGATGGCGTTTCCGAAACTGGAAATCCAGATGACAATGACTGGTACAACTTCGCAGGTTTAAACATCGGTTTCACTTTTGGCGACAAGGACTCCGATGATGATGGGGTAGTGGACGAAGAAGATGCATGTCCAACCCTTGCTGGCCCAGTTGCCCTTGGTGGTTGCCCAGATACAGATGGTGATGGTATTGCTGACCGTGAAGACGCTTGTCCAAACGATGCGGGTGACCAGCGCATGAATGGTTGCCCGGACCGTGATGGTGACGGTGTAGCCGATAACGCTGATGATTGCCCAGACGATGCAGGTCTCCGCCGTTTCTCAGGTTGCCCAGATACAGATGGTGATAACATCATTGACAAAGAGGACAACTGCCCAACTGTTGCTGGTATCCCTGCGATGAACGGTTGCCCTGACTCTGACCGTGACGGTATCACAGATGCTCAAGATGCTTGTCCAAACGACCCAGGTACCGCAGAATTTTCTGGATGTCCTGATACTGACAATGACGGTATTCCCGACAATGAAGATGCTTGCCCTAACGACCCAGGTGTTCGCAAATTCAAAGGTTGTGCAGACACTGACAACGATGGTATTGAAGATCCAAAAGATAAATGCCCAACCTTGCCAGGTTTGGCTAGCAACCAAGGTTGCCCTGAAATCAAGGCGGAAGACAAAGCAGTTCTGGACCTTGCCATGAGGAATGTGCAGTTTGAGACTGGAAGCGCTAAATTGTTGCCCTCATCTGTAAAAGTTCTTGACCAAATTGGAGAAATCTTGAGCCGCTACCCTGGCTTCAAATTGGCCATTGATGGTTACACAGACAATCGTGGCAATGATTTTGCGAACCAGCAACTATCTGAAAATCGTGCAAAAACTTGCTACGATTACCTCGCAGGTAAAGGCATTAACAAAGCTATCATGTCCTTTAAAGGTCATGGACCAACTGACCCAATTGCTGACAACAACACCAGCGATGGCCGTAGGAAAAACCGCCGGGTAGTTTTCACACTTAGCCCGAACTAAGATGTGACTTCCTAACTATGTCAATAAAAAAGCCCGCCTTGAATCAAGGCGGGCTTTTTTGTTTGTCCCAATTTTCAGCAAATCAACACTCAGGGACTAAAACCGAAACATTCAAAGCAAGGCCACCATCTGAAGTCTCTTTGTACTTGTCATTCATGTCTTGAGCTGTTTCCCACATTGTCTTAATTACGCCATCAAGCGTAACCTTTGCCATGGCTGGATTGCTCGAAAGTGCAATCTGTGAGGCAGTGATGGCTTTCATCGCACCCATAGTATTGCGTTCAATACATGGTATTTGAACCAAGCCGTTGACTGGATCACAGGTAAGGCCCAAATGGTGTTCCATGGCAATTTCAGCGGCCATTAGAGATTGCGCAGCTGTACCACCCATGCACTCCGTCAGTGCAGCAGCTGCCATGGCGGATGAAACGCCAATTTCTGCTTGACAACCTCCCATCGCTGCCGAGATGGTGGAACCTTTTTTAAACAAACTACCAATCTCACCTGCGGTCAAAAGGAATTTTACAATATCTTCCTCCTTTTTGTTTTCACAAAAACTGAGGTAATACATCAAAACGGCTGGGATTACACCAGCTGCACCGTTGGTAGGCGCTGTAACCACTCGACCAAAGGAAGCATTCTCTTCATTTACGGCCAAAGCAAAACAACTGACCCATTTGGTGACGTTTGCGAAGGAGGAACCGCTAATCCGAATGGTATTCATCCAGCCTCGAACTGTCGTGTACTCCACTCCATCTAACAGTTTTGCATTGATTGCATGTGCCCGACGTTGGACATTTAGCCCGCCTGGCAGTTCACCATCGGAATGGCAACCTTTGTAAATGCACCGCAACATCGTATCCCAAATTTCAAGAAGGCCAGTTCGGATATAATCCTCATTGCGCCAGCTCAGCTCATTTTTCCATACGATTTGGGAAATACTCAGCCTAGTTTCTTTTACATAGCGTAAAATATCTGCCTCTTTGTCAATGGGGTAGGGTAACTCAATCAATTGCCCAAGGGGCGTTCGCATTCCCTCCTGTATGACAAAACCACCACCAATTGAATAGTACGTCTCGGCAAGTCCACTTCCATTTTCAAAGTGTGCAACGAAGGTCAACGCATTTGGGTGAAATGGGAGTTTTTCGAAAATGAAAGCAATGTTTTCAAGGGGCTTAAAAGGGATTTCTCGGCCAACACCCAAGGACAATATTTCTTTAGAATAAATGGCGGCGATATACTCGTCAATCTTCTCGACCTCTATGGTTGTGGGGTGAAACCCAGAAAGGCCAAGCATCACAGCGATATCCGTTCCGTGACCTCTGCCTGTTTTTGCTAGTGAGCCATAAAGTTTGACATGAATGGTAGCTATTTTTTCATCGCCTATCTTATCCAAAAACTTTAGCGCAGCTATCCATGGCCCCATCGTGTGGGAACTCGATGGCCCCACCCCGATTTTGAAAATATCAAACACGCTTATCCGCTCCATCCCTTGTGATTTTTGAAAAATGTGCGCAAAGGTAATTCTGGCCGACAATTCTTGTGAATCAATCTATTCTCCCAAAAATAAGAACGTACGTTTACAACCTTTTTCACAGAAATGCTACCTGTGTAGCCTTTACACTTACTTGAAAAAATCACATTAATGAAATTGAAAATTGTTACCTTCTTGATTTTGCCATTTGCAATTATTTGCCTCGTAGCTTCCAACAAAATTAACCCGAACAATCCGCCAGCAGGTAGAACTGGCGCTCCCGGCGAGACGACCTGCCAAGCCTCCGGCTGCCATGCTGGTGGAGCCTTCACTGGAACTGTTGAGTTAACAGGTGTCCCAGATACAGTCGTTGCCAATACTTCCTACACGCTGACATTGACTAATACCAGCGATGCAGTTCGGTCTGGATTCCAACTCACCGTATTGGATAAAGCGAATACCAAAGTTGGCACATTGACAGCGGGCGCAGGCTGTTCCTTGGCAAATGCAGGGGGCCGTCAGTATGTTCGCCAATCTAGCCCACGCAATTTGACAGGTGGGAGTACTTCTTGGTCTTTCACATGGAAAGCGCCTGCCGAGGTAGCCAATGATTCAATTTTTTTCTACTTTGCATCACTCTGCGCAGACGGAAATGGTCAAAAAACCGGTGACAATGCCTTAAAAAACTCAAAGGCTGTGGTACTTCCTGCCATGGTTTCATCGGTTGGCGATAAAGTTGCGGACTTCGATTTTCAATTTTATCCAAACCCAGCCAAGGATTTTGTGATGATTGAAATCCCAGGCAAAGGCAAGGCGGAAATCTTGGATGAAAACGGGAGGGTGGTTTTGCAGACCGTAGTGGTTAATTCTAAAAGACTAGACATTACAAAATTGAAAAACGGTCTCTATTTTTCAAAAATTGAAATGAATGGCGAGTCACAAACCAGGATTTTTTTAAAGAATTGAAACCGTTTTTTTCAACGAAAAAAGCCGAGTGGAACAACCCACTCAGCTTTCTTTTTTTTGAAAAAAATCAATGTGTCTCAAACGCTTTGGAAATCAACGGCTCCGTAATTTCTCGGTTCCAATCTTCCCCTTCGTCTTCTTCCTGCTTTACCCCAAGAGCCTTGCCCGCTTTGCCAATCACCCCCCTCAGCCCTTCAATGAATTGAAAAACAACAGGTACAATCAGCAAGGTCAACACCATCGAACTGGTCAGGCCGCCAATTAGTGCCCAAGCTAGGCCGTTTTTCCATTCCGAGCCAGCTCCTTTCGCCAAAGCGATGGGCAAGAAACCGATGGACATGGAAAGGGTGGTCATCAAAATGGGTCGGAGTCGTGTTCGGCCAGCCGCAACGAGCGCTTCAATGGTGTTCATCCCTTCTTTTTTCGCTTGCGAAGCAAAATCCACGAGGAGTATCCCATTTTTGGCAACCAAACCCAACATCATGATGAGGCCAAGCATGGTAAAAATATCTAAGACGCTCAACGTGAGTGCCATCGCCAAAAAGGCACCTGAGATGGCGGGCAAAATGGAAAAACCAACCACAAGCGGGTACGACCAACTGTTGTACAGTGCCACTAGAATCAAGTAAACAAAGGTTAAGGCAGCGAACAAAGCCAGCAACAAGCTGCTGAAACCCTCCGCTTGGTTTTTCAAATCCCCTTCGTACATGATTGAAATCCCGGTAGGCGGCTTCAGCGTATCATCAATCAATTTTGTGATGTCAGCACCGATGGCACCGCTTGGGCGACCGAGCACTTTTGATTTCAAAATCACCGAAGGCTGACGGTTGAGCCGCTCCAACTGGTTTGGCCCAGTGGTTTGCGTCACAGCGGCGAATTGGTTAAGTTGGATGAGGCGACCTTGGTTGTTCAACAGGTTCAGGTTTGAAATGTCGTCAATGCTTTTCCGGTTGAAGCCATCCATTTTAATGTTGATGTCGTACTCCTTGGAACCATAGCGGAACTGCGCATCGGTGTTGCCATTGAAAGCAGTTTGCATCGTTCCACCGACCATGTCCATCGTCAGGCCAAGCTGCGCCATGCGCTCCCGGTCCACTTTTACGGTGATTTCAGGGCTACCTTCCTCGATGGATAGTTTTGCCTCCAAGGTTCCCTCAATTTTTTTCACTTCCGCCAATAATTTATTGGCGTATTCCATCACCTGCGTTTTATCAGAGCCGCTGACAAAAACTTGAAGCGGGTCTTCATCGGCGCCACCAAAGAAACTCACGGGGGCAGTCGTCACTTTCACGCCAGGCAGCTCTCGTTCAAGTTCGTTCCTGGCACGTTGAGCATAAATATCGGTGGTCAACCCGCCACGTTCTTTTGCGGGAACGAGTTTCATCGTCATTTCCGCCGTGTAGGCAATGGCCTGGCTGCCGAACTGGCCAGAAGTTCGACCAACCGTGGAAAAAACCTTGGTGACTTCTTTCTTTTTTTCAAAAAATTCCTCTGCTTTTTGCGTAGCAAGATTGGTTTCCCGAAGTGTGGCATCCTTCGGCAATTCCAGTTTCATGATGAACTCGCCTCGGTCGCCGGGTTGGATAAATGCCGTACCGATGTAACCATTTGATAGCAGCCCAAATGAGCTGAAAAACATCACAACTATTCCGACAAAAACCAAAAAGGAAGTCAGGTAAACGTTGTAATGCTTGCGGCGAGGGATGCCGTCAACTGCTTCTCTTGCCTCCAAGGTTCGGACTCGGTTTTGTGAAAAAGGTATTTTAATTGGATTCAAAACTCGTTCCAACAGCCGAGCGTACCAGTTGTTAACCCGATGGATAATGCCCTCAAAACCATTCAAAATCATTCCCCAAATTGTTTTTTTATTGAACGATTCCACTTTTGAAAAGCGGCTGGCCAGCATCGGGGTCAGGGTGAACGAAACGAAAAGTGACATGAGCGTGGAAAAGGTGACGACCAGTGCGAAAGAGCGCATGATGCTACCAACGATACCCGATGTGAGGGCAATCGGAACGAAGACCACCACATCCACCAAGGTGATGGAAATCGCTGTGAAGGCTATCTCGTTTCGACCAATCAGGGCTGCCCGTTTTCGTTTCACCCCGTGTTCCATGTATCGGTAAATGTTCTCCAGCACCACAATGCTGTCGTCCACGAGGATGCCGATCACCAACGACATGGCGAGCAAGGTCATTAGGTTCAGGGTGTAACCTGCGGCATACATCATGATAAATGTGGCTACCAGTGAGGTTGGAATGGCCACCATTACGATCAGTGCGTTGCGGATGGAGTGGAGGAAAAACAGCATCACCACGGCCACCAGAACAATGGCCAAAAGCAAGTCGTGCGAAACCGCATTCACCGCTTCGATGGTAAAATCAGTTTGGTTGTTGGCAATATCGTAGTTGAAATTCTTGTCCTTGTACTGTGTTTTAAGTTTTTCGAGCTGCGCAATGACGCCTTCTGCCACAGCCACCGCATTCGCATCGGTCGTTTTCAAAACTTGAATACCAATGGCGTTTTTGCTATCAACCCGGCTAAGGCTGGAGATGTCCTTGAGGCCGTCGCTGACTTCCGCAACTTCGCCCAATTTGACGGGAAGACCGGTCATTGGCGCGTTTGCCACCACCAAACTTCTCAAATCTTCCACATTTTGGAACTTGCCAGCCAAGCGGATGATGATTTGCTCGTCCTTGTTTTCGATTTTTCCCGTCGGAAAATCAAGGTTGGCCTGCTGTACCGCCTGTACCACTTGCAGGATGGTCATGTTTCTCGCCTCCAGTTTTTGGCGATTCACATTGATTTGGATTTCCCGCTCCTGTCCGCCAATGATTCGCACTTCACCCACACCTTCCACGCTTGAAATGGCAGGTTTGAAACGGTCCTCCACGAGGTCAAAAAATTCGGCTGGAGCTGCATCCGTTGTGACGCCGATGCTCAAAATCGGGAATTCGTCCGAGGCGAATTTGGTCAATGAAGGCGGGTCTGCATTGTCTGGCAAATCCCTTGAATTCGCATTGATTTTCCGTTGGGCTTCTTGCAGCGCCAAGTCAATGTTTGTCCCGTCTTTCAGTTCAATGAACACGAACGAGAGGCTTTCAAACGAGGTGCTCCGCAAGGAAACGATGTTTTCCATGCTCGAAACAGCATCCTCCACATTCCTCGTGACGGAGTTTTCCACCTCCGATGGGTTGGCACCAGGGTACAAGGTTTGGATGATAACGAACGGGGCACTGAACTTTGGGATAAGTTCATATGCCAGTTTTTGATAACTGAAAACCCCCAGAATCGTAAGTACGATGAAAATTACGATGATGAACGAGGGCCTTTTTATGGATAGTTCGGTAATTGACATAGGTTGATTGTTGAATGGCTATTTACTCACCAGCAATATTGATTTCCTTTCCGTCTTCGAGGTTGATTTGACCAGAAACGACGATGGTTTCGCCTTCTTTGAGGCCATCTTTTACATGGACATGTTCATCAAAAACACTGCCCGCTACGATGGAACGCAAGACCGCTTTTCCACCTTCGACAACATAAACCTTTGCATCCTGCAAGCTGCCAACGATGGCTTCCCGAGGCACGGAAAGCACGGTGCGGTTGCTTCCACCTTTGAAAAACACCGTCCCAGTCATGCCCGCTTTCAAAGCGTTTCCTGTGTTCACGATTTCGATTTCCACCAAATAACGGCGGGAGCTTCCAGCGTTCACATCAATGAAAGTCACCGTCCCTTCCATTTTCTTATCGGGAGAAAGGTCGGCTTGAAGGGAAATCCGCTGGCCTTTTTTCACCGTCACTACTTGCTCCTCGGTGAGATAAACCTGCATTTTCAATCGGCTGATGTCAGTAATGGTGGCCAACTGAATGGCGGGTGCAATCAGCGAGCCTTTTTCCACCATTTTATTGGTGACAACACCTGAAATCGGGGCCCGTACGGAACTCATCGAAATCTGTTTTTCACTTCCTTTTATCTGCTGTTTCAGGTTTGCGATGCCCAATTTTGCATCGTCAATCTGCTGCTGCGTCACGCCACCTTCTCCCAACAATTTTTGCAAACGGCTGAGGTCGTTTTCGGCTTTGGCGAGGTTGGTTTTGGTGGTTTCCAACTGAATCCGTAGCAGGTCATTGTCCACAGAAGCGAGGGTAGCACCAGCCTGGACGATAGAACCGTTGTCAAAATTCAGGGCAATGATTTTGCCAGCGGTTTCGCTCATCACGACCGCCTGTTTGAATGGGGCAAAATTGCCAACTACATTGAAATCACCGGACATGGTCGCCATCCCCACTTTGCCAGTCACCACTGGAATAACGGTGTTCCGCTCCTGCGAAAGCTTGGCGTCAGCTTCCAATTTCGCTTTGTTTTGGCCAAGTTTGGTGTAGGTGAAATAGCCCAAGCCACCCAGCACCAATGCCCAAATTGCAAGTTTAATGATTCGGTTCATTTCTATA
>JBGSWN010000257.1:0-15461 GCA_041752395.1 Saprospiraceae bacterium | reverse complement strand
TGACGCCTGCGGGAACAAGAGCGACGCCATTTACAAGCAAAAAAAATATCCAGTCTTCGAGCAAGACCCACCTGTTTCTTGCTCCGACAATAGTATTTCGCTTTTCACCCCAAACGGCGGTTGTAATGGCGGATTTGATGCTGATAGCTGGCCGTTTGTAGTCACTTGCCTCACGTGCAGCCCGGTTGTTACCAAACAGGTGGACACATCCGGCGTTTCCATCACCTTCACCGGAAATACTGTTGGCAATTGGGAGTTGGCGGTAGAGGACGGCTGTGCAGACCAAATGGTTTGTCGGGATTCCGTGATTTTATTGCTTAAACCGCTCTGCGATTCCGTTCAAGCCAATTTGGTTGACCGTTTCAAATGCGACAACGGCGCCATTTCTGACCGCCCAATGAGCACAGCAGGAGGCCTTTTCACCCTGCTCGATGAAAATGACAATATCATCACCAGCAACACGACCGGGCTATTTTATGTGCCGGATTCCGGCCTTTACAAAGTCTTGCTGAATATCCCCAATTGCGGAACATTTGATGCGCAAGCACCGCTAGGCTACTGGCAAGCCGTTGACCCAGTGATGAATATTTACCTGAACAATGGTGTTGTGAATGGCAAATGTCAACCACTTTACCAATTGGTTATTGACCCGACTGATGGC
This sequence comes from Saprospiraceae bacterium, assembly GCA_041752395.1. Classification (GTDB taxonomy): domain Bacteria; phylum Bacteroidota; class Bacteroidia; order Chitinophagales; family Saprospiraceae; genus UBA6168. The sequence continues at coordinate 14,800 of JBGSWN010000257.1, read as the reverse complement.
CCGTTTTATTTGACAGGTGGCCCAAACAATATTTCTATTTTAATTGATAAAGATAATTTAGTCGCAAGCTGCCAATCCTACTACTTAACCAACTTAATTCCAGGGGATTATCAATTGGCGGAGGTTGACCATTGCGGAGTAAAAAACCTGCATTTACCCGCACCAACCTATGACCTTCAAGCCATCCCCTTCGGGAACTGCCCTGGCAGCGGCACTATCACCGTCAACGGAGCGATGAACTTAGCTGGTTGGCAGGCTTGGGGGGCTGTCAATAATGCGAATATTAATTGGCCAGGAAGCATCACAGATAATTATAGCTTGGATGTGATTGGCGCTGTGAATTCGCAAGCAGGCTCACCATATACATTTATCAACGTCGCAGCGGGGTTTCATACAGTCTTTCTTTACACTTTGGGATCAGCATGTGCCGTGGATACAGTCTCAGTCTTTGTCCCAGAGGCAGATACGCTCAGTTTCGATGTTTCCAGCGGCACGCTTTGCGATGGTGCGGGGAGCACGACCTTGAAATTTGAGGTAAAATCTGGAAAGCCACCTTTTGTGATTGAGCAGGTGGATTGCAACAACCCCGCTTCTGTATTGGCCACTTACAATCTCCAAGATTCCATGCTTTCCTTGCCGGGATTTGTACTTGGCGACTACTGCTTCCGCTTAATTGACAGTTGCGTTACGAGTCTCGACCACCAGTTTTCTGTGCAATATTTCCAAGATGACATTGAGCTAGGGTTTAACTGTGACAATACCATTTCGCTTAGTGTGGACAGCCTGAATGCCAGCTACACATGGGTGGATGCGAACGGAAACACCATTGGCAACAGCCATAAAATCACCTTGCCAAACCCAAATGCCGATGCAACTTTTACCGTCATGGTGGACATCGGCGAGTGTATTATCAATCGGAGCATCACGGTGCCAGCTACAGAAATTGTGCCCATTTTGTCCCTCGAAGGCAAGCCTTATTTTTGTCAAAATGAAATCGTGACACTCACCACAGTGACAAATGCCTCACAAATTGTTTGGGGCGGAGGCGAACAAACACCTAATATTACGACTAGCTCCGCTGGGCTTTATTCGGTTACCGTCACCAATGGGTTTGGCTGCACCACTACCGCAGCTTATCAACTGACCTTGGATATTCCAGATTCAGAAATCAAAATACTAAGCGGTGGAAGCGGTTTTGGCCTGAAATGCTTCCAAGACAGCAATGGCGTCCTCTTTGCCAATCCAATGGTGGGCGTTGCCCCGTTCAATTTTACATGGTCCAACCTTGAAATGACGCAGCAGGTTTCCAACTTGAAAACAGGTGATTATACCGTCATCCTAACCGACTCTGTAGGCTGCAAGGACACGGCTTCCATCACGCTCACCGAGCCGGATTTGTTTGTGCCTGCTATTGGTTTTAACTCGCCAAAATGCTTTGGAACTGATGATGGCTATTTTGAAGTAAGCGGCTGGAGCGGCGGGGCTGGCGGCGTAAAAACCCAATTGCAAGGTTCCCAACCCTTGGCGGCCCCGATCGTTTTCGACAACCTACCACCGGGTAATTTTACCGTACGGATTTTCGATGCAAATGGCTGTACCGTTGATACCAGCTTCTTTTTGGATGCTCCGCAAGAGCTATTTATGGAACTCGGTGAAGACCTGACCATTGAACTTGGCGACAGCGTTTTCATTGATACTGAGATCAGCTTCTCCCCAGTGGATTCTTTCACCTGGCAATCCAACACGGTGCAACCACTTACAGCACTTGCATTTTGGGCAAAACCCCTCAAAAACGTTTACTATTACCTCACTGTTTTTGATGAATTTGGCTGCCCAATCACTGATAAGCTGAACATCAGGGTGACCAAAGAAATAGACATTTATGTTCCAAATGCCTTTTCACCAAATGGCGATGGCACTAACGATATCTTTTCCATTTACGCAAAGGCATCTTCTGTGCGCAACATCAAGCGGTTTCAGGTCTTCGACCGCTTTGGCGAACAGGTGTTTGTACGTGAAAATTTTAATCCCAACGACGAGCCAATGGGCTGGGATGGAAAGCTTGATGGCCACCGTATGAACCCCGCTGTTTTCATCTGGAAAGCTGAAATTGAGTTCATTGACGGGCGAATTGAAGAGCTTTACGGAGATGTGACGCTGATGAATTAGGCCTGATTGTGGTCGCCCAATTTATTGGGCTGACCGCAGTATTTATTCCGGTCAGCCCAATAAATTGGGCGACCACGAACAAAAAAGGCGACCCAAACGGGCCGCCTCTTTTTGTACCGTCAAGCACCAGCTTGACACTTATTTTCATTTCAAGCCGGAGCTTGAAATTACATGTTCGCAATCATCTCATCGCCAAACTCCGAGCACTTCAGCATGGTGGCGCCCTTCATCAAGCGGTGGAAATCGTAAGTAACCCGTTTCTTTGAAATCGAGCGTTTCATGCTCTTCAAAATCAGATCGGCAGCCTTCGTCCAACCGAGGAAGCGGAACATCATTTCGCCAGAAAGAATCACGGAGGATGGGTTCACCTTGTCCAGACCAGCGTATTTCGGCGCCGTGCCGTGCGTTGCTTCGAAAATGGCGTGGCCGGTGATGTAATTGATGTTTGCACCGGGCGCAATGCCGATGCCGCCGATTTGCGCAGCCAAAGCATCGGAAATATAATCGCCGTTCAGGTTGAGCGTCGCAATGACCGAGTACTCGGCCGGGCGGAGCAGGATTTGCTGGAGGAATGCATCGGCGATGACGTCCTTTACAATCATTTTTCCAGCTTTCACGGCCTCGTTTTGGGCCGTGTTTGCGGCAGCTTCGCCTTTTTCATCTTTGATGCGGTCGTATTGTGCCCACGTGAAGACCTTGTCGCCAAACTCCCGTTCGGCCAGTTCGTAGCCCCATTCCTTGAATTTACCTTCGGTAAACTTCATGATATTGCCCTTGTGAACCAGCGTCAACGAAGGTTTTTTCTCCGCAATGGCAAACTCCAAGGCGCTGCGAACGAGCCGCTCCGTTCCTTCTTTTGATACAGGCTTGATGCCCAAGGAAGAAGAATTCGGGAAGCGGATTTTCTTCACGCCCATTTCGTTTTGGAGGAAATTGAGCAGTTTTTCGCAATCGGCAGAGCCAGCTTGGTACTCGATACCAGCGTAGATGTCCTCCGTGTTCTCCCGGAAAATGGTCATGTCCACAAGGTGCGGCTCTTTCACCGGCGAAGGCACGCCCTTGAAATACTGCACTGGGCGAACGCAAGCGTAGAGGTCAAGCTCTTGGCGCAGCGCCACGTTTAGGGAGCGGATACCACCACCTACTGGCGTGGTCAACGGGCCTTTGATGGCCACGAGGTGCTCACGGATGATGTCGAGGGTTTCGGTTGGAAGCCAGTTGCCTGTTTTGTTGAAGGCTTTTTCACCCGCCAACACTTCTTTCCAGACGATTTTTTTCTTGCCTTTGTAGGCTTTTTCAACGGCGGCATCGAGCACCCGCACGGAGGCTGCCCAAATATCTGCGCCCGTTCCATCGCCTTCAATGAAAGGGATGATCGGGTCATTCGGTACTTTTAATTTACCTTTGGCAATCGTTACTTTTGTTCCGGTCATTTCGTTATGATTTTTTGAGTATTCGAGAATTTGAAGATTTGAGGATTTGAAAATGCACCTGCAACATCAAATCCTCAAATCCTCAAATAACCGAATCCTCCTCTTAAAAAGCGGCGCAAAGGTAACACAAGCGCCTTGTTTTCGGTAGCGTTGAATCCTAATTTATTTGATTTTAAACATGCGTTTAATACTGTTTTTTCTGGCAATCGTGACCTTGGCGGGCTGTAAAACCAAGATAGCCGCCTCTGATGCAAACTGCAAAACCGAAGGCACCATCGTTGACCTCGACGGCTTGGATGGCTGCGGATACCTCATCCGCCTGAAAGATGGCAAAATGCTCAACCCGATTGAGTTCCCCGAAGGTTTTTCACCTAAAAAAGACCAAGCCGTTCGCTTCGATTACCTGCCGCTGCACGATATGGCCAGTGCCTGCATGTCGGAATCGGAAATCATCCAAATTACTTGCATCGAGGACTCCAAGGCCGCAACCGGGCCCGTGGATTGCTCCAAAATAAACAACCCATTCGCCGTGGATTGGATGAGCAAGGCTATTGACCGCCACAACCCTGTCCGCATCATCAAGTACCAAATGGGGGGCAAATGGGCCTTTGCTTTTCAAGCCGAACCCAGCTCCACCTATCTCTACGACTGCGACGGTGTCCTTATCTGCGAATCCAATGGCGACCAAAACGACGCTTGCCACCGTGAACACCTGAACTTCATTTCCAAAGGCATCACCATCTGGCAAGGCGAAGGCGTGTGGGACTAAGAAATTGTTGGATTGTTTAATTGTTTTATTGTTACGAGGTGGTCGTTAAACGGGAAACAATTCAACAATCCAACAATAAAGCAATTCAATAAATGACTAACCCAAATCTTGACGCTGAAGGCAACCTGATGAGCAATGACGAAAAGCTCATCGAGAAGGCGCTGCGACCGAAGGAACTCGACGACTTCAGCGGGCAACCACAAATCGTGGACAACCTGCGCATCTTCATCGCTGCTGCAAACCAGCGGGGCGAGGCGCTCGACCACGTGCTGCTGCACGGCCCGCCGGGCTTGGGCAAGACGACGCTTTCCCATATTATTTCCACAGAATTGGGCGCTTCGCTAAAAATGACCTCTGGCCCCGTTCTGGAAAAACCGGGCGACCTCGCTGGGCTTTTGACCAACCTCGAAGACGGCGACGTACTTTTCATTGATGAAATCCACCGCCTGAACACGGTCGTGGAAGAGTACCTCTACTCCGCCATGGAGGATTTCCGCATTGATATCATGATTGACTCTGGCCCGAACGCTCGGAGCATTCAGATTGCGCTAGCAAATTTCACGCTCGTGGGCGCTACTACCCGCATGGGCCTGCTAACTGCCCCGATGCGCTCCCGCTTCGGCATCACTTGCCACCTTGATTACTACGATATTGAGACGCTAAAGAAGATTTTGGTGCGCTCCGCAAACCTGCTGAAAGTACCGATGACCGAGGAAGGCGCTTATGAAATCGCCCGCCGGAGCCGAGGTACTCCCCGTATCGGCAACTTGCTTCTCCGCCGCATCCGTGACTTCGCTCAAGTGAAAGGCACAGGAACAATTGACATTGAAATTGCCAAAATCGGCCTGAACGCCCTCAATGTGGACGAAGGCGGCCTCAATGAAATGGACAACAAAATCCTCGACGCCATCGTCAACAAGTTCAAAGGTGGCCCTGTCGGTTTGACGACCATTGCAACAGCAGTCGGTGAGGAGTCGGGCACAATTGAGGAAGTGCATGAGCCGTTCCTGATTATGGAAGGCTACTTGCAACGCACCCCACGTGGACGGGAGGCAACGGAGAAGGCGTACAAGCATTTGGGTGTGGTGCCAAAGGGAAAGGCGGGAACGTTGTTTGAGTTTTGAAAAAAGTAAATAAAAAAGGGCTTCCAAGACATTATTTCTCGGAAGCCCTTTTTACTTGACGCAAGTTGTGTTTACCCATTCCCCTTCTTATAATCCGCCAGAAACTGCGCCAAACCAATATCCGTCAGCGGGTGCTTCAACATACCAAGGATGGCGCTGAGCGGGCAAGTACAAACATCGGCTCCGTTCTTCGCTGCATCCACGATATGACGTGAACTGCGGATACTCGCCGCCAAAATCTCCGTTTCGTAACCTTGGATGGCATAGATTTCCGCCATTTCTTTGATGAGTTCCATGCCGTCCCAGTTCGTATCGTCAATGCGACCGATGAACGGGGAGACGTAGGTAGCACCTGCTTTCGCAGCCAAAATGGCTTGGGCCGAGGAGAAAACGAGGGTACAGTTGGTCGAAATACCGTGGTCGGTGAAATGGCGGATGGCCTTCACGCCGTCCTTGGTCATCGGCACTTTCACGACAATGTTCGGGGCGAGGCTGGCGAGGTGGGTACCTTCTTTCACCATACCTGCAAAATCAGTGGCAATCACTTCAGCGCTCACATCGCCTTCCACGATTTCACAGATTTTCTTGTAATGGTTTTCGATATTTTCTTGGCCAGTGATGCCTTCTTTGGCCATCAGGCTTGGGTTGGTGGTCACGCCATCGAGGATGCCGAGTTCGTTGGCTTCTTGGATGTCTTTGAGGTTGGCGGTATCAATGAAAAATTTCATAAGTGGTTGATTGTTAAATTATTAGATTGTTTTGTTGGTATTTTAAGGTTTAAGGTTTTTTGAAATAGCGTCGCAAAAATAGGACTACTGACGAGACTAACACCGAAGATTGACTCAAAACAAAGGATACGGCACAAAAAACAGTTTAACAATGCGGCAATCAAAGCATCAATTCTTCGACCTAATACATCGTTTACGAAGCATCTAATTCATGGTCAGGTTTTTTCCCCAGAAGAAAAATGCACCAATACCAAGGCCAAACCAGCGGCCTCTTGTCAGCTGTAAAATACTTTTTTCGGGGAAAACACCTCATTTCGTTTTGCTTGAAGGTGTGCCTGCTTAGACACTATTTCAAATTTTCAATTTGAAATCAATCCCAAGGAGTCAATAAAACAAGGAATTTCGGGTAATTTTAAGTATGATTTTAAACAAACAAACAACAGGATTTTACAAATGGACTGATATTTGCAAAAAGCACAATTGTCTTAAACATTTATAATCCTATGCTAAAGAAGCCCCTTCTTCAGAAATGAGGAAGGGGTTGTTTTTTGCCAATAAAAAAGTGCTGTTAGAGCTTCGAAGCCCTAACAGCACTTTTTTATTGGCAAACAATGCGCTGAACCTCTCAGCTAGCTTTCAACTTACGCATCGCTTCTGTCAACCTTGGCACTACCTCAAATAAATCGCCGACCACGCCATAGTCAGCCGCCTTGAAGAATGGTGCCTCCGGGTCTTTGTTGATGACCACAATGACCTTCGACTGGTTCACGCCAGCCAAGTGCTGGATGGCCCCTGAAATGCCAATAGCGATGTACAAATTTGGCCGAATGGCCACACCTGTTTGCCCAACATGCTCGTGGTGAGGCCGCCAATCTGCATCGGCAACTGGTCGGCTACAAGCTGTGGTGGCGCCCATGACCTTCGCCAAATCTTCTACGATTCCCCAGTTCTCCGGGCCTTTCATCCCTCGGCCAGCGGAAACGACGGTTATTGCCTCCGGCAGTGGCACGATGCCTTCTTCCCGCTTCACCTCCAGCACTTTGGTGCGGCTGGCAGGCACAGCGAGCTCCATGGTTTCGACTGCTATCTCGTTGCCGGTCGCTTGGAGTGGAATCTCATTGCCACCCAATGAAACCAATTTTATTGGCGAATTTATCTCGTAAGTGGCAATGGCCTTGCCGGAATAAACGCCCTTCGTCACTTTGAATCCACCGCCTGAAACATCGGGAAGTGATTTCACGCCAGCCACCGAACCAGCGTTCAAGCGGGCAGCGAGGCGGCCCAGCAGCGACTTGCCAGTGGATGTGTGCGATACAACGACCACTGTGGCGCCCAGTTTCTCGGCTGCTTGCGCAATGACCGAGGCATACACCTGGCTGTCGAAATTGGCGAGGGAATCGGATGCCACGTTGTAAACCTTGGATGCGCCGTAAACGCCGAGTTGCCCGGCATTGTCCACTTTGCCCAAAGTCAATGCAACACATTGGCTACCAAGCATTTCTGCCGTTTGGCTACCGTAAGTCACGGCCTCGAAAGCCGCTTTTTTGAAATGGCCATTGGTGGCCTCTGCGAATACTAATACCATTTTGGATTGCGGATTTTGGATTGCGGAGTGCGGATTTGGTTACTACCAAAGTGCAGGCCACCACCCTATTTTTTCAATTAAAGATTGATAAAATTAGAATTGATAATATTGGAAAGGGCTCGTATCTCAATCCGCAATCGTCAATCCGAATTCCGCAATCAAATAACTTTTGCTTCTTCGTGGAGGAGCCTTACCAGCTCGTCCATATTGTCAGGGCTAATGAGTTTTACACCTGTTTTTTCATTCGGCAAAATATATTTCACCGGAACCGCCATGTCTGGAAAGTCCACGGCCGGAATCACTTGGAAGGGTTTCGATTTCGCCTTCATGATACCCATCATATTTGGGATGCGCTGCTCGGCCATGCCTTTTGCGGCGCTCACCACGAAAGGGGTTTGCGCTTCAAGGATTTCAACGCCACCTTCGATGTCACGCTCCAGAGTTGCTGTGTCACCGTTCATATCCAACTTGCTGACGTAGGAAATAAAGGGCTGGTCGAGGTACTCAGCAACCATGGCACCGACTTCGGAACCGTTATAGTCAATGCTTTCTTTGCCGCAAAAAACAAGGTCAAAGTTCTGCGATATGGCGTATTCAGCGATTTGCTTCGCAATGAACAGGGCGCTCTTCGGGTCAGCATCAATGCGGACCGCGTCCGTTGCACCGATGGCGAGTCCTTTGCGGATGGTCTGGTCGTTGTCCGCTCCACCCACGTTGATGAGGGTGACTGTTCCGCCGTTTTTCTCCACCAACTCACAAGCCCGGACGAGGGCGTACCATTCGTCGTAGGGGTTCATGATGAAGCTGATGCCAGCATCATTGAACTTGGTGCCGTCGGCGTTGAACGAAATCTTTGAGGTGGTATCTGGTGTTTTGCTTACGCAAACGAGTATTTTCATTTTGCTCGATTATTTTTATTCTAAAAAGGCCACAAATATATCCATTAAATGAGGAATGCGGAATTTGGTTGCGAAAATTCGCTGGATTTTACCAAAACCTGACTTGTTTGCACTAAACCAAAACCGCTTGCGTTCTTTGTGCAGATTTTGAAAAACTTGAATTCATGAAAAAATTACTGCCCGTACTTTTTCTTTTTGCTTTTGTAGTAAATGGCCACGCCCAAGCTGGTAAAATCACCTCCGAAGGCATGACCAAGCTCAAGGAATACGAGGATACGCTCGCACTTTGCGCCTTTTTGGTGGTAAATGACTCTTTGCCGGAGGAGCGTTTCGCTACCTGCAAAAAGCTCATCACGACCTTGGTGCAAGCGCTAAAAACCGAAAATTCTTTCAATTACAATTTCGACCGACTGAAATCGGTTTCCATCCAATACCCACAGGACAGCAGTTTCCGGGTCTTCACTTGGCAGCTTTACGTGGATGTGGACGATTACCGCTACTACGGCGCCATCCAAATGAACAGCGGCAAACTTCAGCTTTTCCCACTCATTGACCGCTCAGCTGAGATAGAAGCCGAGGAATACGACTTGCTGACACCAGAGAAATGGTACGGTTCGGTTTACTATAATTTGAAGCAGTTTAAAACTGGAGAAGGAAACAAATACTTGCTTTTCGGATTTGATGGCTACACTTTTTTCAACAAACGAAAAGTAGTGGACGTGCTGAGTTTCAAGGATGGGAAGCCTATTTTCGGAGCGCCTGTTTTTGTCCAAGAGGACTCACTAGGCAACCAAACCATCCGCAACCGCTTGGTGATGGAGTTTTCTTCTGAGGCTTCTTTCAAATTGAATTTTGATGAAACTTGGGGCCTCATCATCTTCGACCACCTGATGACTATGGCGGGTGGCTATGGACAAGGCCCAACGCAGGTGCCAGATGGTACTTACGAAGGATATAAACTGGAAAATGGCCACTGGAACTGGGTGGAAAAATACTGGACTGAGACCATGGAAGAAGCACCGAGGCCAGAGCCAGTGCTGGATAGTCGAGGTGGGCAGGACATGTTTGGGAAGGCGAAAAAAAAGCGCAAATCAACCCCTTAAACGCTCTTAATAGGTTTACTCAAAACTCCGGTTATTCCACCAGAGTTCTTTTCCATCGATTTTGTATAGGTCGGTTGACACAGGTTTTATCAACAATTCGTCAACTTTAATACTTTTTCCTGCCGCCTCATTTGCAAATAATGAAAGGCTAAGACGGCTGTTGTCAGCCTTTAATTCAAATGATTTTTTTATTAGAACCCAGCCTCTTGAATCATATTCTATGATAGAATTACCGACAAATGCTGATTGTTTCTGTAATGCTTCACCGTTTGAGCCAATTTCATTCAACTGTAAGGTTATTGTGCTGAACTGGTCTCCGTTCACGAATACCCAAAGCAATAATTCATAGGAGCCAGCCTTGGCATTGGGTATCCTCCCGTCAAATAACAATTTTTGGTCAACCAAGTCTGATTCAAAAGTACCAGCTCCTTCAAAAGCCAATTTCGTGGGTAAATTATCAAATGATTCATATAGGTAATTCTGTACCGAATCGGTGGAAAGGAAATCAGCAGTCTGAAACAAGGGTACCTCTTTTGTGGCTTTCAGCAATTGGGCCTTCCGCTCCGCTATACGGCGCTGAAAAACAGGCAAATCCAGTTCGTATAAGCTCCATCTGTCGGTTTTGTATAACAATGGCAAACCACTGACGATTGGTAAATAAAGTAGACTGTCGCCTTTATTTAACAAGCTGGAAAGCAAAACAATTAAGGGCTTTTGGTTAGGGTAATCGTCCAAAATCATTGGATGTTGGTAGGGCAGCCCTATCAGCTGCATTTGCCTAAAAGCTTGCATCCTCGACGAGCGAGTAAGCATGGCCCCGGTCAATGGCAATCCAGTTTGTGCAGACATGACAGTAGCAAGTTGTATAATATTTCCGCTACCCGGCGCACCGAAATTGTTGCTACCAACGTTGAAATAGGGCAATGGCAAGATAGCTTGGTATTTCTGAAAATCAAATTGCGCAATATCGGTGAATTTATGCCCATCCGCCAATTCGGGTACAGTTTTCAAAGGTTTGATAAGGTATTTGCTGGTGGTAAAATTTGCCGCTTCATAAGACAAAACACCCAACACAACGAAAAATGCAACATATTTAATGGCATTCTTTTTCCAGCTGGTCAGCCAATTATATATGCTTGTGAAAGCGAAAATATTTAGTACATAAAACACGACCCAAGCAAAGCGCCCAGTAGAGCGGAATTGACGTAATGGCCCAGCATAATCAAGTAAAAATTCAAAGGCTTTAATTGCAAAAGGCTGGCTACAGGAATATAATCCCATTACTATTGACATGCCAATCATCGGATACAAGGTTTGCCTGTTTGAATTGCCTATAAGCGGAAGAATAGGCTTTTGGAACCTGTTTAATATCAGCTTCAACAATGTTACCAACATAAATATACCAGCAACCAAATCTACATAAGCCCAACCTTCAAATTCGACTCTTTCAATCTTTATCAAATTTTCATCTACCCAATGCCAATAGGGCATTTCTGGGGACAGGAATATTCCTTCCCATTTTGAGCGGTAAATCAAGAAGCCATATGGATTTGAGCTACGGTCGGTCACCGAGTCATTTATCACCAACCAGTATCCCATCAATAGTATGGGCAACCCCAACATCATTGCATAATGTGGCAATCTGGTTTTCACCCATTGACGATTGTAATTTAGTAAAAAACCAAAACAAAAATATAGGCCTATTACCATCACACCCATGGCAAAAAAATAAAAATGCAAAAGCGAAGCTATCAATAGTGTAATGGTGAGTGTAATACTCACGCTGTACCTTGGGCGTTTCTCCAAAAGTATAAGCCCATAAAGTATAGCAGGTATTACAAAAAGCGGCGCCAACCCAAGGTGCGCCCCTACCCGGAGATTCTGTGGCGAGAGGAACATAAGGCCAATGGAAACAGCTACTGAATACCATTCTGGGAGGGAAAGTTGCCGGAATATCAAGTACAACAACATAGCGCTCAACAGCATAGAAAACAGGAGCAATAAATGCGTAATACCGTAAACATAGTCTGGCAAATGTGGGAATATGGGAGCCAACCATTGCAGTAATATAGTTAATCCGGGTAACTCGGTAGCAGCCACGATATGTTCTTTGTAAGGGTAGTTCATACCCCCAAAATCAGTTGCGTTGCAGTCAAAACGGGCATGATAAATTGCATTCATATAGGTCTTTATCCCGTCTCGCTGGGTGTCCATAGACATTGGCTTACTCAAATTTGCCAATAATTCATGGTACCTTACTGACAAAAATACACCTGCTAGAAGTGTGGTGATTAAAAGCCCTTTGGATTTTCTTATAAATTCCATTAATTTCATCAAGTCCTGCGATTGTAATTAAATAATAATTTCGCCAATTTTTCTTGACTAGCCAATTGTTGACTAGGGTGCTTTCAAATAACAAATACATTCTGACCTGTTTTCGTTGCCACTGCACTTGCCTGCCAAAAACTTGAGTGAACGTTCCTGAAAAACCTGAATTCCTAGCATCATCGCGTAAAATTAGCGCTGCGTTAGGACTATTGTGGGACTTTTTCAGCTTTCCCAAATCCAATCCAGTAAAACTTGCCTATCCCCTGCCCCTTGTCCTTCTCGTTTTTAAAAACAAGCACCAAGTTCTGAATCCCTTTCACCGCTTCAATTGGAATTTTTACCAACGCTGAATTCAATGCCATTTTCCCCAACAACCGCCCACTTTCACTCCCCGTTCGGATTTCAACTTCGGTTCCAGCTGGGATTTTCTCAGTCTTGACAAAACCAAGCTCTAAAATGCCTACTCCCGTCAAGTCAATTTTATCAAAGGAAACCCAACGCCCATCCATCAAGTCGGTGACCGCAATCGTATCAGTTTGGCCGATGCGCTCCCGGCGCACACCCTTGGCCGAACGGCTGAATTCCCTCGCCATCAATTTCGGGTATCGGAGCACCAGCGTCTGCTTGTCACTCAGCGAATAATTGCCACCCGGCCCTCCAAGGTCACGGTAACTTGCCTGAAAAACATATGCCCCTTCTTCTTTTTTGTCCTCCTGGGTTTTGATTTTATAGCTTCCGATGAAAGGCAGTGATGCCGTTGCCTGCACCTCGCCCGCCAACGAGATAATGTATTTCACAATATCCTCCGCCTCTGATTGACTGATGTTCGGGTGGGCGCTCATCGCAGTTTCGCCCCAGTTGCCAGCACCGCCTTTAATCACTTTTTCACTTAAAGTACGAACCACAAACTCACTGCCAAAGTAGCGATTTGCGATGTCAATAAAACTGGGGCCGTTCACCTTGGAGTCAATGGCGTGGCAGGTTTTGCAGTCGCTTGCCTCAATCAATTTCAGACCCGTGGCAAATTGCAGGCTGCCCATCGTCGCCGATTCCTTGGTCTGGTGGCCCATCACAATTGCCGCTACGTCTTTTCCTTCTGCCAGATAATCAATGGAAATCTTGACCCGTTTTGGGTCAATTTTGCCATCTGCTAGGTTGCCATCCTCGGCATCGCTTACCTCCAGCCGGTAGGGCAGTTCCTCGTTTTCCCAAAAGAAAGTCTGGTTGCCGCCCAAATGCCAAGCCACGCTGGGTTTTGAATTCCCAACCGTTATTTTTGTCGTCGTCCTCGAAAAAGCACCGCTAGGGTCTGTCACCTTCAATTTCACCTCATATTCCCCCGGCGATTTGAAAATATGTTCAAAACCAGCTTCAGTAAAATGTTGGTCTGAGCCGCTCACCGTCCAGTCATAAGTCAGGTTATCTCCATCATAATCCTTTGATGATGAGCCGCTTAGGCGAACCGTCAATGGTGCGGCACCCTCCGTTGGCGAAGCATCCAATTTCGCAATCGGCTTGCGGTTGCCGGGGGCGTATTCGATTTTGGTTAAACGGGCATCTGGGTTTTGGGCAAACCACTGCGTTCCATATTCGAGGATGTAAAGTGCCCCATCTGGGCCAAAAGCCATGTCCATCGGGCGGCTCCATGTCTCGTTCGGGAGGAAGGGGTCAGCCTGCACAAACTTGCCGTTTTCATCCACCGTGATGACAAAAATCCAATTGCGCATCCACTCGTAAATGAAGAATTTGTTTTCAAAATATTCGGGGAACGCAGTGGCACCTTTCGCTGCTTCGTCAGCATGGAAAATCGGGCCAGCCATCGGGTTTTTACCGCCGGTACCCAGCCAAGGAAACTCCAAACTTTCATCGTAGCTGTACCAAATCAACGGCGGCTGCACAGGCGGCAGCTCTTTCAAACCCGTATTCTTTGGAGCGTAATTGGTGGGCTTGTTCGGGTTGTGCAGCCCGCTGCTTTTTTTCGTCGCAAAATCATAGTCGAAATAAGTGTGATTGCCCCGAAATAATGGCCAGCCATAATACCCCGCCTTGTCCGCCCTTCCCCAAAAATCATAGCCTTTTGAGCCTCGGTCCACGCCGTTTTTACCTGCATCCGGCCCAACATCGCCCCAATAAAGCACGTCCGTTTTTTTGTCCACGGCAATGCGGTAGGGGTTGCGGCAGCCCATTACGAAGATTTCCGGGCGGGCATTTGGAGTCCCTTCGGCAAATAAGTTATCTTTTGGAATCGAGTACGTGCCGTCATCTTTTGGCGTGATTCTGAGGATTTTCCCCCGCAAATCATTGGAATTGGAGGACGAACGGCGGGCATCGTACAGCTCCCGACCGGGCCGTCCATCCGCTGGCGCAAACCCGTCCGACTCAAACGGGTTCGTATTGTCGCCCGTGGAGAGGAACAAGTTGCCTTTGGAATCGAAGTCAATTGAGCCGCCTGTATGGCAGCAGCCAACCTGCTCCGGCACTTCCAACAGCACCTTTTCCGTGCTGTGGATGATGACGTCTTTTCTGAAATCAAACCGGCTTAAGCGGTTGCGCCGACCGCCTTCCATCAGCGAATAATACACATAAATCCAGTGGTTTTTGGCATAATTTGGGTCAAAACCAATGCCCATTACCCCCTCCTCAAATTCTTTGTAAACGGGCA
>JBGSWN010000256.1:0-2914 GCA_041752395.1 Saprospiraceae bacterium | reverse complement strand
CGTTTTCAAACCTTTGATTTGACTGATATTGGCGTTAAAAATGCCCCGTTGAGTACGGCTCAACTGAATTTGGAAGTACATTTTTGCGACGCTGGCCACTACATCGTCCTTGCTTTTCTCCAACATCAATTTGTAGAATTCAGTTACTTCCTTCGATGCCCGAACGCCAAGCAGCCAAGCCTTGTTGAACAACATTTGGTCCAGCTGAATACCAGCGGAAGCGTTCCAGTTGGTGCCAAACTGCACTTTTGCAAAATCGCCAGGCTGTCCACCAAAAAATTCGGCTGGGACAAAGCTGGTGCGTACCGCCAAATTATTGATGATGCTGCTGCTTGCATTCACTTGGGGCAAACCGCTGCTCAGCGATTCACGAACCATTTCTTCCCCCTTTGAAATTTCAATTTTGGCTTTTTGGACACTGGCATGGTGTTCTACCGCATATTTCATTGCCGTTTTCAGGTCGATGGGCTGCTGGGCATGAACTGATAAAGTGATGAATGGCAAAGCCAAGGCGAGAAACTTCAGTTGATTTTTCAATTTATTCATATAGGTCACATTTTTAAGATGGAATCAGGTACATGGCTAATCTTTTGACCCTCAGCCTTTTGCAGACGAGTCTTTTATTTCACTATTGTACTTTGCCCAAATTGCCAATCCTTTTTGGGTTGCAATGGCGTGGACATGGTAATTGTGAAGTTCCCAAATCATTTGCTTGCGAGAATAATTTGAGTTTGGATTTGCCATTTCTTCAAGAATCATGTAGGTCGATTTGGCGTAAATCTTGGCAATCATGGTTGGGTTCATATCAGCTCGGTAAAGTCCGCCTGCAATACCCTTTTCGATATTCTGCACGATGGAATTCATGATGTGCTCATCTTGCTTTTTAATCAACAACTCCCAAGTTTTGAAGTAGTATTTTTGCAGGTCGAACAGGGTGCTGGGAGAAACCGCTTCAATGTGCGAGGTCAAATAAACCCCTAAATTTACCATCTCGTCCAAGGCATCTTTTGCGCCATTTGCGATTGCTTCCGTGCATGCTTGGTCACGTTCAACGTGGGTAATGATAACCTCCTCCACCAAGCGGTCTTTGTTCTCAAAGTGCTGGTACAGGGTTTTTTTAGAAACTCCCAGCTCCCTTGAAACATCGTCCATTGTTACGCTCTTGATGCCTAACCTCATGAACAATTGCTCAGAACGAGCCAATATTTCATCTTTGATACCCATTAATTTCGATACAGTTATTTTATTCTGTTTGAAGATTTTACCGAAACACAGGAAACTCTGGATGGTTTTAAAGTTTTTAAAGTTTTTTTCAAAAAAATAGAAAAGCCGATGAGTTAAAAATCAAAAATTAAAATGTCGCACTTTTCAAAATTAAAATGTCGCACTTTTACAAGAATCAAACAAACTCCAATTTCCATCTCTTGCCAGCCAATTTCATAAAATCTACCAAGTATCTTATCAAGTCAGCTTGTCCAGCAAAGCTCACTGGAAAGCGTACGATGAAGTCGTAAACTAGATTGGAATTATCATACTCAAAGAGAAACCTCACGAATGTTGGAGGTTCGGACTCGGAAAGGAAATAGACAATTGGCTTTGATTGGTTCTCCGCCAAAAACGTCGTGTAAACAATCGAACCACTATTCGACAGGTTCAATACGAAGATATTGACATCGCTAAAGTAGTAGCGAAGGTAAGCTTCGAGCGATGCTGTCTGAGAATTGTAATTCCTCTTAATATCCCACAAAACCTGATTGTCGTGAAACTCCTGATAGATTGCTCTACAACGGACCATTAAGGCGGTCAACCAACCAACATGCACATTACCACGAAGGAAAGTCGGCAACAGCCGCTTAATTGCATTCGGGTCGAAAAGATTGGTTGGAGCAGCCATTAGATTGATTGATATGTCAAATTGGCAGAAAGCGGGAAGTTCACGTCGATGCTCATGTATCCTGCAACTGTCTCGTAAGTCAAGCCCACAACAGCAAACAATGGAGTAGTTGTATAAGCGACCGAAGCAAGAAACTGGTCAAATTCTACATCAACAAAACCACTTACTTGCTGCATCGCATCCACCAAGTTCAGCTTCCTTAAAACGCCATCAAAAGGCAGGTTCTGAATGTACCGAGTAATGGTCAATTCAATTGACGCTTGAAAGGCACTTAACGACTGCTTAGATGGGTCAAAATAGATTGTTGCAACCAACTTCAGCACATCAGCATTCTGGCTCACAACTGACGCCACAACACCAGCATCTCGCACCTTATCAAGGTAAGCCTCGAATCCAACCTTCTCAGGCGCTGAAAGTGGCGCAAATGAGCCTGAAACCAATTTTGCAACCTTTACCACAATGCCGCCATTCGCTTCCTTCACGGCAGCAGCCTTCACAATCTGAAGACTGCTATTGATAGCCGCATATCCAACGACCCCATTTGTCACAATCACAGTGTCACCATGTTGGTACTCAAGCGCTCGACGCCAATACCAGGACGAAGTGTGAGGCTGCGCAAACCTTGCAGCCTCTTCCAAGAAATACCGGTACTTTACCCATAGGAATTCATGCAACCAAATCGAGCAGGCTGTCACAAACGCCCATAAATTCCAAATTGCCGTCTTACTAGTAGTGTTGAGCGACGACAATCCAGTTGTAGCCAAAGCTTCACCCCGAATCTCCTCGTGAAGCTCCACAACTCTGTCCTTTTGCTCGACCATTACAGCCTTGATGTCATCAAGCTTTCGGAGCTGCAAATTATATAGGTCTGAAATATTCGCCATTAATGCGAATAACGGGTTCAAAGTGAATTGAGCAGGATGAAAAGAGCAGAGACAAGCCTTCCAAAGACGTGCTTCAACAAACCTTTTGTCGAACGCACTTTGGAAGCTGACTGAATGCTGACCTTTTCATCCAACC
>JBGSWN010000255.1:0-6410 GCA_041752395.1 Saprospiraceae bacterium | reverse complement strand
AGCGTCCAACGATATTGCTGGTCGAAGGGCTTGAGCCATTGCAAGTCCGCAAAAGCGCCGTTTTCGCCCACCATGACTTCCAGGCTTTGGGCAAATGAAAAATTGGCTGCTGCCAAAAACAGCAGCCAAAGGATGATTTTTCGTTTCATGGCCGCTATTTGCATTTTGCCAAAGTCTCCAAAAACTGCTGTGGCTGCACCACGAATGGCAGGTGCGAAGTATTCATTTCAAAGGTTTTTTTGATACTGCCATTTGCCTTTACCATTTGCTTTTGAAGCTCGTAGCCAACCGCACGGTCAGCCGTTGTGTGGATGTAATATTTCGGCACGCTGCCAAAACGCCCAGCCGTGAGTGTGACCTTTTCCCCGAGCGGCCCGGCAGGTTCAGCCTTGTGGTATTTCACCAATGCCTCTTGCATAAACTCCGGGCAATCGGCGCAGACGGCTGGCACGATGACGTCCTTTTTGATGGTCGCTGCGCTGTAATCGGCGTTGAATTCCAGTGCAGTGCCGACCTTGCTCTGGGTATCTTGTTTTGAGAGCGACAGCAAATCTTCGCCATTTTTAGGCAGATACGCAGACACGTATATCAGCCGGTCTATCTTTTCCGGCATGTCCTCTGCTACCTGCGACACCACGATACCAGCCATGCTGTGCCCCACCAAAACCACTTTACCGGGCGCTGCTTTCACCGCTTTTTCCACCGCTTGCACGTAGCTTTTGAGTGAAACAGCGGTCGGGGCAGCGAGGTCAATGCCGTGTCCTGGCAGGTTCACGACGACCACGTTGTTGTGGACAGCAAGTTGGTTTCGCACAAAGCCCCAGGCACTTTCATCGGCCCAAGCGCCATGCACGAGTACGTAGGTTGGGTAGCGGGCCTTGTCCTTTTCCATCGCCGCAACGACAAGTTCCGCCGCTGCTTGTCCGCTGTTTTGTTGTTGGCCAGTGATGAGATTACCGTCCTGCACTGCGTAGGCCGAAAACGGCGCACCCACCTCGAAACGGCTGTTCGGCATTTTGCGGGCTTCGTCTTCGATGCGAAATGGCTGGATCTTCATGCCCACATAAGCGTCAGCGTACTGCTCTTCAGAAGAGGCAAAACCTGTCCAGCGCTTGCCATCCACGAGGTATTTGCCGTTCGGCAATTTGGTTTTCAGCAAAATGCAAGTGCCGTGGCAAATAGCGGCGGTGGGCTTTCCGGTTTGGTAAAAATTAGCGAAAAACTGGTGCAACGCCGTGTTTTCGTAAAACGTGTACATCGGCCCTTGGCCACCGCAAACGAAAATGGCCTTGTAGTCATCGGGGTTTACCTCCGATAGCTTCAGCGTGTTTTTGACCAAATCCATTTTGGCGGGGTCTTTTTTGAAACCGAGTGACAGGTAGTCGAAGGCGGCGTACTTACTGGCATCTTCCGGGTCGCTGAATCCGTCGAACTTGATTTCGCCGCCGTCGGGGCTGGCGACATCCACCGTGTAACCTGCCTCGGAAAAGACCCAATATGGATGCGCCAACTCGGCATACCAAACACCTATCGGCCAGCCTGTCTGCTGGCTGACGGCGGGGTTGGAGGCTATCATCAACACCTTACCGTTGTTTCCGGCGTTGTGTTGCGCAGTCATTTTGAAAAACAACAAGCTAAAAATGAAAATAAGAAGGAGTGACTTATTCATGTTGAAAAATTTTTGGTTAAAAAGATGGGGCAAAACTATGGGCAGTACCTACCTTCCTCAACATACTGACGAATTAGTACAATACTAACTTTTTGGAAAGTATACTGATTATCAATTAGTTACAGCCATGCCTGATTTCATTTACAACAACAAAGTCTATTACAACCCTGTCGAATTTGCCATGGACCGGCTCGGCGGCACCTGGAAGATGCCCATCCTCTGGCGCCTGAAAGACGCTGTTTACCGGTACAGTGAACTGAAAAAAGCCATCCCTCACATCTCTGACAAAATGCTCACCACCCAACTGCGAGAACTGGAAGCAGACGGTTTCATCGAGCGGAAAGTTTATGCCGTTGTGCCACCAAAAACGGAGTATTCCATCACGGAAAAAGGACTGATGGCGATGCCAATCGTGGTACGGATTCGGGATTTCGGGATTGCGCTGATGGGCTTGGAAGGGGTGGATGTGTCGCACTACCAAAATAGCAGCGGATGACGAAATGTTTCGTGATAAAAGGATTGTTCAATTCGGCAGTAAATAGCTTGACTGGCAAATAAGCTCATGCGCTTCTTCTCCCAATCGAAGCACAGTAGATACCGCTACCGAGCCTGGTTTGACCACGGCTTGAAATTCAATATCGTTCGCCACAATTGATTTTTCGCTCCGCAAACGACAGACCAGTGTTTCACCAAAAACCTCCACCTCAAACCGCACGGCAAAATCGAAGGGATTCTCCACCCGCAAATCCTTGTAACCAAAGGCCACCGTTGCATCGGCACCGAGCGGCGTAAAGCGTGGTTCGCCGTTGGCGTACAAATCCACCGAATGGTTGTGGCGCTCCACGATAGCAAGCCCAGCCACCAGCGAAGTGTGGTAAATAATACCCGAAAGCTGGCAAAGCCCACCACCAAAAGTTTCACTGACCTGCCCATTTACGAGGTTGCGGCCTTTTTTAAAGCCCTTCCCTTCGGTCGGATTGCCAATCGTTTTCCAAAATGAAAAAACCTGCCTAGGTTGCAAAGTGACGGCGTTGACTTGTCTGGCTGCCACTCGAAAATTGTGCTGCTTGTTGGCTAGCCAAGCATTAGCCACAATCGGCTGCGAAACCTCCACGGAATAAGGCATGTTGGCTACGCTGTGACTTGGTTTAGCTATTTTGTAGAAAGTCCCCGTTCGAAAATCAAGTAGGTTGTTTTTAAAAATACGGTAGGCAAGCTTGACTGGCCGGGGCAGGAAACTTCGCAGCTGCGGCCGCATTGCGCCAGCAATTGACAGTTTGCTAATTTCAGGGAAGGTGGACGACATAGAATTTTATCAAATTTCGAGTCGTTAAATTTCATTTTCCGAAGCTGCAAAATTGCAATTTTTTAGCTCAATCTGAGTTTCAATCTGCAAATTCCAACTTATTTTTCTTTTAACGATTGAGGGGCAATGCATTGATAATCAACGCATTGCCTCCAATCGTAAATCGTCAACAGAAAATAATATTTCCACCTACTTGACCAAATGCACATCCCCCTTCCTGAACACCTCCACCACCACCCCATCGCAATTCCGAACCTGCATCCGCAACCAATAAACCACGACGGTCGGGTTCATCTTTCTGCCACGTTCCAATCCATCCCAGCAGCCTTGAATATTATCCGTCTGAAACAGCAACGTCCCCCAACGGTCGAAGATTTTCAGCTCGTAGCTCAATATTTCCGCATCCGGGTCAGCGTAGCCTTGGTAGCAGTCATTGATGCCGTCGTCGTTCGGGGAGAAGGAATTGGGCAGGTAAATCAACCTTGCCTGTTTCAGCGGGGCCACCTGCACGTTGATATTGCCAGACATGGTCTCGCAGTCATTCGTCACATTGAAAACATACAGGCCGGGCGTGCTCACCTGCAGTTCATCCGCTGTGGAAATCACGCCCGTGCTGTCCGACCACTGCCAAGTGACGGGCAAACTGCTCACCACCAGCGGCCTGAGCATCACCGTTTCCCCACAAACCAATGTCTCGTCCTGCGCCTCCGTCGTGATGGGCGGGATGGACGTGATGTTCACATTTTCTTCAAAAACGCAGCCGTTCACGTCCTGAACCGCCACGGTGTACTCGCCCGGCGACAAGTTTTCAAACAGCGTATCCGCTTGGAAAGTCGTGCCGTTCAACGAAAACTGGTACGGCCCTGTGCTGCCATTTATATTGCCTACGGCAATGCTGCCGTCCAGCGCATTCCAGCAAATTTGCGAAGCAGACAAATCATAACTCACTGATGGCAAGGCAGTTGCGCTCACCAAAATGACCGAGTCGCAGCCCACTTGGTTTTGCAAATTAATAACCAACTGCTCGCCCGCCGAGAGCGTTTGCCCATTGAAACTGGTCGTTTCACCTTCGCAAACTTGCAGCGCTAACAGCATCGTGTCGCTTTGCGCAGCGAACACCGTCACCGTCACCACCGAGTCGCAGTTCAGCCAGTTGGTGAAAGTAAAATCCTGCACATCCCCCGCCGAAAGCGTCATGCCGCCGTAAGTCACCGTCGAGCCGGGGCAGGCTGGCAACTGAATGCTGCTGGCGCTGACTGGCACTTCCATTACACCTACAATGACCGTATCCATGCAGCCCGAGGTATTCATTTCATAAAAAGTTTGCGAAGTGCCTGCGGCAATTTGATTGCCGTTGTAATCAAAGAAACTGCCCACACAAGCCATTCCGTCAACCACCAACATGCTAGCTGGCAACGCCGCCACGCTCACCGTCACCACCGAGTCGCAGCCGAGCCAGTTGGCCAGCGTGAAATCCATTGAGTTGCCTGCGGCAACGGGCGTCCCGTTGTAGTCGGCAGTCGTGCCGGGGCAAGCAGTGAGGTTGACCGCGGAAGCACTTGGCTGCAGTGCTGCCACTTGCACCGTCACCACGGAGTCGCAGCCGAGCCAGTTTATCAGCGTGAAATCTTGTGAAGCGCCCGCCGGAATCATCGTTCCGTTGTAGTTCGCCACCGAGCCAACGCAAGCCGACAGGTTGACCGTCGAGGTGCTGGTTTGCAGCGCTGCCACTGTCACCGTCACCACGGAGTCGCAGTTTTGGTTGCTGGCAAAAAGGAAATCCATCGTCGTGCCAGCCGGAATCATCGTGCCATTGTACATGGCAAAACTACCGGGGCAGGCAGTTAGCGCCAAGCTCGAAGTCGGCGCTGGCAGCGGGTTCACCGTCACCGTTACCACCGAGTCGCATCCGAGGTAGTTGGTGAGTATAACATCCGTGGTGCTTCCCGACGCCAACATTTGCCCATTGTAGAGGACAGAAGTGCCGGGGCAAGCGTCCAAACTCAAGCTCGAAGCGGAAGTGGCCAATGGCACGACCGTCACTGTCACCACTGAGTCGCAGCCGAGATAGTTTATAAAGATGAAATCTTGCGAAGTGCCAACCGCCACAGAAGTACCATCGTAGTTGGCAGTGCCGCCAGGACAGGCCGTCAGCATTTCCCAGGCCGTTAACTCTGTACAACCAGAAAACAGTAACCAGTCAAATTGCTCCTCCACGTCACAGCCACTGAGGGTCAAGCTGGAGCTTGACCAGACTGCCGACCACCCAGCGGGCAAGTTCAGCGTGTCGAGGTAGAGGTCGTAGCCCGCCGAGAGGATGTCCACAAAATTATAACCCGTTGATATACTGCTGGTTACGGTATCAAGATTCACCATACCATCGTTCAAAAAGATATTGATGCCGCTCACCAGCGTGTCGCCAGCGTCAATCACGCCGTTGCCGTTCACATCAAAATACACGTCGCCCGTGATGTCCCCGAAGCCGGGGAACAGGTCGAGCGTGAGCGATGCGCTGGTCGAAGTGCAGCCGTAAATGTCGGTCAGCACGACGCTGTACTCACCACTTTGGTCAAAAATCGGGTTGGCCATTGTGCCGTTCGGAGCGGAAATCGGGCTGCCGTTGAAGAGCCATTGGTAGCTGGCAATGTCTGGCACAGTGGGCAGGCACATCGTATCTGGCTGGCAACGGGTGTGGCATCCTGCTGGCACGAGGTCAATGTCCGGGGCGTTGTGGATGTCAATTTCATTGCTCAAACCCTTGCAGCCAAAGGTGTTGATTGCGGTAGCAAAATAAGTGCCTCCGGCAACGACCGTGATGCTCGTCCCCGTCTCACCTGTGTTCCACTGGTAGTTGTAAGTAGCGTTCGGGCCGGTCACACTGAGCGTGGCTGTGGTATTTTCACAAATAAAACCGGAAGGCGAACTGGTAATCGCCACCGTCGGCACGGGGTTCACCGTCACCGTGAACGGACCTTCGGTAGCCGTGCAGCCGGTGGTCACGTCCGTTACCGTCACCGTGAAATTGTGGGTACCCACTGGCAGTAGGTTGCCCTTGTCTTCGCTGAATTCGATTTGGTCGTCTGTCGAGCCGTTCGACCAATGGTAGCTGTTGTTCGTGCTGCCCTGAATTACAAGGAACACATCCTCGCCAGCGCAGACATTGAAGTTGTTTTCAAAAAAGGCCACTGGCTGCCCAAACTCGTTGTACTCCACCGCCTTGATAATGCCGTTCGGCTCGCCAAAAACATCCACCACGGCGGGCGGCGGGGCATAAGTGCATCCCGTTGCATCGGTCAGCGTGACAGTGTAAACCCCTGATGTAGAGACGGTTATATTGTTTACAACCGAATTATCAGACCAAATCCAACTGATGCCACCTGCTGGCGCAGTGAGCGTCGTTGTCTCTCCTTCGCAAAGCGGCGAGGGCGGCGCTGT
>JBGSWN010000254.1:0-8740 GCA_041752395.1 Saprospiraceae bacterium | reverse complement strand
TAGAACCAGTTACGATGTTTTTGAAAAAATGGCAGCGGATGCTTCGACCGGCGTTTCGATGGTTGACCTGCTCACCTTGGCCATGAAGCCAGATTTGCCAAATTGGGTGGATGCCGTGCCAGAAGGTAAGTTTTGGAAAGCTGGCGCAAGTGATTTGCCCGTGGGGTATGAATACGGCTTCGTGGCCCATGTGCCGATGATTGAGCCGCCGATTTACTTGCCTTTTTTACAAAAAAGATTCCTTGAAAATAGTGGGAAACTGACCGTTTTCGAAGTAAAAAACCTCGCAGAGATGGCCGCCGAAGCCGACTGGCTAGTGAACTGCACGGGCCTTGCCGCAGGCAAACTCACCGGCGACAAGGACGTGTTTCCTATTCGTGGACAGATATTGAAGGTGGAAAACCAGCCTGACATCCCCTACCTCTCCGATGACGACGGGCCGAATGCGCTGGCGTATATTTTTCCGAGAAAAGATTGCACCGTGCTCGGAGGCACGGCGCAAATGACCATTGACGTTGAAAGTCTAAGTGAAGAAGATGCTGTGGGAATTCTGCGGCGCTGCTCGAACTTGGTACCAGCTCTAGCAACGGCGGTAGTGAAGTCGGTGTCGGTGGGCCTGCGGCCCGGTAGAACGACGATTCGATTGGAGCGAGAGTCGGCCACCAACATCATCCATAACTATGGTCATGGAGGTGGCGGGTACACCGTGTCGTGGGGGTGTGCTTTTGAGGTGGTTGGGAATTTGAGGGTTTGAATGTGTTGACAACTCGAACCCTTAAAATCTTAAGCCCTAACTCCCTTCTTGTCCAGCCTTTCAGACAGCCAGTTGGTCAACGTGATAACGCCACCACCAAGAAAGAATGCTCCGATTGCTAATTGAAAGATAATCATAGCCTAAACCGTTTTTGAGATGAAAAGGAAATAGTATCTGAAAAACCTGGAAGGCTGAAAGGGAAGTTCTTACGGAAGGGAAGGACGACCCCATGCAACCCTCTCAACACAGCAGTGCTGCGCTGACGGATTTTTACATTGAATGTACAAATGTTGCATGGGACGAATTGAATATCAGTAAATTTCGAATTTGGATGGGCGCAAATCTTAACAAAAATCAACTTGCGTAAAACACTGAATCTGCGTCAACTACTTACATTGATTACTTAGACAATTACCTTGCCAAAACACTCATATAAAGTAATAAAAATATCAAGCAAGCACTTTGAACATTCCCTGCGCCTTGAGAAGGCACTCTTCGTACTCCAGTTCCGGCACCGAATCATAGACGATGGCACCCCCAGCTTGGAAGGAAAGATACTGGTCGGCTGCGTTGTAAAAAATGCTGCGAATCACCACATTAAAGTCGAAATCGCCCTGCGGCGTGAAGTAGCCCACCGCCCCGGAATACAGTCCCCGCTTCGTTTTTTCATACCCCTCAATCAACTCCATGCTGCGCACTTTGGGCGCTCCGGTCATCGAGCCCATCGGGAA
Organism: Saprospiraceae bacterium; assembly: GCA_041752395.1. GTDB lineage: Bacteria > Bacteroidota > Bacteroidia > Chitinophagales > Saprospiraceae > UBA6168. The sequence goes on along the minus strand of JBGSWN010000254.1, from coordinate 7,255 downwards.
GGCCCGGCGAATGGCCTCCACGGGATGAACGCCCGTTTCCAGTTCGCCAGTCACCGTCGAAATCAACTGAAAAACCTGCTCGAATTGGTACACCCCGAACAGCTCTTCCACCTCCACCGAGCCTGCCCGACAGGAGCGGGCGAGGTCGTTCCGCACCAAGTCCACTATCATCACGTTCTCGGAGCGGTCCTTCGGGCTTTGGTAGAGTTGCTGGCGCAATGCGGCATCCTCTTCGGCGGTTCGGCCCCGGCGCATGGTGCCTTTGATGGGCTGGGAAATCAGTTTTTGACCTGTTTTTTTCAAAAACCTTTCTGGGCTGGCGCAAAGCAGGTGGCGGTCGTGCAGGCGGTAGTAGGTGGAAAACGGCGCTTTGCCTAGGCCATTCAGCTTGCGAAAAGACGAAGCGGCATCGAGTTGGTATTGCTCCGCAAAAAACTCCTGGCAAAAATTCATCTCGTAAATATCGCCCCGAAGGATGTGCTGGCGGATGGTATGCACGGTGTCGAGGTAGGCGGAACGGGAAATGCGGGGAAGAATTGGTGATTGGTGATTGGTGATTAGTGATTGGTTGGGCCTAGTTGTGGTTAGAATTTTTTCATAAATATCATTGGGCGATTGTCCTAGGCTGTGAATACTGGTAGTCGATTGAGAAATTTCGACAACCACCTCCGGCTGGAAAAAATGAAGTGGTGGGAAGCAGATTCCATCAAAATTATGGGAGGCCAAGCGAGGCTCCACATCATTTTTCAGGTCGTAGGTCAGGCAGCCGAAGAGCCAGTCCTGTTTTTCGTCCACAAAAGTTTTCAAGGCATCAAAAGCGCCTTGTTCATTGGTGAGACAGATTTGCGAAGCAACACCCACCGCCAGCAAGCAGTCGCGCTCGCCGCCGATGACGCCTTGGTAGCCGTTGCTATCAAGGTAGCAGGCCACCTCGAAACTGGCTGCCCAATCAAAAGCCCGTTGCTTGAAATCGTGGCCAAGCGTCAGTTGGAATGTTTCTGAAAGCCTCGTCAATACTGTGGTTTTAAGCACCAATCCAAGTTGTCTTTTCTGAAATGTGTGAGCGCTTGCCAGGCAGTTCAGGCAGGTCGTGGTAGCCCATGTAGAACAGGCCGAGGCAGCTTTCCCCCGCTTCCAAACCTAAAAATGCATCTGCTTCGAGCGCAGCTTTCGGGGTGCTCCAGTAGCTGCCGATTTGGTGAGCAGTGCAGGTAAGCCACATATTTTGCACGGCACAGGCCACTGCGGCCATCTCCTCCCACTCCGGCACTCGCTCCTCTGCGTCCCGTTTCATACAGATGGCGATGACGCTGGCGGAGCGGCTTGGGTTTTCTTTTGACTTCGTAAACTTCGCCTCCGAAAACTGTTCTTCCGGTGTGTTGTTTCTGTAAAAGTCGCTGAGGTAGTCCCCCAACCGCTCAAGCGCCGCACCAGTCAGCACCTTGAAACGCCATGGTTCGGTCATGCGGTGGGTAGGTGCCCAGTTGGCATTTTCGAGGATTTCCTCAAGGATGGCCTTCGTGATGGGCTTTTGGTTGTAGGTTTTCGGAAAAATAGACCTTCGTTTGCGTATCAGTTCAGAAACGAGTTCGGGAGTTATTGGCATTGTCTTAACTTTGCTTGAGATGATGATAGACATTAGACAGCAAAGTTATCCCAAGTCTAACGTCTAATGTCTAAAATCTGTAGTCTATTCCTACTATGATTTCAAAATTCAGGATGAAAATAGACCTGCTAGGTCAAGCGCTGCTGATAGTGGCCATTGTGATGCTGGCTTGCTTCGCATCCGGCGTTGCCACCACCAATGTTATGTTGGTCGTGCTGGGCATCTGGCAATTGGCCAGCGCCTTCCACTTGTTTTATGTGTACCGCCACATCAAGCGGATGAACTACGTGAAGACATCCATCGTGCTGGCAGTCAGCCTGCCCATTTGGATGCACTTTGTCGGTGATTTTGCCTACCTACCTGTGGCAGGCGTGGTGATTTGGTATTTCATTCAAACCATTTCCGATACCATTAAAGTCTATAACCGTCCTCGCTCGTTCTGGGACCTTTAATAGGAGGATTTGAAGATTTGAGGATTCGAGGATTTGACCACGGCCCCGCTCAAATCCTCGAATCCTCAAATCTTCGCACCATGATTTTTCCTATCGGCGACGATCAAGTAAAAGGCGGTTACACTCCTTGGTTCAGCTACAGCTTCATCTTGCTGAACATCGCATTTTTCCTGTATAAAATTAGCTTGAATTGGGAGCAGCAGGAGGCATTCGACTTGTACTTTGGCGCCATCCCAACCGAAATCACCAGCGGGCAAGACCTTTTCACCCTCGTCACCAGCATGTTCGTCCATGCCGATTGGTGGCACCTCATCGGCAATATGCTCTTCCTTTGGGTCTTCGCCGACAATATCGAGGCCACCGTTGGCAACCTGAAATTCCTGCTCTTTTACCTTTTTGGCGGCTTCGTGGCCGTGTTTTCACATATCTATTTCAACCTGGGAAGCGAGACGCCAATGGTCGGAGCGAGCGGGGCAATCTCAGCGGTGATGGGTGCCTACCTCGTCATGTTCCCCACTTCCCGGATAAAAATGCTGTTCCTAGTTTTCCCTTTCCGCATCACCGCTTGGGTTTTCCTTGGGCTTTGGATCGTTCAACAATGGTCGTATGGCACAGCCGCTCAAGCCAGCCAAACAGGCGGCGGCGTGGCATGGTGGGCGCATATTGGTGGCTTCGCAATGGGCCTTGCCTTTGGCTTCCTGTTCCGGTTCACCGGGCATTTGGATACCGTGGAACTGGAGACGGATGAACCAAAAGCGGAGCAGGCTTGATTTTGATGCTCCGCAAAAAACGGGCACGTCCCGACGGAATTCGTAATTTCATCCCGCCAAATCGGCATTCCATCTATTTTACAAAAACAAAAACTTGAAATGGGTAAAAAATTGCAACCCACAGCATTCGAAAGCATTATTAGTACGCTGCCAGCAAAAGAGCAGGCCAAATTGCGGGAGCAGGAAATCACCGCCGATTGGTTGCGAGCGCAAACCGAGCATTGCCAATCCCTGATGACACGGGACAAGTGGGTAGGCCCGATTTGGTTTGTGGCTTATTCTGTGGCGCTGTTCAAGACCGGGTTCAGTTCCCTGACCATCACCATTTTTTTGATTGGAATGTCCTATTTTATTTACACACTTTTAAAAACAGGTTCATTCGGCCTCAACCGAAAGCGGGTGCAGGTGTACGAGCTGTTGCTGAAAGCAATGGGAGAAACCGTGTAATTAACAATGAAAAAATAACTTCGAAATTTTCCTGCTTGAAACGTCGGGGAGGTTTCAAACCTCCCCGACGATGTGCCGACGTTATATCTTCATCGTTCCCAACCATAATTTTCAATGAAAAATCCTTTTGAAAAATACGCCAACCTGTTCACCGAGAACCAGTTGTTGGATAAAATAAAAAACTTCGCCAAACAAGCCGGGTTGAAGGTGGTGTACAGCGTGCTGTTGCTGTTCTACTCCTACCGCCGGAAGGACACACCCATTTGGGCGAAGCGCATCATCATCGGGGTGCTCGGCTATTTCATCATGCCCTTCGATGCCCTACCCGACCTGACGCCCATCATCGGCTACACCGACGACCTCGGCGTACTGAGCTTTGGCCTCGTGACTATCGCCGCCTATGTGAATGACGAGGTGCGCATCCAAGCGAGGTTGAAATTGCGGGATTGGTTTGGGGAGTTTAAAGTGGAGGAATTGAGCGAGGTGGATAAGCAGCTGTAGTTGGCAGTTGGTCCCGAGTACTCGGGAGCAGTTGGCAGTTAATGCAACTTGCCGAAATTCAATGGGTTTCGCTGAAAAAGAAAAAGGGAAAAGTTTTGTGAACCCTTCCCTTAAACAACAGCGAAATAAAAATAAAACTATTTCTTCACGCCCCTGGCCAGCAGGGAAATTTCATTGTTCAATACTTCGATAAAGCCGCCGCCAATCTGGAATTCCAGCGTCTTGCCCGCCTGCGTTTCCGTCATGATAGTGCTTGAGTCTGCATCATAAAAACGATACGAACCTGCCGCAGTCACCACTGTTACCTTACCTGCATTGAGTGCAGAAACGATCGGTGCGTGATTTTTCATAACCTGAAACTCACCCAGCGAACCTGGCACCTTCACAGATACCACAGCGCCATTGAAAATCTCTTTATCGGGAGTTAAGATGGTAATATTCATCTCTTTTGGTGATTGGAGATTAGTGATTAGTGATTGGTGCGGGCATTACCCAATCACCAATCACCAGTCACCAATCACTATTTCGTTTCCGCCAGCAATTTCTTGCCAGCCTCGATTACGTCGTCAATAGAACCTTTCAACATGAAGGCAGCCTCTGGGTACTGGTCCATTTCACCGTCCATAATCATGTTGAAGCCACGGATGGTTTCTTCGATTGGAACGAGAACGCCTGGGGTACCGGTGAACTGCTCGGCCACGTGGAACGGCTGAGAAAGGAAGCGCTGTACCCGGCGGGCACGTGTTACCACGAGTTTGTCCTCCTCCGAAAGCTCATCCATACCAAGGATGGCGATGATGTCGAGGAGCTCATTGTAGCGCTGAAGGATGAGCTTTACCTTCTGTGCACAGTTGTAGTGTTCCGCACCAATGATGTTCGGGTCGAGGATACGGCTGGTCGAGTCGAGCGGATCCACCGATGGGTAGATACCCAGCGACGCAATCTTCCGGCTCAATACCGTCGTGGCGTCCAAGTGGGCAAAAGTTGTAGCGGGAGCAGGGTCAGTCAAGTCATCGGCAGGTACGTAAACGGCCTGTACCGAAGTGATGGAACCACGCTTCGTAGAAGTAATCCGCTCCTGCATGAGGCCCATCTCGGTGGCCAGCGTTGGCTGGTAACCCACGGCAGATGGCATACGACCCAAAAGAGCCGACATCTCAGAACCTGCTTGCGTAAAGCGGAAGATATTGTCAATGAAAAAAAGGATATCACGACCGCCAGTTGGGTCGTTGAGGTCGCCGTCACGGTAGTACTCAGCGACGGTCAGACCAGAAAGGGCCACCCGTGCACGTGCTCCCGGCGGCTCGTTCATTTGACCAAAAACGAAAGTCGCTTTGGAGTTTTTGAGGCTTTCCATGTCCACCTTCGATAGGTCCCAGCCGCCTTCTTCCATGCTGTGCATGAACTCTTTGCCGTAGTCAATGATGCCGGATTCGAGCATCTCCCGCATGAGGTCATTGCCCTCACGGGTACGCTCGCCCACCCCTGCGAACACCGAAATACCAGCGTACGCCTTGGCGATATTGTTGATCAACTCTTGAATCAATACGGTTTTGCCCACACCTGCACCGCCGAAGAGACCAATTTTACCGCCCTTCATGTATGGCTCAATAAGGTCAATCACCTTGATACCCGTGTAAAGCACTTCCTTTTCCACAGAAAGCTCCTCATAAGTAGGTGGACGGCGGTGGATAGCGTACTGCTTATCACGTGAAACTGCGCCGATACCGTCAATCGCCTCACCCACCACGTTGAACAAGCGGCCTTTGATGGCTTCGCCAACGGGCATGGAGATAGGCATTCCAGTATCTACGACTTCCATCCCACGGGTCAAACCGTCGGTGGAGTCCATGGCAATGGTACGGACGCTGTCCTCGCCGAGGTGACGCTGTGCTTCGAGCACGAGTTTTTCGCCATTGTGGCGGGTCACTTCGAGGGCGCTGAGGATTTCTGGGAGCTTGGCGCCTTCACCAGCGAAGCTCACGTCCACGACGGCTCCGATGATTTGCTTGATATGGCCGATATTTTTCATAAAAAAGGCAAGTTTTTAGTTTGACGGGGGAGAAGTTTCCATTTCAAGGGAAGCCCCCTCCCGAAAATCGGCGCAAAGATACACTTTTGGGGTAGTTTGCAAACGAAGTGGGAAGGTTTTTGAAAAAGTTGGGAAAGTTTTCTGGCAGCTATTTTAGAATAAAAATAATATTGAAGCCAAATGGAAATAGATAGTTTTGCCGCAAACCCATTTTTATGCTCAAAATAGACATGCACACCCACCTCATGCCCGCCCACCTGCCCCGCTGGGCGGACAAGTTCGGCTACGACGGCTTCATCCATTTGGAGCACAATCCCGATAGCCCCGACCAAGGTCGGGGGGACGGGCACGCCGACATGATGAAGGGCTCGACCTTTTTCCGAAGGGTGGAACAAAACTGCTGGGACGCCGAACTGCGCATCGAGGAATATGCCACGCACGGCACGCAGGTGCAGGTGGTCTGCACCATCCCCGTGCTGTTCAGCTATTGGGCCAAGCCTGCCGACACGCACGATATTTCTCGCTTCCTCAACGACCATATCGCCGAACTGGTGGCAGAAAAACCACGCCACTACATCGGCCTCGGCACCCTGCCCATGCAGGATACCGAACTGGCTATCCAAGAGTTGCAACGATGCAAAGAAATCGGGCTGGTGGGCGTACAGATTGGCTCGAATATCAATGACCTGAACCTTGGCGAGCCGCAGTTCCTGCCCATTTTCGAGGCTTTCGAAGCGCTGGGAATGGCGCTCTTCGTGCATCCTTGGAATATGATGGGGCAAGCCCAAATGCAGAAATACTGGCTGCCGTGGCTGGTGGGAATGCCCGCCGAGACGAGCCGGGCCATCTGCTCCATGATTTTCAGTGGGGTATTTGAAAAACTGCCGAGGCTGCGCTGTTGCTTTGCCCATGCGGGCGGCTCGTTCTTGCCGACCATCGGCCGCATCGAGCATGGCTTTAATTGTCGGCCCGACCTCGTGGCGCTGGACAATCCCGTGAACCCCCGTGAGTACCTCGGCAAATTCTGGGTGGACGGCATCACCCACGACCTGCCCATGCTGAAATACGTGCTGGACACGGTCGGCGAGGACAAGGTGACACTTGGCTCGGACTACCCCTTCCCGCTCGGTGATTTGGAGATTGGGAAGTTCATAGAAGACTCCGATTTGCCGCAGGTGGTAGTGGAGAAGATTTTTTGGAAAAATACGGTGGATTGGCTGAATTTAGATGCTTCGATTTTTAGTTGAGGCTGGCGCAATGCCCTATTTTTGCCCGAAACAATATCTATTTACTAAAAAGTAGGTATTGATGCGAATAACGGGTTCAAGGTGAATAAAACCTCCCAGTCAGCGATATTGCAGTAAGAACAAAACACTGCACTATGCTGGACTGGGAAGAACTCTTGATTTCAATATGCTACAAGGTCTGTGACCTTTATGAAAAAGAT
>JBGSWN010000253.1:0-69582 GCA_041752395.1 Saprospiraceae bacterium | reverse complement strand
ACGTCTTCCGCTCCTTCTTCCTCGCCGCCGGGAACAAAACATTGTTCAAAATGAGCCGATAACCGGGTGAATTTGGATGCAAATTGAGGTCAGTGTCGGGGTCTTGCACATAGTGGCGGTAGTCTTCAGGGTCGTGGCCGCCGTAGAAAGTGAAAAAGCCCTGCCCGTAGGGGCTGTGGATGTAACGGGCTTCCTTCATCGGCTTCGTTTCACCCAAAACCAGCACGTTTGATTTGATGTATTGCTTTTGAAAAGCGGTGGACTGACCCATAAAACCTTTAACGGTGCGGGTTTGGCACTGCGTGAGCATGGTGGGAATCGGGTCCCATTTCGCTGAAAAATCGAAGAGCGTGAAGTAGTCCTGCTCTGGGTCAATGGTGCGCCCGTAGTGGCTGTCAATGTTAGAGTGCTCGTATTCCAGCGGGTTCATCACCAACTCAAAATCCTTGAAGGCAAAGGTTTTGCTGAAATCCAGTTTGGAATTGGCGGTCGGGTCTGGTGCATCACCGTCGTAATATTTATCGCAAATATCCAAACCATCGGCAGCAAGGGCGAGGTCATAAGTATCTGTTGCAGAGCACATTGCGAACATGAATCCACCGCCCGCCACGTATTCTTTTATGCGCTTCGCAACAGCCAATTTTAGCTGCGAGACTTTCTGAAAGCCATGCTTTGTAGCAATTGCCTCAGTCAATCGCTGGTTTTCCCGGTACCATTCCTGCGTATGGTAGCCAGCGTAAAACTTGCCGTACTGCCCCGTGAAATCCTCGTGGTGGAGGTGCAGCCAGTCGTATTCCGTCAATTTATCAGCCAAGACTTCATCGTCGTAAATTTTATCGAAGGGAATTTCAGCGTAAGTCAAAACGAGAGTCACGGCATCGTCCCAAGGCTGGATATCGTCGCCACGCTGGCTTTTGAAGGCTTCGGTCGGCGTGTAAACGGCAATTTTAGGTGCTTTTTCCAATTTAACGGCGTCCATGTTCACCTCCGGCTGGCCTATTTCTCCCAAAATATTGTTGAATGAACCATCTGGAATCACCTCGTAACTGACGCCCCGGGTCTTGCATTCTTTTTCAAAAATGGTGGTGTAGGGAAAAGCAAAACTCCCGCCCCGGTAGTTGAGCAGCCACCAGGCTTCCACGTTGTTGCTGATGACCCAGTACGTGATGCCATAAGCCTTGAGGTGATTCTTCTGCTCATTGTCCATGGGAAGCAGGATGAAAGAAGCGCTCATTTTCGAGATAACGAGCAATGAAAAAGCAAGGGAAACAAGGATTTTTTTCATGATAAAAAATTGGCTGCCAAGAGAGAATGGCTGGCTGATGAATGACAAAGAATTTTCAAAATGGTGCGAACTAAGTTTTCGCAAGCTAAAACGCAGCTATTTAAATGCGAATTGCAGGCCGAATGTTGCAAATGAAAAGATAAGCTGTAAAAACTTTGCAAAAAAAGCAACGACCTTAACCTTCTGCCGTTCTTTTCTGTTTGGTGTTGGCCGATGATGAAACATGGCAAATGGAAGTAATTTCAAAAATTGCCATCAGTTTTATGAAATTTGCCCTCCGTTTCACAACCCAAAAACACCTCGCATCACGTAAACGACATGCAAAATATTAGCCTTCAATATCCCGTCTGGTACCTGTTTCTCTGTGTTGCCCTTGGCCTCGGCTATGCGCTGACGCTTTATTTCCGGGACAAAACCTTTGCGGAGCAACACCCAAAACTCCACAAAATCCTTGGCGTACTGCGTTTCCTGTCAGCCACATTGCTGGCTATTCTGCTGCTACAGCCGCTGATAAAATCCATTTTGACAGAGACCAAAAAACCAGTGGTGGTGCTGGCGCAAGACGAGTCCGAATCGGTCGGGACGGTGCTGGCGGGCGAGGCGCTGGAAACCTACAAGGCCAGTTGGAACAAGCTAAAAGATGAACTTGCCAAGAAATACGAGGTAAGGGAATACAGCTTCGGAAGCGAAGTGCGGGAGGGCGTGAAATTCGAGATGAACGACAAAATATCCAATATTTCCAACGTGATGAAGGAGGTGACCGACCTGTACGGCAACCAAAACCTCGGCGCTGTGGTGCTCGCCACCGACGGAATTTACAACGAAGGCAGCAATCCACTTTACGCTGGCTCAAAACTAAATTCCCCCGTTTATTCGGTAGCACTGGGAGATACCACGGCAAAAAAGGATTTGGTGCTGAAACGGGTGTTTCACAATAAAATCGCCTACCTCGGCGACAAGTTCAGCGTGCAAATGGACGTGTCGGCGAGGAACTGCGCTGGCGCAAACACGAATATCGTCATCTCGAAACTGGATGGCAACGAGGTGCGGAACCTGCAAACCATCCCGCTGAACATCAACAGCCCTGATTTTTTCACGACCCGTGAAGTAGTGCTGGAAGCCAAAGAAGCTGGGGTTCAGCGCTATCAGATTTCGCTTTCGCAGGTCAGCGGTGAAAAATCGGTGGCGAACAACAGCCGGGAATTTTTCGTGGATGTGCTGGATGCCCGGCAGAAACTGCTCATCGTGGCAAACTCCCCCCACCCCGACATCTCGGCGCTGAAGCAGACCTTGGAAGTGAACAAAAACTACCAAATCACGATCGGTTACATCAACGAACTGAAAGTGAACGTGGGCGATTTTGATTTTGTGGTGTTGCACAATTTGCCCAGCGGTAAAAATGACGCCTCGGCGGTGCTCAATATTTTGAACCAAAAAAAGATACCCCGCATGTTCATCGTGGGGTCGCAGACGAATATCACCCGGTTCAACCAGGTGCAGCCGCTCATCACCATCCAGAGCAATCAGCAGAATTCAAACGATGTGACCGGGGTTTTCAACCCAAATTTCAGCTTGTTCACCATTGATGAAAACCTGCGCAGGGATTTGCCAAATTTCAATCCAGTGACGGCTCCGTTTGGCGATTTTCAGGCACGGGGCGATGCGCAAATTCTTCTTTATCAACGGATTGGAAAGGTGGATACCAAGTACCCACTCCTGCTTTTTGGCGAAGACAATGGCGTGAAACTGGCCGTGCTGACAGCGGAGGGGTTGTGGCGCTGGCGGCTTTTCGATTATTTGCAGCACCAGAACCACGATATTTTCAGTGAACTGATTGGCAAGAATTTCCAGTATGTGGCAGTGAAATCGGACAAGCGACGCTTCCGCATTTCGACCAGCAAAAATATTTTCAACGAAAACGAACCGGTCATTTTTGACGCCGAACTTTACAACGAAAGCTTTGAACTGGTGAACGAACCCGATGTGCGTTTGACCATTACGAATGCCGACAGAAAGGAGTTCAACTACACGTTCAACAAGACGACGAAGGGCTACAATTTGAATGCTGGCGTTTTTCCAGTGGGCAATTACCGTTTTAAGGGAAATACTTCCTTCAATGGCCAAAACCTCAGCTTCGATGGGCAGTTCAGTGTGCAGCCCATCCAGTTGGAGCTGTATGAAACGACGGCTGACCACGCCATGCTTCGGCGTTTGAGCAGCGAATATGGCGGTTCGGTTTTTTACCAAAACCAATTGCAAACATTAGGCGATTCATTGCTGGCACGTGATATTAAGCCTGTGATTTTTACTTCCACCAGCACCCGTTCGGTCATCAATTTAAAGTGGATTTTCTTCTTGATTTTGGCCATGTTGAGTTTGGAGTGGTTCATGCGTCGGTATTTTGGAGCGTATTAATTTATTGCTGAATTGTTTTATTGTTGCCCGTATAACGACAACAATAAAACAATTCAGCAATAAAAAAAAGGCCGCCCTTTTTCAAGGACGGCCTTTGGCATTTAATAAGGTTCTAATTTTTTAGTTTAAAAGAGATGTGGGTGCAACATCATGACTGTTGCCTCATCCGCCGCACCCACATTTAGTCCACATTATGGCAACATTTCCAAAATCACGAAGTTAGAAATCAATGTATTGTTCGCTGGGTGACTCAGAATCGCATTGAGCAGCAACATTGACCTGTCGTTGTTAGGTCCTTGGTAGATAGACCTACCATCCAAGTTAATGTCAGATTCCCTGTAGCCTTGGTTGATAAAGTTAGCCAGCTGTGTAGTATTATTTGAGTCGTAAAGCACAGTAATGAACAATTTGAGAATGTCATTGCCTGGACCTTGGTAAACCGTGCGACCATCAGAGTTCAAGTCACCACACCACATGTACATCCTGTTGCCAAGTTGAACCTGCGGATAAGTACCGTTGGTGATGAAAGATGGGTCGGTAAAGTCAATTTCCTGCAAAGCCGGGCTGAGGTCAAGGGCTTCCCCGGTCATTACACCAAGGTGGTTCCTGTGACGAACAGATACGTAGTAGGTATTTGCAGATGCATTCGGGAATCGCAAGTTGCTTACGCCATCCAAGTCTACCACATCACCGTCACGCTGCAAAAGACCTGCACGGGTAGTGGCAACACTGTCAAGGGAAGTGGAGCTGCGAAGCTCTACGAATACCCAGTCAACGATTGCATCCTTGTTATCTACCCCGAATATGGTAGTTGAGTCAGTAACAACCTCGGTGCCGCCACCATCTGGTCCGTTGTGCAGGAATGAATTGGTAATAGCAGTATAAGGTTCTTTTGTAGGTATCAACTGTTGGCTTGGATTGCCATATTTGTGCAATGAAGCACGCATGAGTGTATCGCTGTTTGGAACACCGATATGTGCACCCTGCAAGCCTACCTTTATCGCCAAGTTGATACCGATACAAGTTGGGCCAAGTACTGGACTACAAGGATCGAGTGGGTTACCATCGAAAACGATGTCACCATCTGTCTCCTCGCCGTTGTTGATGTTGTCACCGTCCGGATCTTCTTGGTTATCAAAAACACCATCATTGTCCGTATCCACCAAGCAGCGGTCGTAGCTGATGTATGCGTTCGGAAGCACTGGTGTAGCTGGAGATGGAACAACAACTCCAAAGTTCGTGTAGTACCAAGGGCCGGTTCCAGCAAAGTCCGTGGTAGATACCTGGACGTTGTTGGTAGTCATCCAAGCCTCCCAGTAGTCAGCCAATTGGTCGTTGTCATCATCAAGGTCAAGGTCGTTGATGAGGCCGTCGTTGTCAAGGTCACAATCACCAGAGAGGCACTTGTCACGTACCGTGAGCGTTACTTCATTGGTGACATCACCACAATTCGGCATGATTACCTGGAGGCGGAACTGCCAGCCGTTGAGACCGTCAACATTGGTCAAGTTCAAATCCTGGCCATAAGCACCCTGCCATTTTGGATCTGCGTCCGTAGGGTTCACAACGCTGAGCGGCGCATCGTCAAGGTTGCCAATGTTTGACGGGAATGCCGTCCAAGCACCACTTGGCTTCTTGTACCACCAGCGGAACGTCATCTGGCCGTAACCAGGGTTGGTAATGGTAGTATTGAACAAGTGTGGCTTGTTGGAGCAAACGCTCGCATCAATTGGCTGTAGGTCGAAAGTAACGGGGCCTTCCAAGAAGAGGTTGGCGAGGTCACTGAACTCCCAATCACAATTCGCAGTTTTCACTTTGCAACGGAACTTCGCATTGTACAAGTTCGTGTAGTTTGGCGAAATCGTCAACTGCTGGGTAGTGGCACCAGAAAATGGTGCTGAATTGGTCAAATCCGTCCAAGACCCACTTACAAATCTCTGCCACTGGTACTGAACTACGCCTTCACCAGTTGAGTTGTCAATGGCAATATTGTAACGTACAGTGTCACCAAAGCAAGTCTGAACATCTTCTGGCTGAATCGTGAAAGTCACTGGGCCTTCAACCGTCAGGGTAGCTGCGTTGGTCGTGTCACGGTTACAGGTTTCTGTCCAGAAGATATTCCGGAACATGTATCCGTTCAAGCCTTTGATTGGAGCGATAAAGATTGTATCACTATCGTAGCCACCAATATTAATAGTATCAGATCCAACGACGTTGACCAATTGTACAATGTTCGACCAAGTATTACCTCCATCGTTACTCCATTGCCACTGTTTAAGCACTGCATCTTGACCACCAACAGCAGGATTGTTTATTTGTGAATAGAAGAATGCTTCTTTGTCCGAACAGTTGGTATAGTCAATAGGCTGACCCGTGATGGTCAATGGGCCTTCGACGGTCAGTTTAGCGGTCAAAGAGTAGATATAATTACACTCTCCAGTTCTCACGCCTAAGCGGAAGCAACGACCATTGATACCAGCCACGTTGCCCACAGTAAGCGTTGGTGTATTCCAACCAGAGAATCCATTTACACCTGCTGCTGTGATATTGCTGTAGTTGACACAGGATGCGTTATCAGACCACTGCCACTGGTAAGTCATAGTACCCGCATTGCCCAAGGCAATTTCTGAGGCAGCCGTGAAAGTTACACCTTCACCAGAGCACTGCGTGATGTCATCTGGATGGTCGGTGAAGCTGAGTGGGCCTTCTACTGTCAACAGTGCTGAGTAAGAAGCTGCAGAAGAACAGTTTGGAGTCTGAATCAAAACTCGGTAACGGTGACCGTTGAAGCCCGCAACGTTTGAGATGCTCAAAGTTGAGGTCTTGCTACCGTTATAGAAGGTGCCGTTATTCAGGTTAACCCAGTTGAGTGCTACCGTTGAATCCAATCCAGCAAACAATATCTGCCATTGGTAAGCTATTGCAACGGAAGGGTTGTTGTTGGTAGTCACCACATTGAAAACTACTGGGTTGCCAGAGCATTCCACTACATCGTCAGGATGTCCGCCAACATTAAAATCTATCGGACCTTCCACTGTCAAGGTTGCATAGTTTGACCACTGCGCATCACAATTAGGTGTGCGGTAGCGTAACCGATAGCGGTAGTTGTACATACCGGCCACGTCACTGATAGAAAGTGTCGTGGTGGTTGCACCACTGAATACGCCTCCATCCACTACATTGGTATAAGGACCATAAAGCATTGTTCCAGTATTATACGCTGAAACTTCCCACTGATAAATAAGTGTGAGCGGGTCACCATTATCCAACCCAACTGTTGACTGGAAAGTGACGCCAGAACCAGCACATTCTGAAATGCTTAAAGGCTCTTGGGTTACATACATTGGGCCTTCTACATCCAGCAATGCTGCATAAGAGAAAACCGTGTCGCAATTGTCCGTCCAAATCTTCATACGGTAGTGGTTACCGTCCAAACCAGAAGTATAGGTGATACTCATGGTATCTGTCTGAGAACCATTGTACAAAGTGTCATTGACAATGTCCTTCCAGCCTGTAACTGTATCCGTGGAAGTACACTGCCATTGGTACTGGATAAGGCCAGTATTATTGGTTTCCAAAGAAGCCGAAGCCGCTTTTGCACCGAAAATCACCCCTTCGCCAGAACACTGTACGATGTCATCTGGGTGAGCTGTAATGGACAATGGGCCGTCAATGTTCATACAAGCAGGATCACTGAATACCAGGAGGCAAGTGCCTGTGCTGAACGCCAAGCGATAGCAGCGGTTGTAAAGGCCAGCCACGTTGCTGACGTTCAAGGTTGTGGTAGTGAAGTTAGTGTAAACGCTTCCATCACTTGCACCAGTAATATCTTCCCAAGCATTCGAGTTGTTGAGCAACTGCCACTGGTAAGTAAGCGTGCCCGCTGTACCTACGTTTGCAGTAGAGGTAAAAGAAGTGCCATCGCCAGAGCAAAGGTCAACGGTAACTGGCTGAGCCGCTACGGTGATTGGACCTTCTACGGTCAAACAAGCAGATGTACCGAAAATCTTGTTACAAGTACTAGTCCTTGCGGAGAGTCGGTAGCAGTTGCCGTGCAGACCAGCCACATTTGTTATCGTCAATTGATTGGTACCTGCACCGCCATAAGGAATACCATTGGCCAGGTCAGCCCAAGGGCCACCGCCAACGCTTACTTGCCAGCGGTAAATCGTGCTGCCAGCAACACCAGGATTTGTGAAACCACCAAGGAATGTGGTTGGATTACCAGAACATTCCGTTACAGACACTGGTACAACTGATTCAGCAAGCGGGCCTTCCACGCTCAGGATGGCGTAGTTGGAGTAAACCGAGTTACAATCCGTTGCATTGGCCACAGCCCGGAAGCGGCGACCGTACATTGAAGCCACGTTGCTCACGGTAAGGATGTCAGTGCCAGCTGAAATTGTTCCAGTTTGTGTGTGCTGGAACAAAGCAGCATTTACAACAAAATCTATTGGAATCCAAGTATCACCGTTATCATCCGAATATTCCCAACCATAAGTAAAGGTACCCTGTGGGATAGAAGCAGTTGCGAAGAAAGTAGTGTCGTTGCCAGAGCAAACCGTTGCATCTTTCGGGTCAACGGAGAAGGACACGTTACCGCTAACCTGTAGTTGCGCAGCAGCAGAGTAAACTGGCACGGAGCAAGTCGCTGTGGTATAGCAGATACGATACCATTTGCCATTCAAACCAACTACGTTGGAGATGGTAAGTGTGTCGGAAGCACCGGCTCCAGTGTCGGTACCTGTTATTCCAGTATAAACGTTGCCAGCGTTGGTCAAGTTAGACCAAGTGCCAGGAGCGCCAGTATCGCTAATCTGCCAAATATGGCTTGTCACCGTTTGCTGTGGGTCAACTGGGTAGCTTGCACCTGCATTGGCGAAGGCAGCAATGAAGTTTATTTCGCTACCTGCACAGTTGGAGATATTATCTGGGTCGTCCGTTACCGTGATGGCACCGGATACGTTCAACCTTGCAGGGTTGGTGTAAACAAATGCACATTCGCCAGTGCTTACTTTCATACGGTAATAGTGGCCATCCAAGGAGACCGAAATACCTGTAAGATTTAATGTAGTCGCGGTGAAAGTGGAGTGAGTTGCACCGGCAGTAGCACCGGAAATATCATTCCAAGTTATTCCATCAGCAGATTCTTGCCACTGATAAACCATGGTACCAACTGCGCCTGCGTTGACAGATGCAGCAGTGAAAGAAGCATCTTCTGTTTCACAGTTTGTGAAATCAGATGGATGCGTTGAAATAGTAATCGGCCCTTCCACCTGCAGCAAAGCAGCAATGGAATAGACCGTATCACAGACATCCGTGAAAATCTTGCAACGATATTGGAAATTATGTTTGTTCGCCACATTCGCAATATCCATGCAAAGCGAATCTGTATTGTCATAAACACTACCGTCTTGGATGTCCGCCCAAGTAGATCCGTTGTTGGTGCTCACCTGCCATTTTCTGTAAGTGTAGCCATCACCAGCGTTATCAAAATCTATACAAAATTGTGTTCCATTTCCGAAACACTCCGTAACTGGGTCTGGCTCGTCCGTGATGGAAATCGGGCCATGCACCGAGAAAGTGATGGGAGCGCCCAATGTCGTGTCCAGCAAACACAAGAAGGAGTCAACTACCGAAGTGATACTCAACGTAGTTGAAATAGTTGGCACAAACGGTATCGAATCACCACTGTAATATAGCAATTCTTGATAAGCGGTAGTACCGTCGGTATAATTTAAGGTATAAGGCGGCCAGCCACCCTCGATGGTTACTTTGAACCAAGCGGTATCTCCTACGTCACCAGCACAAATGACATCAGCGCCGCCGATGAGTTCAAGGGCTGCGGATTCTGGATGGAAAGGATCACAGGGATTACAAATTTGCGAAGCATCCGGGTCAAGATAACCGTCACCGTCAGCATCCTCACTAAGGTCCAGAACATGGTCACCGTCAGTATCCTCATTTACATTATCAAAATGACCATCCCCATCAATATCCTCAAGTGGTAAGTTAAATACACCATTGTTATTGAGGTCTTCTGTTAAATCAAGCACACCATCTCCGTCCTTATCTTCACCGGGATCAAGTACACCATTATGGTTTACATCTTCACCTTGGTCAAGATAGCCATCGTTATCAAGATCCTCATGTAGTAGATCAAGGATACCGTTGTTGTTCAAGTCTTCATTGAAAGCGACGTAAACACCGTCACCGTCCGAGTCCTCAAATGCGTTAAGGATGCCGTCGCCGTCACAATCGTGACAGTCCCAAGCGTATGGCGAATAGAGACCCAATAAAGAATAGGTTTTTATTTGCACCATATCAAAAACGGCGTACTCGTTGCCAGGGTTACTGTTCTGTGTGTTACCAGGAATATCGAAAGGATCACCTATCTCAATCAAATGAAGGGAATCAGGGCATATCCCATTCCCCTTGAATGTAAACAGCAACGTCTCCGTCCCTGCTTGATAAGGAATCGGAGTTATTTCCGTCGAAAATCCGAAGGAGATATAAGAAGCTCCTGGGTTTTCAAGTGGGCCATTCACCGTTGCATTTGTCTGCCAAATGCCATTAACATTTGTAAAGTTGGTAATGGGATAGTTAAGCGGTGTTACCAAGGTAATCTGGTTACCACCGATGGTGATTGTTTGGCCGGTACTTGGCGTAATACCAATTGGCCTAACATAGACACCCCATTCGTTGGGTCCAATGAGTTGCAGTTTTAACTCCATCGATGGTTGAGCAAAGACCGAGTTTAAAGCCAACACAAAGAACGACACCAGGAGCATCATTTTAAGGTAAATGTTGGATCTGTACATAATTTTCGTGAGTTTAATGAATTTTGTATGTGGACTAAAATTGTGAAAAAGCAAATCAGGGAAGGGGGAAAAGGAACTTGCCAAGTGCTTAAATAAAGGGCATTTTCGTCCAGACACGAGGTCTGGACGAGAAGGCTGCCCGAAAAAACACTATAAACCCAAAATTTTTCTTTGGCGATATTCCCAGTATTGACGGGCGTTTCGCCTTAGTTTTTTTTCAGAATTTTGGCACTAATGATTCAAGTTGGCGTGAAACCAGTTCGTCATTTCGTGAGACCAAATATCCTGTCCGGCCTTTGCCGGATATTATTTTGAATTGCCAACGGCAAACAAGTTTGTGAGAAACAGTTCCTTTTCAACGGTCGGTAAGAAGCTCGGCACGGCCAAGCTATAGAAGGCATAGCAGAAACATAGGGTGTTGTTCTTATGCTGTTCACGTTCTTACTTTGCAGCTATCATCAGCTGCAATAGTTGTTGAAAACACTTCAGGGGGAAATTCAATTGAGGGGAATATTGTGGGAGATGATTCTGCTTTGACAATCATTGTGCCAAAACCAAACTAGAATCCATACTTTTCCTTCCAGCGCTCTTTCAACCATTGGCGCAATCGTTCTTCGGCAGCGTTGCGACTTGGCTCATACAGGCGTTTGCCTTTTACTTCTTCTGGCAAAAATTCTTGCGCAGCAAAATTCTTTTCAAAATCGTGGGCGTACTTGTAGTCTTTGCCGTAGTCCAGGTCCTTCATCAGCTTGGTGGGTGCATTGCGGATGTGGAGCGGTACGGACAAGGTGCCCGTCTCCCGTACCAGTTGTTGTGCTTGCGCAATGGCCGTGTAGGCCGAATTGCTCTTGGGCGAGGTGGCGAGGTAGATGACGCATTGGGATAGGATAATTCGGGCTTCGGGGAAGCCCACGGCCCGGCAGGCGTCCCAGCAGGTGGTGGCCATGAGCAGGGCGTTCGGGTTGGCTAGGCCGATGTCCTCGGAGGCGAGGATGATCATGCGCCGGGCGATGAACTCAACATCCTCCCCGCCTTCAATCATCCTTGCCAGCCAGTAAACGGCGGCATTCGGGTCGCTGCCCCGCATGGATTTGATGAAGGCGCTGGCAATGTCGTAGTGCATCTCGCCCGTTTTATCATAAATGGCAAGGTTGGTCTGGATGGCATTTTCCACCAGATCATTAGTGATGGTGAATTTTTCGCCTTTCACCGCAGGATTGGTCACCAGCTCCAGCACATTGAGCAGCTTTCGGGCATCGCCGCCGGAGAACATCATCAACGCCTCGTACTCAGCCACTTCGATGTCTTTTTCCCGCAGGTACTCATCTTTTTCGAGCGCTGTATCTACTATCTGTTTCAGTTCCGCTTTTTCCAAATGCTTCAGCACATAAACCTGGCAGCGGGAAAGCAAGGCCGAAATGACTTCAAAACTGGGGTTCTCGGTGGTAGCCCCAATCAGCGTCACAATGCCTTTTTCCACCGCTCCCAGCAGCGAATCCTGCTGGGATTTGCTGAAACGGTGAATTTCATCAATAAATAAAATAGGGTTCGCCGTGCTGAAAAACTTTTGCCCCTGCGCTTTTTCAATCGCCTCCCGCACATCTTTCACGCCGGAGTTGACGGCGCTCAGCGTGTAAAATGGCCGCTTCAGTTGGTGGGAAATAATACTGGCCAGCGTCGTCTTGCCCACGCCCGGCGGCCCCCACAGCAGCATGGACGGCAGTTTTCCACTCTCGATGCTTTTTCTCAAAATAGCGTTCGGCCCCACAAGGTGCTGTTGCCCGACATAGTCGTCAAGGGAAGTGGGGCGAAGTCTTTCGGCGAGTGGCTGCATGATGAAGGGTTTTAGCAATTGAGAGTTTGAGGGTTTGAGTTGGCAAAACAAGGAAAGAATACTGCAATTCAGCAATAAAGCAATAATTTTTCCTTAAAACCCAACCTCTCAAACGCTATCTTCGTGATTAGGGTTGAAACGAATTCGAATTCGCACACAATCAAAAAAAAATTCAACAATGAAAAAAATTATTCAACTCTTAGCATTTTGCATGATTTCCATTTCGGCTTGGGCCAATGGATTCTCAAATCCATTCAACTCCAATGACCTCGTTTGTAATGTTGATATCAGCATGGACTCTACTAATTCAGGTGACGTGATTCTAACGGCCATAACAACTGGTGATGCTCCATTTGTTTATACTTGGAACACGGGTGAAAATACGGCTTCAGTTATGGTCACCTCTTGGGGCATCAACTATTGCGTCACTGTGACTGATGCCAATGGCTGTGTTGCTGAATCTTGCGTTTATAATCAAAATGCTTGCTCTGCCAATATCCAAGTCACACCAC
Organism: Saprospiraceae bacterium; assembly: GCA_041752395.1. Taxonomy (GTDB): domain Bacteria; phylum Bacteroidota; class Bacteroidia; order Chitinophagales; family Saprospiraceae; genus UBA6168. Next base: position 56,715 of record JBGSWN010000253.1, on the reverse strand, counting down.
CCTGGGCTTTAGTGGCAGTTGCTGGCGGTATTTCACCGTTCAGCTACCTATGGAGCAATGGGAGCACAAATTCGACCATCACACCAAATTCGCCGGGGACTTATTGCGTTTCCATCACGGACTTGACCGGATGCGAAGCTTCTTACTGCACCTATTGGTCTGGCCAACAGGATACCTGCGATGTTTATATCACTTTTGACACCTTGGGCACTGGTACATATTTCAACGCCATAGCAAGTGGCACCGCCCCCTTCACCTACCAGTGGCAGCCAGGCGGAACCACCCAGTCTATCCCCCTCAGCCCAGTCTATTTCGGTGACTATTGCGTGACCGTGACCGATGCAACTGGTTGCGAAGCGACTGATTGTTATTTCGGAATCAACCCAAACCCTTGCTCCGTATGGATTTTTGAATCGGATACCATCGGCTTTGATGCGTTATACGCTATCGCCAACTCACCTAACCCCATCAGCTATCTTTGGAGCACTGGCGAAACATCATCTATAATTTTCCCGAACAACCCTGGCACCTATTGTGTGACCATCCAAACTGGAGGCTGCACCGGAACAGCCTGCTATAACTACTCCGTACCCAATAATTTCACCATCAGCGGCTATCTCTACCTGCCGGATTCCTTGAACGGCCCCGCAAACCTGCAAGGCATCGTGGAGCTTTTTTTCAATGACACCAACAGCAATACCTGGGTCTCCTTGGGCACCACCAACATCGAAACCGATACTGCGGGCTGGTCGAGCTACTATACTTTTGGCACACAGGCCAATGTGGGCGAGTACCTCGTAAAAGCCACCCTTGACCCAAGTATGCCTATAGCTGCGGATTATATGCCGACCTACCATTTCAACACGGTACATTGGGATTCAGCGGATGTGATTACGCTCCCAGCTTCTGGCTCTGGCCTTTACCAAATTATATTCAACGATGGCTCCAACTTCACAGGTGGCTCTGGCAGCATCAACGGCCTGGTAACGGAAGGGGACGGCTTCACCGCAAACGAGGAAAACGACCGGGGCGGAGACCCTCGCCCGAACACCAGCGTCCTGCTTTTTGATAGCAACGAGCAGCCAATCACACACACGCTTACCGACGACCAAGGCCAGTATAGCTTCGCAAATTTGCCCTTCGGAACCTACAAACTCGAAGTTGAAATCGTGGGCGTCGAGCAGGCTGTTCGTTGGGTCACTTTGAGCGCTGACAAACCAACTTCCACTGGCAACGATTTCGAGGTGACACCCGCTGGCATCGTGCTTGGTATCAACGATTTGGTGGCGGAAAGCAAGGTCCATATTTTCCCAAACCCGACCACTGGCATAGTTAACTTTGGCTTCGAGGCCAATGCCAATTTCGATGCAAAAATCAGCGTGGCAAGGGCCGACGGAAAAACGGTACTCGTTCATAATCAGTCAGTTACGAAAGGTAGCCAGTCGCTACAAGTTGACTTGACGAACCTTCCAACAGGGCTTTATTTCTTGCAAGTAACTACCGGAAACGAGGTTATTTCTAAGAAAATCGTAAAGCAGTAAAACGATTTCGGATTGCGGATTTCGGATTGCGGCAGGAAACTGCTAATTCAGAAATCCGCATCCAAACTTTAAGGAAACAGGATTCAATTGATGGCTAGTTTGCCCTCCAATCCGTAATCCGCAATCGAAAATCCGCAATCGCAGAATGGTAAACCAACCACTCCTTCACGACGCCGCCAAGGGCGACCGCAGGGCGCAGTTTCAGCTCTACAAGCGCTGTTTCAGCGTGCTGATGAGCGTCTGCGTGCGGTATCGGCGCTCAGAGGAGGATGCGGCTGCGATGGTGAACGAGGGCTTTTTGAAAATCATCAACAACCTGGCGAAGTACAGCCCCGAAACACCGTTCGAAGCCTGGATTCGGCGCATCATGATTAACACGCTTATTGATGACTTCCGCAAAAACCGAAAAGTAAACGAACTTATTGAAAATCAAGACTTTACGAACCACCAAAACCATGAAGGGCTGGTGGATTTCAACACCGCCGACCTACAATTTGAGGCAGGGCAATTGGAAGCAATGATTCGCTCGCTGCCGCCGATGAGCCAGAAGGTGTTCAACCTTTTTGCAATTGACGGCTATGGCCACCTCGAAATCGGTGAACTGCTAGGCATCAGTGATGGGACTTCAAAATGGCATTTGTCGTTTGCTCGGCAACGGCTACGGGAAATGCTGGTACAGTCTAGTTCAGCACATTTAGTGAAAGAGAAAAAGTAATTCAATCCTTATTGACATGGAAAATAAGCTTGACAAATACTTCAAGGATAACCTCCACAATCGGAAGTTTGAAATGAATGAGGAGTATTGGCTCAGCGCCGAAAAGCTGCTCAATGCTCAAGACAAGCGTCGCAAACGGCGGGTAATCTTCTGGTGGTTCAGCGGCGGGCTAGGTGCGCTCTTATTGGTCGGTTTTGGCTTTTGGGTTTTAGGTAAAAATGGTGGGGAAAAACCTGTTCAAACCAGCGCACAAATTGCTACACAATCTGTACAAACAGAAGTATCTAATACGCAAAATATGGAGGAAAAACAAGGCGCAGAATCAGGTCAAAAATCAGAATTAGAAGCTACTGAAAACCAATTACCCCAAACTGAAAAAGCGTCAATCATCCAAGAAGGCAGTAGTACAATAAAAAAACAACTCGCTGAAAATCAACCAATTGCAAACAAAAAAACACGTTCTCTTTCTTCAAAAGCAGGAACATCAATCAACAAATCAGGCATAGCCAATGAATCTCAAATCACTGGAAAAAAGTCGGAAAGTGGGTTCAATATCAATGGTAATATTACAGCCAAAACAGGGCTGGAAAAACCAGCTAATCAGTTTTCAGAAACATCCAATTCAAAGTCAAATGAAAGCGAAGAACCAGCACTTGAGCGGACGACTTCACCTGATTTCTTGGCATTGTTGCCCTGTTTTGTGACTGGTGATTTTAACGAAAAATATCTAGCCACAACCGTGGAAAAGATTGATGTGGCCAATCCACGCAGGCTTCGTTTTGGGCTTTTGGCTTCGCAAATGTTGCTCCCAAACGCTGGCAAAGGCGAAAAAACCTTCATCGGCCAACGGGCTGGGTTGGTGCTGCGCTATGACTTTCGGAACAAGCTGTATTTGAGCAGCGGTGTGCAGTATTTGCACCGCACCGGCAGTTTTGACGCCTCGAAATCGGCCAGTCAGCGCAACTACCGCTTCGGCCTCGAACTGGACAGCCTGGAACTGCGTCCGACTTCATTGCATTACCTCAGCCTCCCGGTTTTACTGGGCTTTCAGGAAAACCGCCACCAAATGGAAGCTGGGTTGCTCATTGACTTCCTGACCGGGGTTCGGGGCGAGACTGGCAGCTACAAAAAGCAGGGTGAACCCCCAGTGAAAGTGTTCAAAACCGAGAAATCTGGCTGGGTAACATCGGATGGCTACCGTCGCATCGCACCAACGCTGCAACTGAATTACCGTTATAATCTGGTAGGACGCTGGTCGCTTGGGCTGTCTGCAAACTACATGATTGGCGGCATTTTGGATAAAAATTATGATGCGCCAGTTGGCAGTTTTTTATTAAAAGAAACGGAAAAATTCCAGCTTGGAGCACAGGTAGTTTACCTTTTCAACTAAAAAAATGAAACGGATAATTTTCTATAACATCTTGATAATCACGGCTTTAGTTACTGGCTGCCGCAAAGTGGAATTAGACCCAAAAGACGGCACTTCGGTCTTTACCGCTGAGGCGAAATTTGGCGACAACCAAAAAACCTGGCAAGCTGGCGTGGACGGGTACTATATGTTTTCTTCCTTTGAAAAGGATCCACTGGATGTGTATGAATTTTCAGGCAGTTTTGCCCAAAAAGATGGTCTCGATTCAATGGAGGTATTTGCTTTTAGAATTCGTGATTTGGAGCAACGCCCACAAGGGTTTCCTGATATTAATGCTGCGCTAGAACCCAATCTATTTTTTGGTTCTGAAAGCGACTCAATTACAATATGGAAGACTATATTTGACACCACAGGATATAGCACCATATTCGATGCTTCCAACAGCATTTTACCTAATACACAAGTAGCTTATGAATGGACTTTTGGAGATGGCTCAATTGATTTTATGTCTGGAACAATAAGTCAACATATTTATGCACTACTACCAAACGAGTCCGTAACTTTAAATATAACTGCGCTCAATAATTCCTGCAGTTCCTCTTTAACCAAACCAATAAACACACAAGGTATTTCTCCATATTGTGACCTTAATATTGAAGCCTATTTTCAAGATCCAATTATAGATTCAACCTTTATAGTTAAAGTCATTGATGTAAATGGGGCTGCACCTTTTGCTTATAACTGGGGCAATGGTTCAACGGATGACTCAGTAAACATTCAAGTTTCAAGCGGGATTATACAAGCCTCGGTAACAGTCACAGATGCAATTGGGTGTACCGTTTCTGGTTCTATTTCGACAACATTAGCATCAGGCACGGTTCCACCTATCTGCATTGCTCGGTTTTCAAATTCACCCATTGTTTCGCTATTAGATTCAATGGAAGTTATAGACACTATCATTGTGGGCGATATGATTCAATTATCAAGCGCCAAAATAGAATATACAGACATCGCTGGCAATTTTTATAGCTCTTTCCTGAATTCACAACCTAGTTCTTCCTTTATTAAAGTCATAAAAACAGAGGATTATGACGACAATGAAAAAGGCGAAAAAACAAAGAAAATCACCCTTGAATATAGTTGTCGAATATGGAGTGAATCTGGCGATTATATTGACTTAAATAATGGCAAAGCAACGATTGCCATCGCATATCCATAAGCCTGTTTTTCCTAAAAATTTAAACTGGATATTTTCACTTTATCCGATTTTTTTAAGCTAAAATAATATTAGGTGATAGGTGTTGATAAGGGCAATTGAAGTATTTTCAAAAACCCTTATCAACCTTTTTAAGGTAAAAATCACCACCGAATCAATGACGCACCCCACGTAAAGCCACTCCCAAAAGCGGCAATACATATCAGGTCACCCTTCTTGATTTTACCCGCCTCCCATGCTTCGCAAAGCGCAATTGGGATAGTTGCTGCGGTCGTATTCCCATAACGTTGGATATTGTTCCAAACCTTTTCATCGGGCAGTCCGAGCTTTTTTTGCACGAACTGGCTGATCCGTAAATTGGCTTGGTGCGGTATAAAAAGGTCAATATCGGCGGGCGTCAAGCCTTGGTCGTCCAGCACTTCTTTGATGACTTCTGGGAATTTCGTCACAGCTGTTTTGAACACCAATTGACCGTCCATTTCGGGGTAGGTCATGGCGTTGTCCATCATTTTTTGCGTCAAAAACAGGCCGCCAAATTCCTGGCTTTCATCGTAGCCAAAATCCTCCAACGCTTGACCGTGGTTGACCGCATGGTAGCCGCTATGGCAGCCGGGATTGATGAAGGCCAACTGCTCGGCGTGGGTGCCATCCGAGTGCAGCTTCGAGGTCAAAATCCCTTGTCCCAGTTCGCTTGTGGGTTGCAGTACGACCGCCCCACCACCGTCGCCAAAAAGCACCGTCACATTGCGGCCACGGGTCGAATAATCGAGGCCCATCGAATGCACCTCGGCACCTACCAGCAGGATGTTTTTGTACATCCCAGTTTTGATGAACTGGTCGGCCACGGTGAGGCCGTAAACGAAGCCGGAGCATTGGTTTCTGATGTCGAGCGCCCCGATTTCGGTGTGGGTGATGCCCAATTCCCGCTGCATGAGCACCCCGCAGCCGGGGAAAAAATAATCAGGACTGAGGGTTGCAAAGATGATGAAATCCACATCTTCCTTGGTGATGCCCGCACGTTCGATGGCAATTAATGCGGCTTTAGCGCCGAGCACGGAGGTCGTCTCTTTGTGCCGCTCGGCATAGCGACGTTCCACAATTCCACTTCGTTCCTGAATCCACTCATCAGACGTATCCATGTGATTCATCAGGTCAAAATTGGTGACAGCGTGTTCGGGAACGTAGAATCCGATACCGGCAATTTTAGTGCTTGGCATGTGGTAATTATTTGATTGTTAGGCTTTTATATAAATCAATACGCCGGTTCCATCTTACGGACGGCCACCATCGTCTTTAATTTTTCAACTAAATCATCCATTTCTTCTTTAGTGTTCAAATGCGAGAACGAAAATCGGATGGTTTTACGGTTGGGGTCGGCGCCAATGGCCTGCAAGACATGCGAGCCTGCCTCCGCACCGGAGCTGCATGCCGAACCGCCCGACGCACTCACGCCAGCGATGTCCAGCAGCAGGAGCAGCATCTCTGATTTTGCCGAAGGGGGAAAAGAAACACTTAGAACGGTGTAGAGGCTATCCCCATCCACGTCTCCGTTGAACTGCACATCCTCAAAATTATCCAACAGGCTTTGCTTTAAATAGCTGCGCAATTCCTCGATATGTTGGCGGTGTTCGGCCATGTTTTCACAGGCCAATTCCAATGCCTTTGCCAAGCCCACGATACCGTAAGCATTCTCGGTGCCGCCCCGCATGTTGCGCTCTTGGCCACCGCCGTCAATGAACGGCTTGAGCATGGACGCATGATTGATATAGATAAATCCAGCGCCTTTTGGCCCGTGAAATTTATGCGCCCCACCCGTCAGGAAGTGGATTTTTGTTTTGGAAACATTGAAGGGAAAATGCCCCATCGTCTGCACGGTGTCCGCATGGTAAAGTGCCCCGTATTGCTCGCAGAGCCGACTGATTCGCTCCATATCGCTCAGGGTGCCGATTTCGTTGTTGGCATGCATCAGCGTCACGAGGGTCTTTTGCCCGTTGTTGTTTTGAAGCAAGGTTTCCAACTGGTCGTAATCCAGTTTTCCCCGCTCATCCACATTCAGCATTTCCAACTTAACGTTTTGATTTTCAAGCACTTCCAAAGTATGCGAAACACAATGATGTTCTGTTGGCGAACTGATGATTCGCTGCACACCGAGGTCCCGCACGGAGCATTTCAAAGCCATATTGCTGCTCTCGGTGCCTCCACTGGTAAAGAAAATCTCGCCGATGCTGGCACCAATTAAATTGGCCACTTTTTTACGAGACTCCTCAATGACGGCCCGCATAGCACGGCCTTCGGCGTGGATGCTGGACGGGTTGCCGTATTGTTCCCGCATGACCCTGGCCATGGAATCAATAACTGCTGGTAGAAGGGGGGTGGTGGCTGCATTGTCTAAATAAATTCTCATAAAAGTTGTTTTCTGTTGCCAAGCGGCTAGTTGCAAAAGTAAAAAATTCTTTTGCTGTGCAAGCTATCTTTGCCGCATGATTGAAATGCCACTGCAACAAAGTTCGATGGAGACACCTGCAAAGACCGAATGGTTCAAGGATTGGTTCAATTCTCCGTACTACCATTTGCTCTACAAAAACAGGGACTATCAGGAGGCCAAAAACTTCATTGACCGGCTGCTTGCGGAGTTGCATCCTGCCGCTGATTCTACGATTCTTGACCTCGCCTGCGGCAAGGGTCGGTACTCTCGTTACCTTGCGGAAAAAGGATTTTGTGTGACGGGATTGGATATCGCCGAAGCCAGTATAAAATATGCGCAACAGTTTGAAAATGAGCGCCTTACGTTCTTCCAGCATGATATGCGGCTGCCCTATCGAATCAATTACTTCGACTATATTTTCAATTTTTTCACCAGCTTCGGCTATTTTGAAACGGAGAAAGACCACCTGAAAACAGTGGTCAACATTGCGAAGGGCCTGCGGCTGGAGGGGAAGTTTGTCCTCGATTTTTTCAACTCAAAAAAAGTCATCACCAACCTTCGGGAAGAAGAGGAAAAGCAGGTCGGTTCTATCCATTTCCGAATCCATCGCAGTCTTGACGAACAGGGCTATATTCTGAAAAATATCCAATTTGAGGACAAAGGCGAGCACTGCGATTTCACGGAACGGGTACGAGCTTTTACCTTAGAAGATTTTCAGCTTCTCTTCGCAAAAGCAGGCCTGAAAATCGCCAAAACATTCGGCTGCCACGAGCTTTCGCCTTTTGATGAAACCACATCCGATCGCCTTATTTTGGTTGGCTGCAAAAGTGGGTGTTGAGGAAGGAAAATTGTTGAATTGTTATATTGTTTTATTGTCATAGGGCGTCTCGAATAACAATATATCAATAAAACAATTCAACAATCGAATCACTCCACCAGCATTTTCGCTACTCCCGGCGTACTTTTTATTTGCAAACTTCCCTGCTCATCGCTATAAATAAACATGGCTTCAATGCCTTCCATTTGCGAAGCTAATTCATAAGCTTCATCCAAACCAAGCACCATGAACCCGGTGGCGAGTGCATCAGGTTCGAGGCAATCCTTGCCAAAAACGGAGGCACTGAGCAGGTTGCTTCGCTTGGGGTAGCCCGTTCGAGGGTCAATGAAATGGCTGTATTTTGCACCGTTTACTTCGTAAAAATTGCGGTAGTTGCCGGAGGTGGAAACGGAGAAGTTTTCCAATTTTACGATGCGGGTAAAATCAGTAGTTTCAGCATCGGATTTTGGTGTGTTGACACCGATGGTCCACCAATCGCCTTTGGGGTTTTTGCCCCGGGCACGTTCCTCTCCACCGATGTCCACGAGGTAGTTTTTGATGCCTTTTAGTTCAAGGAAAACAGCAACTGCGTCAATGCCGTAACCTTGGCCAGTGCCGCCGAAGTCGAGCTGGACGCCCGGTTTAGTTTTGCGAAGCCAAATAAAACCTGCGCTGTCCACTTGCGTAACTTTCTCAAAACCAACGTATTGCAATAATGAATCCACTTTCAGGGAGTCCGTTTTTTCGACGGCCTTGTGAGGCGTGTAGCCGAAGCCCCAGTAATTGACAAGGGGCATGATGGTCGGATCGAAGGCTTGTTTGGTGCGTTGGTTGGCGACCCGTGCAGCCAGCAGGTTTTTGAAAAAATGGTAGTTTTTGACTAGGCCGCAGGTAGCAGGATTTGCAACACATTCAGAGAATTCCTTGAAGTTCAATTGCAGCGGGAAAACGCTATCTGCTTTGTTGAACATGGAAACCGTGGAGTTCGGCTCATAGGTCGAAATCTCGTGGTTTACCTGCTTCAGCAGGGAATCTATGGGCTGAAAAAAATCACGTTCCAAGCTATCTTGGTAGGTGACTTTATAGTAGGTGCCCATGGTTTTACCTTCGACTTGGCGGTAGGCGACGACTTTATTTTCGGGCTGGCAGGCAGCGAATATCATGGAGACTAGAAGTGTAATCCTAAAGTATTTCTTCATTAGTTGTCTGTTATTTTTTTTCCCAAAAAGCCTTAAATTCCTCATAAGTAAGAACATTCACGGATGGGAAATCCAGTTTTTTTTAATTGTTGAAAATGGCGGTCGTTCGTCACAAGGACATCAGCCCCGTCCATTAGTGCGCACTCGACAAATTTATTGCCACTCTCGTCTGAGGTGATAATTGGATACTTGAAAAATGGTGTAATTAACTGAACGTTGGGCAAGAGGACAAGAAAATCTAAAGTGGCGTCAGTGCTACTCAAACCATAGCGTTTTGCGACAATTTCCTGGTATTCCTACAAGATTTCCGTTGAAACACACAACTCGATTTCTTCATTTAGAATAGCTTGAAAGATCCAGTGGTACTCGTGCTGGGAAGGTAATGAAACCAAAAAGACATTGGTATCAAGAACTAGGCTAAGCCTCTTCATTCAGCCATGATTTTAGGTCTTCGGAACCGATATTTTTAGCTTCAACTTCTTTGTCCACTTGTTGTACCAGATTTTTTGCAAAATAGCCAGCTAGCAGTTTTTTTATAGCAATCAGGTCAGCCTCAGAAGGCTGAAAAGAGTAAACTTTTAGCAGTTCCAACTGTATCGGACTTAATTTTCCAGTTAATGATTGCATGACAATATTTTTTCCAAAGATAAAAGATTTGTGCCTGAATTGCGCCGAGGTTTACAGCTCTAACGAAATCCTCTCACCAAAAATCTATTCACCATCATTCAGCAGGCCCTCAACTTTGGCTTGCTCACCGGCACCGTGGAGTTGAACAGGAGGCTGTTTTTTGCGCAAGCGCATGTTCAAGAACTCGACCAACAGCGAGAATGCTATGGCAAAATACAGGTAGCCTTTTGGCACTGCACCAACTTCCGATCCTAAAATCGAAATATGTCCCAAATGCGCCCCTTCCACGATGAGCATGAAGCCAATCATTATCAAAAATGCCAATCCGAGCATCTGGATGGTTGGGTGCTCATCCACAAAGCGGCCCACTGGTACGGCGAAGAGCATCATTATCAAAACGGAAACAACAACGGCAATAATCATGATGACCAATGCGCCGTAAACACCGTTGGTCATGCCCACAGCCGTCAAGATAGAGTCAAATGAAAACACGATGTTGATGATGGTGATTTGCAGGATGACGCTCTTGAGGGAGACCAAGTTCTTCTTGTTGACTTCTTTGGCGGCAGATCCACCTTCCAGTTTGTGGTGGATTTCGGAAGTGCTTTTATAAAGCAAAAACATGCCGCCAAGTATCAAAATAATACTTTGACCGGACAGCCCACCAGTAATAAAGCTGTTGTTGAACTCAATCCAATTGTCGCTCATGGCCACTAATATCGTGATGCCGAACAACAGCACGATGCGTAGTACCATGGCCAACAAAAGGCCAATATTTGCAGCCTTTTTCTGCTGGTCACGGGGCAGTTTGTTGGCGGCAATGGAGATGAAAATGATGTTGTCAATACCGAGGACAATCTCCAAAAAAGTGAGCGTCAGGAGGCTCATCCAGGTGTCAAAACTGGCGAAGTTGGGCAATACGAATTCCATGAGTAAGGTGATTAGTTGATTGGCGCTTTGGCGAATTGGGCCAGCGCTACCTAAAACGCCAACACGCCAACATACCAAAGCGCTAAATTCGGCGCAATTTTACGAAAAAAGCCCTGCTTCTTCGCTTCTCAAAAAATTAGTTACTCGATGTATCACTTCCGGGTTCTTGACGAGGTTGAAATGGCCGAGCCCTTGCGTCACAAGCAAGCTGGCGTGGTCGTATTTTTCAAAAATGGCCTCTGCTGATTCGAAGTTGACCGAGGGGTCGAACTTGTCGTGAACAATCAACACTTCGCCAACTTTGGCCTTGGCCAAGGATTCAATCAAATCGGTGTCGTGAAAATGAAGGCCGTTCAGTTTCGTGTGCAGTATTTTTTTAAGGGCTTCCACGGTCCGTTTTGGCAGACCGACGAGTTTCGTGAAATCGTGAATCACCTTGCGAGTGCTGGCAGGTACAGCGATTAGCACCAATTTTTCCACCTCCATCGAATTGTCGAGATGGGCAAGTGCAAAGACGCTGGTAGAGCCACCAAAAGAATGGGTGATGAGGCCGTGTACATGGCCAATTTGGTTAAGCACTGCTTTCACCGCTCCGCCAAATTCAGGTAAATTGGTCTGCTTACCGCCAGAATTTCCATGCGCCGGCCCATCAAAGGCGACGACCCGGTAACCTGCCGCAACAAGCCCCGGCACGAAGCTGCGGAGCGCCGTGCCCCTCGATTCCCAGCCGTGCACTAGCAAAATGGTTCGCTCTCCCCTGCCCCATTCGTAGCCTTTGAGGATGATTTTTCCATACAGAATCTCGAAAATCCGGGCACTTTCGATAAGGTCGTCGGTTCGTTTATGAACCGCACGTGACCTTGGCGTTGTGAAGATTCGAAAGGCGATTTTAGCAGCTGCCTTTGGGAAAACAAGGCCAAAAATGGCAAATGCCCATTTCACAAAAATCAAATAAAACGGGTACTCGCTCCGGTGCCTTTGCGGCAGCGTTTCCAACTGGAAAGCTGGAATTTCGTAGCGGGATTTGGTCATTATCATAAGTCAAAGATTGAATTTTATACCGTTTGGTCTTTTTACGGTCGCAACCCCTCCACCATGAGCACCATTTGGCGAGCCATCACCTCGAACGGCTTTACGCTGTGCTGCACCCTAGAAAGCAAAATGCCACCTTCCAAAGTGCCGATGAAAAGCGTGGCAAATTCTGCCTTGTCCACATCCGGCCGAACCTCGCCTTTTTCGATGCCTTTTTCGAGCGTCCGAATGATGCGGCGCTCCCATTCCGCAATGGCTGCCTGCACTTTTTCTCGTAGCGCGGGCAGCGTGTCGTCGGATTCCACGGCGCTGTTCTGAATCGGGCAACCTCCTTCCACTGGTGGGTTCAGTACTCGTTCCCGATAAAAATAAATGACAGCCTTCAGCTTGTCCAGCGTATGCTCGATGATAGCGGTTCGCTCCTTAATGGCGTCGTACACCTGTTGCACGGCGTGTTCAAATGCGGCGATAGCGATTTCGTCTTTCACCCCGTTTTTGTCCAATCCCTCCCGCTTGAAATTACCGTAGATTCCACCTTTGGACAGTCCAGTTGCTTCCATGATGTCGGACATGGAAGTGCCGCTGTAGCCTTTTTGGTTGAAAATGGCTGCCGATTTTTCGATGATGAACTGCCTTGTTTTTTCGGATTTTGTCATTGAAATTTAAAACTTGGGGCAAAAATAGACTGATTGGTTTATTTTTCCAAATAACCATAAAAAAAACCTCAGCAAATTGCTGAGGTCATTAGTTTGATAAGCTATTTTACCCCACCTCGCTCGGCGTCACCCCAAAATAATCCTTGAAACACTTTGCAAAATAAGCTGGGGAGTTGAAGCCTGTCATATACGCCACCTCGGAGGCGTTGCCCGCTTTTTGTTCCAGCAATTGTTTGGCCCTTTCGAGACGCATATTGCGGATGACTTCATTGGGCGAGAAGCCCGTCAAAGCAGACAATTTGCGGTGCAATTGGCTGCGGCTCATGCCAACTTGAACGCCAAGTTCCACCACGCTGAAATTTTCATCGTCCATGTTTACTTCCACAGCCTCCCTTACCTTGTTTAAAAAGACAGCGTCCAAACCCTCAACCTTTACTTCTTTTGGAGTAAATGCGTTCAAAGTATTTCGATAGTGTTCCTGCAATTTTTGCCGACCAGCAATGAGATTGGCCACCCGGATTTGAAGCTCTTTTGCGTCAAAAGGCTTGACTAGATAATCGTCCGCACCAAGTTCCAACCCCTTGAGTTTGTCGCCCTGCTCGGCAAGCGCAGTGAGCATCACGACGGGGATATGGCTTGTTTTATCGTTGATTTTCAACAGTTTACAAAATTCTGTGCCATCCATTTCGGGCATCATGATGTCGCTGATGATGAGGTCTGGGGTGGTTTCCAGTGCTTTTTCCAAGCCGAGCCTGCCGTTCTCTGCTTCAATGATTTGGTATTGCCCACGGAACTGGTCAACGATGTAGGAGCGCACATCCGTGTTGTCTTCGACGATGAGCAGGAGGGGTTTCTCAAATGATGAATGGTGTATGCTGAATGGTGAATGAGAGGCCAATTCATTTTTCTTTTGTTTGCTGTCTTCTGGTGATGAGGTTACTGGCAAATTGAGCACAGGAGATTGGATTGCCACTAACTCATCCGCTTTGAAAAATGATTTTTCCACAGGGAATATCACCGTAAAAGTCGAACCAAGCCCTTCTCTGCTAGTCACTTCAATCTTGCCGCCATGCAGTTCCACCAGTTCTTTCGTCAAGGCCAAGCCGATGCCACTTCCAGGTTGCACCTCCGAGCTAACGGTCTTTGAAAACCGCTCGAAGAGGTTCGGCAATTGGTCGGCGGGGATGCCCATGCCTTCGTCTTGTACCGAAATTTGGGCACTGGCCTTGGAGTATTCCAATGTTACCATTATCCTTTTTCCTTCTGGCGTAAACTTGAATGCATTGGAAATCAAGTTGCTTAAAATCTTCTCCACTTTGTCCGAATCAAAATAACAAATCGTTGTTCCTTCCGGTACAATCACTTGATAGTCAACCTGTTTCCTTACCGCCAAGCTTTCAAATGAAAAGCCAATCGCCCGGACGAAAGCCGCCAAATCCCCTTCTGAAGCGGACAGTTTCAATTTGCCACTTTCCAGTTTCGAGAGGTCGAGCAACTGGTTGACGAGGTCGAGCAGTCGCTTGCCGTTGCGGTGCATGATGCGGTAATACTTCTGGAAATCGCCCTGAAAACTGCCGTTCATCATCTGCTCCAATGGGCTAATAATGAGCGTGAGCGGGGTACGGAATTCATGGCTGATGTTTGCGAAGAAAGTGGATTTCAAGCTGTCCATTTCCCGCAGTTTTTCAGCTTCGGCGTGTTCGAGTTGGGCGGTAAGTTCGGTTTCTTTTTGCTTTATCCTTTCCTTATTTCGAAGATATTGGAAACCACCACCCAAGGCCAATAAAGCTGCAATTGCACTAATAAGAATTACTTTTTTTTGCCCAGACTGTCGTTCGAGTTCCAATTGCTGAGTGGCCAATTGAGCCTCTTTTTTCTGCGTTTCAAATTTAACTTCCACATCTGCTATCGCTTCCAATTTTTCTTTATTGAAAAGGGTATCGTCTAATGCCATGAATTTTTTGAACCAAACGAGTGACTGCTTATAATCACCCATACTTTCGTATATGTTGCCAAAATTTTCGTAATAAACCTCTAATGGTTCTATCAATTTCAACTCCTGCATGATAGCATATCCTTTTTGATTCAATTCGAGCGCCTTTTTATAATTTCCTTTTCGCCACCAAGCTTCAGCGAGATTTGTATAAGGAAATACCAAGTTGGATGTTCGATTTGTTTCTGCCAATAATGCTACAGCTTTGTCACTCATTTCAATTGATTTGTCCAAATCTTTCTTATTCAACCACAAATGACCAAGGCTCCCCGCAAGCACGCCAGCGTGAAATTTATTTCCACTTTCCATCGCCAAATCATAGCCTTTTTGAGCATATTCTATTGCTTTATCATAATCCGGTTTGCCATTATAGGCCACAGAAAGGTTATTATAACAAACTATGGCGCCCTTTTCCCCATCAGGCAAACTTAGCCTTATGGCAAGCGATTTTTGCAGCCATTCTATAGCCTTGTCTGGTGATTTTTCATCGCTGAAAACATTGCCTATATTGGAATATACGGCCGCCACGTCCTTCATATTTCCAAGCTTTTCTTTCAACTTGGCAGCCTTAATTAAGTAAACAATGGCCGTGTCGTTCCGGCCCATATTGTGGAAACAATTGCCAACAGAATTGTAAGCCTTGCCTTGCAATTCCATATCGTTGGTTGCTAAGGAGATGGCCAGTTCTTGGCGGTGAAAAGGAAGTGCATCTTCAAATTTACCTTGTTCAAAGTTGGCAATCCCACGCATGTGAAAGGCCCTTGCCAAGGTTTTTTTATCACCTGACGATTTGGCAATTTGCTCCAAGGTATCCCCGAATGCCAAGCCCATTTCTGGTTTTTCTTTCATCACGAATTCGGCCAAGTTGTAGTAAGATTCAGCCTTTTTTATCAGGTCTTTTTCAAGTTTGTAAAGATTGCGCAAGCTGTCAGTCAGTGATTGCTGCGCAAAAATCGGCAGGGTTGCAAGCTGCAAAAAAACGAATAGTAGGTATTTGCGAACCATGGGCAGATTGTTTTCAAATTTCTAATCGCCCGAAAGTTAAAAAACAAAAACGGCATCCCAGCAAACCGGGACGCCGTTTCAACATTTTTTCAAACATTCACTTTACCTTTCCCAAAGCCCAGCCGATAACTCCACCGCCTAATGCAATGGTTAGGGTATTTCCTATCACGTCCATCATCATCATTTTGAAGTCCATTGCTTTTAGGGTAGCGAACATCCAAATGTCGAACCAGACAATGATTAAGAAAGCAATCCAGGCAGCATTAATGGCTCCGCCTTTGAAGGAGTTTACGCCAAATTTGTTGAGCAAAATGGAAAGTAGCAAAGCCATGACAAGATTGGCGAGAGCAATCTGAAGCATAGGTTGTCCAGTAACTGCACAATCGCCCAGTGCCTTCATCCAATCTTCCATCATGCTAGCTAAAGCAAGACCGAAGATTAAGCCGCCGACAAGAAAAAGGGCGACAGTACCTGCCAGTGTTGACAAAATGATTTTCTTTTCCATGATTGAAAATTTTATTGGTAAAAAAAGTTCGGCAAGCCTGAATCAAGGTCTGCCCGCTGTTCATTTAGCCGTCAATTCCCAGCTGGCAGCTGCATCACGGGCGTCATTCCATCAAATTCAATCATCCATTTGCCATTGATTTCGTGCAAAACAACCATGTCGGTGGACGGGCCGCCCACCTGTTGTCCTTGGATTTTTATGTCCGCCATAGAATCCCAAGTCAGGATGGCCACATCAGGCGTAATGAGCCGCCATGAAGTCAGTTTGTAAGTAAAAGTCGGCTTGCTGTCCACCATTTTCATGAACTCATCCCAGCCCGCTTTAAGCTCGGCTTTGCCAGTTGCGAGTCGTCCATCAGGTGAAATTTCGGAAGCCTTTTCGGTGTAGTAAGCCCACATCGCATCGCTGTTGCCACTCTCGTAGGCAGTGTAAATTGTTTTCAAATACGCCTCGAAGGTAGCTTGGTTGTCGGCCTGCGCCGAGGCATTTTGGGTAACCAAGCTGAAAGAAAAAAGAAGGATGAAACTAAAAATTGTCGTTTTCATTGATTGAAAATTTAATGGTGAAAAAAATTATGGTTGAAATTGATTGATTAATGGCTTGCCTTCGCAACGGTGGTTTCCATGGCTGGCACCGTTTGCAAGTAGGCCCAAATGGCATTGATTTCCACGGAATCCTGCAGCACGAAGCGTGGCATGGCAGTGCTCATCGCTTTCCCATCAGGTCGGATGCCCGACCTGACGGCAGCTACAAACTGTTCCTTGCTCCATTTTCCGATTCCATGCTCCGGGTGCGGGGTGATGTTGCGGGAAGGAATGTGGTTGAATTCTTGGTCGGCTATCGGGTTGCCTCCGGCAAGGTAGCCGGGCGACTTTTCAGGTTCCAGAATATTGTTGGTCTCAAAACTGGCCGAATGGCAACTCGCACAGTCGTATCGGGCCGTGGCCAAATAGCGGCCAAAGGCAACTTGGTCAGTTGCTGGCGGGGCCAAACGGGGGTTGGCATCATAGTCCAAAGGGTTGAAGGCACCGAACTTTATCAGGGCTTTTGCCAAGAACGAAAATTTGGATGAGCGCACAACTTCCGACGGCTGCACCTCTGGCGCATCGGAGCGAAGGAAGGCAATTACCGCAGCCAAATCCTGGTCGGAAAGGTTGGGGAAGAACATGAATGGCCCGGCCAGCTTGCCATCCCGTTTAATGCCTGTGCGGAGCAAGTAAGCGATTTCACCATCTTTGTACCTTCCGAGCCCAGCCGTTGGGTGGTGGGTGAGGTTGCCAGACCAGATATCACCGAAGCCCTCACTTTCTGGGGAAAATAGCCGCCCATCAAGCTTTCCGCTTTCGCCCTGGTGGCAGTAAGCGCAGACGGTTCGGGCTATTTTTGCCCCATTTGCAATGGAAAGGCTGTCTGTTGGGATTTGGATGTCCAAGTTTTTAGTTTCATGTGTCGGAACATCCGTCAGGCTAACCCATGCCGCTGTGCCAGCGATGGCCAATACCATGATGCCAATCAAGATTCCAAGAATTTTTAAGAATTTTTTCATGTTAGTTTTTATTTGATTTTGGTGAAAGATTTTTGTTCAAAAAGCATGATGCAAAGGTGGTGGCGAGGCAGGGAGAGTGGTTATCAAAAGCGTCGCAAAGACTTTCAAATTTGTCGCAATGGCAGTAAATACTATGCTTTCAGCAATTTATTTTGCGGTGGACAAGCTAAATTTTGGTCAACATCATAGAAGTCTAGGCAGGGATTTAAGAAAGGTTGGATTACATTTGCGAATCATGACTAAGCAACATAAAACCCATTTGCTCATCGGCGGCAACCTCGGCGACCGCTCCGCAAACCTTGCGGCAGCGAGAAAACTGATTGGTGAAAAAATCGGCACTGTGGTCAAAGCGTCCAGCCGCTACGAAACCCAGCCGTGGGGCAAGCCCGACCAGCCCGACTTCCTCAACCAGGCTCTCGAAGTGGCCACCGGCCTGAAACCGATGGAAGTTTTGGAGGCGATTTTTTTCATCGAAAAAAAATTGGGACGCCAGCGTGATGACAAATGGGGCGCTCGAACCATTGATGTTGACATCCTGTTTTACGATGCCAAAACATTGAATACCAAGGAGTTAACCCTACCCCACCCCCAACTTCACGAGCGGAATTTTGCCTTGGTACCCATGCTGGAAATTGCCCCAAATAAGCTGCATCCCGTTTTGAAAAAAACCATTGAAGAATTGTACGAGGACAGCAAAGACAACCTTGATGTGGTCATGTTGGACGAAATAGAATCTATTTAACTTGTATTTTTTATCGAATGAAAAGCGAAAAGCTCACGCCATATTACCGAAACCCAGCTGATATGAATCCTTTTCCACACAGTTTTATCGCAGTGGAAGGAAACATCGGCACTGGAAAAACGACCCTCTGCAAGATGTTGGAGGAAGATTTTGGTTGCCGATTGATTTTGGAGCAATTCACAGACAATCCTTTTTTACCGGAATTTTATAAAAATCCAGAGCGCTACGCCTTCCCGGTCGAGCTGTTTTTCATGACCGAACGGCACAAGCAATTGCAGGAGCCGCTGTCGCAACGGGAGCTTTTCCCCCAACTCATCCTCTCGGATTATTTTTTCATCAAAACCTTGTTGTTCGCCAAAAACAACTTGAACGACGAAGAATACCGCCTTTTCCAACGGCTTTTCCATACCCTCAATTCTGCATTCCGCAAACCGGACCTGCTGGTTTACCTGCACCGTTCGGTACCCGACCTTGTGAAAAACATCCAGAAAAGAGGGCGGGAAATCGAGGCAAACATCAAGCAGGAATACCTACAATCCTTGCAGGAAGCCTATTTCAATTATTTTAAATCAGAAAATGAGCTGCCCATCCTCATCATTGACGTGACGGAGGTTGATTTTGCGAACGAAAAATCGGCTTATAAAAAAATTGTGGGATTGATAAAACGCTCCTATTCAAAGGGCATCCACCGGGCGGCGATCCAGTGATTTTCAGACTAAACAAGTTGGTGTTGGTGCACCGCCGCCGCCATTTCCCGAACCAGGCCGGGGTCTTTCTCAATGGCATTTCCCACCACAATCACATCGGCACCTGCGGCCACATTCGCCGCCGCTTTTTCAGGCGTGCGGATACCTCCACCAACGATTAACGGGATACTCAACGCACCGCTCACCGATTCGATAATATGCTCAGGCACAGGCACTTGTGCACCACTTCCGGCGTCCATGTACATCAGTCGGAGGCCGAGCATTTCGCCTGCCATGGCAGTGCAAACGGCGATGTCGTCCTTGTGCGTGGGGATGGGTCGGGTGTTGCTCATGTAGAGCACGGAAGTGGGTGCGCCGCCGTCCATGAGCATGTAGCCGGTGGGCATGATTTCGAGGGGGCTGAGCTTGAGATACGGCGCTGCGATGACATGGTTGCCGATGAGCAAATCGGGATTTCGACCAGAAATGAGGGAGAGAAACAAGATAGCATCGGCCTTGTAACTGAGCTGGAGCGAGCTGCCGGGGAAGAGAATCATGGGGATGTGGCAGCGTTCCTTGATGGCCAGCAAGCACTGGTCGAGGGCGTTGTTGACGATGAGGCTACCGCCGATAAAAAAGTAGTCAACCTTAGCTTCCACGGCCAGGTCGAGCACTTTGTCCATGTTGCCGAGGCGCACTTTGTCGGGGTCAATCAGCACGACAAACTTCTTCTGGCCATCGGTTTTGGCTTGTTGCAATTGGTCAAGGATATTGGTCATAAGTGAGTGGTTGTTGGGCAAAGATAGCCGATGTACTAAATTTTTCATCTAGCCTCGCCAGCCTTTTCCCAAAGCTCCTCCAAAATCTCATACCGACGCCTCACCATCGCTGCTTCCCGGCGGCATATTTCAAGGCCAATTTTTCCATCCAGAAAACCTTTTTTGATAAAAAAACCACGCACGAACCTTGCCGCTGGCGCAAAATACCGTTTCACAAAAGTCACTTTTTTGCCTGCGGCAAACTGCTCCTCGGCACCTAGTCGAGCATATTTTTCCAAGCGACGAAGGTGGTCATCCGCATCCTTGAAAGAAAAGTGGAACAATCTACCTTTCAACCTAACTACCTGATAATCAGCGGGTATTTTCAAAGTTTCATGTACAAAATCACCTTGCCATTCAACTTGACTTTTATCGAAAAGTCGTGTTTTCCACTCAGGATACCAGCCGCTGTGATGCACCCATTTCCCATCGTATTCCGTCAGGCGATCCAGTGCGTACACTTTGCCAGTTTCAGGGTTCAGGGTTTTCAAAGTTCCAATCAATTCATCGGAAAGCACTTCATCGGAATCAATCGAAAGGACCCAGCGGTTGGTGGCCATTTGGTTGCCGAGGTTCTTGGTTTTTGAAAAGCCAAACCACTCCTGTTGAACTACTTTAGCGCCCAGTTTTTCACAAATCTCAATCGTCCCGTCCGTACTTTGGCTATCCAATACCAGCACTTCGTCACAGACTTTGCGAAGCGCCGCCACACACTGTCCAATGGTGCGAGCTTCGTTTTGGCTGATGACGACAGCGGAGAATTGAGAATTGAGAATTGAGAATTGAGAATTTTGGGCCATGCAGGAATTTTTACGGCAAAAATGCGTGGGATTTCCGGCAGTTTGTAATTTGAGCGCTGAAAAAGGCTTGGCACTCGCCTGTCCCGCCAACAATTCAACAATAAAACAATTCAACAATCTTAATAAATGGCAAACATCGCAATGCTCGGCACCGGCTTCATCGCCGATTTTTACATCTCCGCCCTCCACGGCCAGCGCAGCCGTGACCGGGTCATCATGGCCTACTCCACCACCCCGGAGCGGGCCGAACCTTTCGCTGCAAAGCACAATATTCCACACTGGACGAACGACCTGCACGAGGCTGTCAATCACCCCGATGTGGATATTGTTTGCATCGGCTTGCGCAATTACCAGCACCTTGAAGCCGCCGAAGCTGCTGCCGCTGCTGGGAAGGCCGTGATGTGCACCAAGCCCCTCGCTCGAACAGGGGAAGAAGCTTGGAAAATGGTGCAAGCCATTGAAAAAGCTGGGGTTTTCGGGGGCTATCTGGAAGACCTTGTTTACACTCCGAAGAATTTGAAAGCCACCGAAAGTGTCCGCAACGGCGCCATCGGTCGGGTACTTTGGGCGAAATCACGGGAGACGCACCCCGGCCCACACAGCCCTTGGTTTTGGGACATGAAACTGGCTGGCGGCGGCGCACTCGTTGACCTAGGTTGCCATTGCATCGAGATTGCCCGAACTTTTATTGGCAAAAACGTGCGCCCTGTCGAGGTCATGTGCTGGGCCGATACGCAGGTGAAACCGATTGATGCCGAAGACCACGCTATCGGTTTGGTGAAATATGCGAATGGCGCCATCGGTCAATTTGAAGTGAGTTGGGCATTCCGAGGCGGCATGGATTTGCGGGATGAGGTGATGGGGACGGAAGGCACTATTTGGTTGAATAATTTTCTTAGAACCGGCTTCGAGATGTTCACCGCCCCCGGTCAGTCAGGCTACGTGGCGGAGAAAGCAGAATCGGCGAGCGGCTGGCTCTTCCCAGTTGGTGACGAGGTAAACGACCTCGGCTACAACCACATGTTCACCGACATGCTGAACTCGATGGAACAGGGCAAGCAGCCCATGGAGTCATTTTACGATGGCTACGTGGTGAATGAAATTATGGATACCGCCTATCGCTCCGCAAAATCGAAGCAATGGGAACCCATTACGCTGAAGGAATGGCGAGGGCTTCCCGACGAAGCAGTTCAGGTTCAAAAAGAAGTGGAATACGACGCCGACCACTGGCTGTTGAAAGAGGAGATTTTGCCTGATGGCAACCGGAAGTTGTTGCTGAAAGTGAAGGCAACTGGGGAATTGGTTCAGACGGAGACCATTTGAGTTCGACAGTTCGACAGTTTGCAGTTGGCAGTCATTTCGACAGTTGCTTAGTCAGCACCGTGATGAACGGCAAAAGACTTAATGACTACCAAACTGCACCCTGACTGCCAACTGCCCACTGTCGAACTGCAAACTTAAAGAATCACCGCTTTCAAAGTCACCTCTCCCACCCCTTCGGCACGGATGTGTACGAGGTAGATGCCATTGGCCACGGGCTTTCCAGCCGTGTTCGTCAAGTCCCAATCCAAGTCGGGGTAAGCTTGTAGCTCCGTAACCCCTGTGCCATTTGGTGGGCCGGGCTGCTCGTTGCGGCTGAAATGCCGCACCAAATTGCCGCTTAAACTATAGATATTCACTTCGCATTGGGCAGGCAGGTTGATGATTTTCAAGAAACCATTTCCATCAATATCGGCGTAGGCGTTGGAATGATAATAGGGGTTTGGAACGATTTGCACCTTGTCAAGTAGCCCACTCTGCGCAGGGCGGGGCATGACGGCGTAGCCTGAAAGGCCATCTCCGTTAGGGCCAAGATTTTGTTTGCCAATGACAAACATCTTTTGCTGACCAACCCCAGTGATTGTATCAAAAGCCAAGTAGTTATTTGCTGCATAGGCAAATGCCATGTAGTAATAGGTGCAGTGGTTGATGAATCGGCGGTCATTGCCAGTGGCAAACAGGTTTTCGGTGAGTGTAAAACTGTGTTGTATGCCTTTGTTTTCCCCAATAATTTCTTCCACTGGGGTATAAATAAATTGCTCGATGCCCGGAGCTAACTGATAGTCGGGATTTTTCGCTGCCCGCCAATTGGTCAGTTTAGAGAATCCATTTTCCTTGTCGCACTGAAAGACAAGACGGGCTTTAGTCGTGTCATTCCTGTCACGAGACGAAGCATCCGGCCCAGCCATCTGGTAAACCAAATAGCCTTCAAACTGGTATTTTGAATCAGCCGCTCCCAGGAAATGTCCGAAGGCATCACTTTCAAAAAGCTCTTGCCAATTGTTTGACCACTCTATATTGGATAATATCAGCGTGATTTCTCTATCCCCGGCAATCCAATCCAAATCTGGGGCAGCTGGACCTTCCTGAAATACATCACAATTGTCGAACCAAGCCTGTGCATAATCATCGGCAGCGAAAAGCCGGGTGAGGTCGGGACAGGGGTAGTCAATATTTGGGGCAAACACGACCCCGAAAATGAGTTCGTTGACGGCACCGGGCTGGAGGGTGGATGGGCCGCAGGATTGTACAAAACTCCAGTCGAAACTTGGCAAGCCTTGCGGAAATTCAGGGCCAGGGTGACACATGGACCAGCCGTTGGGGTCGTTGGGCGTAGATGGAAAAGCAAAATTTACTGAGTTTAGGCTAACTGGATCGTAGCCATCTCCGCCATAAGTTAAGTGGGTCCCATCCTTCCATCTTCCTGAAAGATAACGGTAAAACTCAATGTCTTGGGCTGGTGGAGCCATTCCTGGAGGTCCTCCCCATAAGCCACCATTTCCAAAATACATGAAACTTGACATCCCCAGCTCATTCCCATTTTCATCCAATGGCCCACGAAAAATATCAATCCCAAGGGCAGGGATATTGGTGCCATAGGTGTTTACATCACCACACGTAATACCCGGTAAGCCATCCTCTGCATCGGCATTGTACCAATAGGCCATGTTCCGCTCTGGTGCGCACCCAATAAAATCGTCCTTATAACAACCCAAATCAGGGTCAACCCAGAGTGCGAAATAGAATTCCTCGATATCCTCAGGAGCCCGATTGATGAACTTATGCTGTTGGAAAGTCATGTCGTTCAACGGGTCGAGCGTTGAATAAGCAAAGGCCGTGGCATGAACTTCCATGCGGATGGGGATTCCGTGTGTTTCACTATGTGTAGCTCCGCTTCCTTCGTCATTGTAAATCCAGAAAATCAATTGGTCGGGAAATTGGG
The DNA here is from genome assembly GCA_041752395.1 of Saprospiraceae bacterium. Classification (GTDB taxonomy): domain Bacteria; phylum Bacteroidota; class Bacteroidia; order Chitinophagales; family Saprospiraceae; genus UBA6168. The sequence goes on along the minus strand of JBGSWN010000253.1, from coordinate 32,831 downwards.
GGTGGTAATCACAACCACGCATTCCAACGATGGGAAAATCCCCATCCAAAGGCTCGTAATTGCCATCGCCGTCCTGATCCTCAAAAGGAGCTAGGCCTTGGTCTGTATTGGGTAAGCCAAAACCATAAATTTGAGCGAAATAGGGGTTGCCCCGCCCTGGCCAAGCCTTCACACCCAATGGGATTTCTGATTCCAAATAGGATATGCCTTTGTCAATAAATTGCTGCCATTGCATTAAGTGCTGCTCAATTTCTGCACCTTTCACTTCAAAATGCCTATCCCAGTTATTGCAGATAGTGGATTCAGTAATCCCTTCTTCGCTTGAAAGTGGCCCTGGCCAGTAATCGCTGTTTCCACTATTGTTGCCATAGGTCTGACAAGCGGTCTTCAGGTTACCACCATTGTCAAAGCCGCCCATCCAAATGCCTGCTGCAAAAATGGCGGAGACCTCGGGTTGGCCAGGTAGTGGTTTTGGTACCACATATTTTCCATCGTTGCGGTCCCACCACATATCACCACCTGTGAGCAGCCTTGCCCGCACGTTGTTGATGTCCATGTCAATTTGCGCTTGTGCGGTTGTACAGGCGGAGCGGAAGTTGACGGTTTGCGGAGCATTCCCAGACTTCTTTGGAGGATGAAGTGGTTCTTTCGAAAAAACTGGGGTCAGCAAGAAGGTGAGTATGCCTGCAATGATAAGATGTGCCATTTTAGGTTTCATAAACAATCATCTTTGTAAAATAACAAAACCGCCTTGAGCAGTGGCTCATTGCGAAGCAAAGGGGCGATAATCTTACAGGAAAAAAAGGAAGTGCTGAATGGCAAAAGAAAAATGGTGAAGCCACAGTAATTGTGGCTTCACCAAAGGTATTAAAGCGTTATACGCAAAGACAAGTTGTGCGTACCATCATAGATTTTAGTGGTACGGTAGGCATAATCAATGGCGATATGCGGTGCGTTTTCTTTCTTGCTGGTTGGCACGTTCAACGTTGCGCCAGCAGCCAAACCAGTGTACAATGGTTGGTCGTTGAACTCACCACCGGAAGACTTCACTTGACCGAGGTCGAGTTTGTAACCAGCACGGAGCATTACCATTTCGTTATAGGAAAACTCAACGCCACCACCAAGTTGGTCTTCGGAAAAGGCATTGGAGGTGTAGTTGCCGACTACCGTCAAGCGGTTGTTTCCAACCACGTAGTAGTCGTATGACAAACCTATGTTCAATACGGACTGCATTTCGAAGGAAGTAGCACGTTGGTTGGTTACCAAGCCGTGGGTTCCGTCAAATGCTGGCACTTCGATTGATTTGGACAAACCCTCGCCACGGAACTGCATGCGGCCACCCACGTTGCGAAGCGAAATACCAAACTTGAAATTCTCACGGTCTCCAGTAACGTACTGAACACCAGCGTCCATGCAAATGCCAGTTGCTGTTACGTCTTCCACGCCTTCAGAAACGGCACGGCCTAGCACGCCGACTGAAACCTTGTTCTCGAAGTTATGCGAAAAACCGAGGCCGATATTGACGAACCTAGGTGAAAACGTGCTTCCAGTACCTTCTGGATTATAAGTAGTGGTGCGTACGATGTCCCCAAAATCGAGGGTCATGATGCTAAGGCCGATTGCGCTGTTGTTGCCAATTTTTTGAGACAAACCAATCGCATTGGTTGTGATGTCCGTGCCTTTCAGGTAGATGGAGTGGCCAATGACCACTTCTGTCTTCGTAATCCTGGAGAGGCCTGCGATATTAAGCATCATGGACTCAACACCTGTGACCATGGAAGTAGTCATGGTGTGGAGACCTGCACTTCTGGCCCATGGGTTCATCAGCAGTTCAGGTGCACCGGCCTCTCCTTGCCGGTCGGGGTTACCCGCCTGCAAGCTAGCAGTACCCATCACCAGCAGTGACATGGTAAGGAAAAGGTATAATGACTTATTCATAAAATTTCTTTGATTTAGTGAAAGATTTGGAATTCGGTTCCGGCAATTACAGGCATTCACCTGCTGTTTTGTCGGAACCGAAAGTCCAAGTTTCTTCCTTTTTTTTACAAACCTGTCGGGTCATATTGACGATTGATACCGAACCATTTCAAAGTCCGTTCACCGTCAGCGCCAGCGTTGATGTGAATGAGGTAAACACCTGCTGAAACCGGGATTCCCTTGCTGTTTTTCAAGTCCCATTCAATGTCCGGGATGATTTGATTGCCTGGCGTACCGCTTCCATTGGGCGCTGTAGGTTGTTCATCCCGATTGTATTGACGAATGAATTTGCCATCCAGAGAATAAATCGTTACAACACACTTAGCGGGCAGGTTGGTTACTTTAACAACGTTGGACAAGCGGCCATCTTCGTAATCGGAGAAGGCATAGTATGGGTTTGGCACCACATTGATTTTGTCCAATGCTTCATTCGTAGCGGCAACATTTAATGTATCAGCTTCTACACCATTTAAGGAAAACCTATAGGTTGGATAGCCTTTAAATAAATCGGTACCAACTTTCACGGCGTAAGGATTATTCACCCGCAATTTAACAGTAACATCGTTGGGGATAAGCCCTTCGTTATAGCTCAACATTTTGGTACCAGTGTTCGGGAGTGCAAGGCCAGACCATGTGATTTGCTTCAATCCGTTCACTTTCCTAATGTCACTTGGATCATCAAATCTGCCACGTAGGTATGCGCACTCATCATAATCTGTATTGGTTACATAGACATAGTGCTGTCCACCAGCATAATAGAACATTGGTGTTTCGAAAGCATTCTGGTCATTACCATAATTGGCTGGCCATAACAACTGTGGGTTCGGGTTGAACATCATGTCGGAGCCGTTAGGCTTGCCGTATTGATAGTTGTTCAAGAAGCCAGTCTCAGCGGAATAAGCAGAATTTTCACCGAAGAAAACGTTCAACCGTTTCCCAGTCTCTACATCTACCGCATAACCTGGGAACCAGCCCATACCAATGCCATCTCCATCAGGAATTGGGTTGCCATCAGTATCCGCTTCTTTACCTACGGAAGCTGAATTTCTGAGGTCAAAACTGAGTACTATATTTGAGCCATTTGAGCCAGTTGTTACGACGTTTCCACCACCTTCTTTTTGTGCAAAGCTAGTGTAGTCAGTATTTGCCATTTCAACAATAATACAGCGGCTCCATTTGCTCTTGTCCGAAGTGAATACAATATCAACATTGTTCAAATCAGCTAGCGCATCATTAGGCTTCGCAACAATTGAGTTTTGAGCACTCCTCCATGCTGGAGATAGGTAGAATGGATTCACATCGGCGCCACCAAGCCTTGACCTAAAATCAGCGAGCTGATATGGTACAAAATTCCCATCACCCAAATATTGGAGCATATCCTCATAGCGACAATCCCATGCATTTTCATCAAACCTGATGTAATCAAAGGCAGAATTTAAGATGCTTGGGAAAAAATTGACTGTATCAATAGGAGCCGTATAGCCATCTTTGATGCCACCTAACCAAGCTGATCCTGTGATATCGGCATAGGATTTTTCTGCACCGATGGCACCAAGCGTATCATCGCTACAATCCCCAGCATCTGTGGTTTGTCCGATGGTAATCGTGAAGCCGTACTGTCCAAAAATCTGCTCATTAAGGATTTCCAATGTCCTGTCAGAAAAAATTTCTTCATTGGTGTCCAAGTTCTTGAGCTTCCAATTTACCTGTTGGTCAAGCTTGTCGTTGCCTTGGTTTTCATCCACAAAGGTCAGCTCAAAATTGCCGTCTTGAACTTCCAACGGGTTGAACACTTTTACGTCAATTGGGCCACGGCCTGGTTCGTAAGTGATCGTATTATCAAAGTTGGGGTCAAGCATTCTTGCCCTTGTTTCGTCAGAAACATCAAGGAAATTGCTACCGACACCAATACCGTCTATACGGGTAATGACTGGACCTTCACCATAAGAAGCATTCACTATGCGGTCAACCACTGGCCTTGGAATCACGGTATATGGGAAACCATCGGCATTGGGGCCAATATTCCTCCTACCTACCAAGAAAGTCGTTTTTTGACCATTTTGAGCTACTGGGTCAAACTGCTTCCAGTTGTTTGTGCCATACGCAAGCGCTGTGTAATAATATTTGCGGTGGTTGATGAGCCTACGGTCACCCGATGCAAACTGGTCATCCGTGAAGTTAAAAGTATGGTTGATTCCGTTATCCAAAGCTTCGATTTTCACTTCTGGATAGAAAATGAAATCTGGGGCATTTGGATCTAGCGCAGCACCCGGGTTATCTATGGATAACCAGTTATAAAGTGCCTTAACCCCATTTTTAACATCCACCCAATAGACCAATTTAGCTTTGGTAGGGTCATCAAATTCAGCCGTACTGATGCCGGGCCCAGCCACTTGGTAAATCATATAACCTTCAAAATTGTAGGTAGTATCTATATTACCGCCATCTGGGTTACTGATACCAATTACGTTTTCTTCGTATTGCTCCAAGAAATTGTTGGAAGCTGGCGAAGGCTTGTTGGTCAATACGGCAATAATTTCACGGTCAAGTGCAATCCAATCAACATCTGGCGCATCCGGGCCGTCAACAATGTCGAAGCAGTTATCGAACAAGTCTTGTGCAAGGTCATCGGCTATCAAGAGCTTGTTGATATTTGGGCAAGGGTAATCAAGGTTTGGCACCCAAACTGCACCAATGATAAGCTCGTTGACCGCACCAGGCTGGAGTGTAAATGGACCGGAAGCCTGGATAGTTCGGCGGTCATACTGTGGCAAGCCTTGTGGAAACTCAGCACCTGGGTTACACATTGACCAACCAGAAGGGTCATCTGGTGCACCGGGGAAAGCGTAGTTTACGGTGTCTGTGCTGGTGGGATCATAACCATCTCCACCAAATGTGAAAGCAGTGCCATCTTGCCAAAATCCAGACAAGTAACGATAGAATTGTACATCTGTATTGGGATCAGTTGTACCTGGGGGAGGGTTGCCGAAGCCCTGGTTGTTATAATAGGTAAAAGTGGACATTCCCAACTCAATACCATTTTCATCCAATGGGCCACGGAAATAGTCGGTTCCGATGATTGGGATTTCTGTACCGTAAGTAGCTACACCACCCGGACAAGTAATGCCTGGCTGTCCATCTTCCGCATCAGCATTGTAGGTATATGCCAATCCTCTTCCAACATCACAGCCAACATAGTCGTCACTGTAGCAACCCAAATCTGGGTCAACCCACATGGCAAAAAACGTCTCTTCGATGTCTTCATTAGCCCTGTTGATGAGTTTGTAGCGCTGGAAAGTCATGTCGTTGATTTGGTCATTGGTTGAATAACCAAATGCTTGCACTTGAACTTCCATACGAATTGGAATACCATTCGTCTCACCGTGAATGGCTGCGCCACCTTCGTCATTGTAAATCCAGAATATCATTTCATCGGGGAACTGGGGGTCAAATTCCTCGCAGCCACGTATTTCGATGGTTGGAAAATCACCATCCAACGGTTCATACTGGCCGTCGCCATCCTGGTCAAAGAAACCAGCAAGACCCTGGTCTGTATCAGGCAAAAGAAAGTTGTGTACGCCGAAAAAGTGTTCGTTTTTCCTGCCTGGCCATCCTTTAACCCCAAGCGGAATCATATCCTCCGTGTAGGGTGTGCCATTGTCTATAAAATCTTGGAAGTTGGATAGGTGCTGTTGGATTTCATTTCCAGAAACCTCAAAGAATTTGTCCCAATTGTCACAAGTTTCCTTGGTAGTAGTACCCTCATCTGGCAAAAGTGGGCCAGGCCAGAAATCACTGCTACCGCTGCTGTTGCCAAAAGTTTGGCAGGCAGTCTTCAGGTTGCCACCAGCGTCATAGCCACCCAGCCAGACAGCGCCAGCAAAGATGGAAGAAACCTCCGTTTGACCAAGTGGAACTTTAGGCACCACATATTTACCGTCGCCACGGTCCCACCAAACGTCACCTCCCGTCGTGAGACGGGCACGCACGTTGTTAACATCTTGGTCAATCTGAGCCTTGGAGGTTACGCAAGACTCCCTGAATTTGACCGTGTTTTTGCTAGGCTTTTTGTGCTGGCTGCTCGGGTCGTAATAAGCACTCGCCGAGGAAGCAAAGACCAAAATCGCCACAGCAGTTGTAATTATTGTTTTTAAACTACGCATGGTTGAAAAATTTGGTTGGTTGCTGAAATGATTCATGTTTTTCTGATAAAATGCTGTTTCACAAATCCATGAATTACAAGTCAACAACAATTTTCTTAAGATTCAATTTTGGCAAAAGCAAGTGTTAGTTGCTTTTGCCAGGATTATTTGTCAAATTAGAAATCAAAGATAGCACCCACGAAAATCCTACGTGGCAAGCTAAAGTTGTCTGGGTTCAGCATCCTCCACTGATAGGAAGCTAGATAAGCAGCGGAACTTTGGCCTACGCCTGTCGCGCTCTGCAACTGAAGTTGTCCTCTTGCTGAATTCAGAAAGCCGTCATCGTTTGGCTCACCAGTAAATCTGTAAACATTTTGGATATTGCGCTTGTCGAACAAGTTTGAGATACGAACATAAACGTTCATACCTACGCTCCGAGCTGCACCTTCTTTGGAAAGGGTGAACTGCTTGTCCACTTGCATGCTGACCAAGGTGTTCCAGGGAAGCCTTGAACCGTTGACGGCACCATTGATGCCAGAAGAACCAAACGCCTCAGGTTGGATATTAGAAGTGTAGGGTCGTCCTGAAACTGAAGAGGCAGCGAAATTGACACCAGTATTTGCCAAGATGTCAATCCCCGCAATGCTTGGACCATTGTAAGCGCTACCAGAGGAATAGCGGTAATCAATGATTGCGTTGATGCGGTGGCGCTCATCGTAGTTCATCGGGAACAAGGTCCGTTGGATGCCCCTTGAGCTAAGTCCTCTTGAAGATTCAGTATCTGAACCAGTACCATCGGCAAACTGAAGGGTATAGGCAAGATTCAACTGGAGGTTGCCTGTACGGCGAAGGTCGTAGCTGACGGTGAAAGCCTTCACCGTTGCAAAGTCAAGGTTGTCAAAAGTTTCGTAATTGTTGACTGGTGCTGGAACGTTCAAGAAAAAGCGGCTCTGAATCATATCCCGCAATTCTTTGTAGTAAGCAGAGATTTTAAGCGCTGAATTGACGCCGACTCTCTGCTGGAAACCCAGCTCGTAAGTAACGGTGCGCTCAGGTTTCAGGTTCGAGTTGTTCCGAAGGCCGCTTCCGTTTTGCTCCCAATAGAAGTAAGTGAGTGGGCTTACCAAGGAGTTGGAAGGTGGACGTTGCGCAAGCACATCGTAGTTGGCGAAGAAGTTGGCCTCGTCAGAAATTGGGAAAGAAAACGCCAAACGTGGCATCCAATTGATTTGAGGCGTATAATCTTCGAAAGAAACGTTCGGGTCGAAGTTAGGGCTGGTAATGTCACGCTTGGTCTTGTCGTTTTCGGCATAGCGAGGGTAAACGAGCGTACCACCGAAAACTTCCGAACCGCTGTTGGCAGGTGCGCCGTTGGCGAAATACCAAGTATCTTCGTTACGGTAAGCTTTGACTACATCACCACCTTCACTGGTTACATAGACTTTAAAATCATCACCAATATTACCTGGGCGATCGCCTCCGAAGTCAGCAGCAGATTGGACATCATACAAAGAATAAGGGTCTTTGAGCACCTTTGTATTGGCATCAAAGCGGTCAATACGCAAACCTACCCGGAAGAATACATCCCTGAACTTGAATTTGTCTTGGATATAAGCGGCTTGGTAGTTTGGCTCAAACGCTGCCACGGGGAAGTCACGGACACCGTTTGCGTCCCTGTGTCTGAAAAAATCCTCGAAGGTGATGCCATCCAATTGGTTGCCAAGGTAGTCGTAGCCCCAATAGTTCAAAAGGTTATCATCGTTGAGCTCCCGAGCTGAAAACATATCCAGGCTTAGCTGGCTTGGGTCAAGACCATCCACATTGACGTACTCATACAGTTCTTTTTCTGCTCCAGGTATTTTGCGAACATTCCGAAAGAACTGGTTGTCTGAGTTTTCCGTTGTGTAGCTTGATGCATAAATTGGCACATCAATGATGGTATCGACCGTTCCAATAAAGCTAATGGTTCTTTTATTACCCTTAACCGATCCAATTTGAAGTGTTGAATCCAGACCCTGACCCTCAATATGCTCATTGGCACGCAACCTGGCGATGTTCCAAAGCGCAAAGGGATTAACGTCATATCCCCTTTGAACTGATTGTTCATAAAGAATACCGAATTGAATCTGGTGACGGTTGCTTCCTGAGCCACCTGGCACCAACTCGAAAGAAGTGTTGGCATTAAAGGTATAAAGATCATTGTCGCGCTTGCGGTTCCGATTATAAACCGAGCCGATATTGATGTGTTGATTTGCCCAGACATTGGTGAGTGTAGAAGCAACCCTGCCATTCGTGGTTTCAAAATCTGCAAAATCGGTAAAATCTGAACCATTGTTGGGAATATACCTGGTCAAAACTGGGTTGATTTCAGTGTTAGGCGTATATCCCAGAAGCTGCCTTGTATAGTCAACTTGTGTATCGGTAAAGGTTACTGTACTATCAGTGGTAGTAATAACATTTCCAATAGTAGGCACCCAATCAAGGTCAAACTTACCGATGTAACCATAGTTGAAAAGGTTGTCGCCATGACGTGGGTCAGACAGACGGGTCTTGGATTTTTCATAGCCAAACTGCAAGGTGTAAACCGCATTCTGGATAGCTGAACCCTTTCCATCACCTTTCCCCTCTGGGTTGGTGGCTCCACCTAGCCTGTGGCGGAAACGGAAGTTTCCTCGAATCCGGGAATCCTTTTGCGTCGGGTTGTTGTGCGAGTTGAAAGTCCGCCAATCTGCGCCGTTACCAGCTGAAGGCGTGAACTTGTCGTCGGAGTTGTCATACGTGCCCGAAAGCGTCACGTCAATGTTCTTGCCGATGTTTGCATCCAACTTACCATTCAAGTTGAAGGCTGTCTTATCCTCGTTCGGCTTGTATTTCAATGCGTTCACCCCATCATTGTCAACATATTGGGCTGCTGGATAAATCGTATTGCCCACGATGCGGATTGGATTTGCCTCTAGTTCTTCCCGAACCTCATCCTTGATGCTGTAAACTCGGGTAGCCGGTGGGTCGTCATCCTTGTTGTATTGGTACTGACCGTTGATACGGTAGCCAAGGATGGTCTGCCCTTTGCGCTTTAGGATTGGGCCACTCAACTGCAAGCTTGCAAGGTCTTGGTAGTAGGGGTCCGTCAAGCGGGAAGACTCCAATTCAGCGCCTCCACTGAATTTCTCAGATGGGCCTTTGGTTGTGATGGAGACGATACCACCTGTTACGTCACCGTAACGGGCTTCCACACCACCAGTGATCACCTGAAGTTCCTCGATTGATTGCTTGGGAGGCAGGGTACCAGTGACACGTACACCATCTATATAGTAGTTGGTGCCGCTTGCCCTTGAACCACGGATGTTCAAATCACCGCCCTCATCCGCTGAAGATACACCCGCTGTAAAAGAAGCGAGCGCATTGACGTCACGGGTAGGGAGTGCCCTGATTTGATCCGATGTCAGGGAGCCACCAGTTGTGGTGTTGTCTTGTTCAATCAGCGGTTTCGTATAAGTGACGACCACTGGAACCAATTCGATACCTGGAGACAGTTTTACATCCAGTTTGTTGGCTTTTCCACCGGTAATGATCATCCCGTTTGTTCTGGATGGTGTGTAACCAGTCGTGGAAACTTCCACATCGTAGGTACCTGCATCAATCTCTGTAAGACTGAAGTAACCTTCAAAGTCAGTCTCTGTACCAGTTTTCAACACCCCGTCACGGAAGAGTGCGATAGTGGCAAAAATGACTGGCTCGCCGGTGTCAGCATCGGTCACTGTTCCCTCCAACCTGGTTTGCCCGAAAGCCACCAAGCCGGTAAGTAGAAAAGTGAAAGTGAGTAGTAAATTACGCGCCATAAACATGAGTTTTATTTGTAATGAAATTTATTCCAAGCCATTTTTAGAGAAAGTGCGCAAACTTAGTGAAAGATACTTAGCCTACAAAATCGGTCAACTCAAGCTGAAAATTTTGAGGCTACTTCTCTTAATTGTAAAGCAAGTTTGCTTTCACGCTTTTTCTGCTTCTTGGTACAAATTTATAGTTGCCCTGCTTTTTTGACCTACCATTTTCTTCCAAAAGTCAGTTTCTTAAAATCTTGTTTTATTAGCGATACTAATTTAAATGGTTAATCAAGAAAACACAATTCAGCTTTTCCAATCAGCTTCATTCAGCTTTACAACTCATCATAAAATACTGTATTTCAATACTTTAAAACTGAATTCCAATCAAATCCAATTGATTACTAGAAAGTAAAACAGAGGCGCTTGGAATTCAATTTTTCTTCAAAAAGGACTCAAATCCAAGCGTAAATCAGGTTTCAGCATCAACTTATTACTTGATAGAACGAATTGAAACGAGGAAATTTTTACTATTCAATGAAGGTTTTTGCAGCCCACCCGACAATTCCCCCATCGAGTGATATGGCAAGAAAAAAGCCGCAACCAAGGGTCAACGGCTCAAATTCTGGACAGGATAAAATTTATCTGGAAAAATGGAGAATTGAACTTCGATTAAAAAGGCGTGGCATCCGGGAGGATGCCACGTGCTTAAAACTAAATGGTAATACATGAAACTTAAATACAATGCAAAGATAGCCGCAGTTCAAGGGAGAATTCTACGCTGATTTTGACAAGTATTGGTACAATTTTAACCCAAATCACTATTTTTGCTGTTCAATAGTATCAAATTACACAAATGGAATCCAAAACTCGAATTGGCAAGCCTATTTTCGAGAACATCCAACCGTCGTTTGGAAGTTCGTTTACCTTCCGGCAGTTCTCAGAGGAAAATTGCTCAAGCCTACCCTACTGGCATTGCCATCCTGAATACGAAATCGTCTTCGTTTCAAATGGAAGGGGCAAACGCCAAATTGCGGAGCACATCAGCTACTACCAAGAGGGCGACCTTATTTTTCTTGGGCCAAACATCCCACACTTGGGTTTCGCACAGGAGGTTTATGAAAAACACCAAGAAATCGTGGTGCAGCTGCGGGGTGATTTTTTGGGCAACGACTTTTTGGAAACACCAGAGATGGCAGCCATCAAGCAACTTTTCGAACGGGCAAAATCAGGAGTTACTTTTTACGGCCACACAAAATGGGTAATCGGCGAGATGCTAACAAAGATGACACAGCTGGATAAATTCGACAGAATGGTAGAGCTGCTAAAAGTGCTTCAAATTCTGGCAACTTCGCAGGATTTTGTCTCACTAAACATCAATTACGTGAGTGCGGAAGTAAAGCCACAGGACCACCTTCGCATGCGGCAGGTGTTTGAGTTTGTGGAGGAAAATTTCAGGCGTCAATTTTTGCAGGATGAGGTGGCAGGTCATATTAACATGACAACACCAGCTTTTTGTCGTTTTTTCAAGAAGCTGAACCATAAAGTCTTCATTGATTTCTTGAATGAGTACCGAATAGCACGAGCCTGCAACCTACTGGCTGGGGATTCTCAAAGCATCAGCGCTGTTTGTTTTGACAGTGGGTTCAATAATCTCTCTCATTTCAATAGGCAGTTTCGCCAAGTTACAGGGCAAACGCCTTCGGAATACCGGCGCAGCCTCAGGAATTTCGTTATCTCTCCGAGCTGACGCAATTTTTGGCGCTTTTGATTGCAAAAAGCTTTCTCGAATGAACAACCTTTCTATTTTTAGATTTGTCTTTACCTTGATTTTCGGGGCAAAAATCAAAATATTACCTAAAGTTAAGTGGCACTTATTAAAAATATCGCCTACTTTTGCCCATCTTTTGAATTTTAATCGCCCAAATCTACTGCAATGAAAAAATCTTCCTTTTCCTCCTATCTTCTAATTTCAATGGTAACTATCAGCCTTTGCTGCTATGTTTACCTTCACAAAGTTGCATTCAAGGTCACAGGTCATTGCCCGTCTGCCTCCGCTACCATGGTCTCTGATGAAAACGAAACGGAAACTTCCAAAATCCTGCTGCCAGACATTGCACTCGTCAAGCGATTCATCAAAATCTACACGGTATTTCTGGACAGAGGTTAGTTGGCGTCCCGAATTTTTATTTCCCGATTGCAGCTTTGTCCCAATATCGAAGTAATCCTGACACGCTCATTACCAAAGGATTTGCCAAACCATATCTTAGTCTATCGGCTTCCTTGATTTTCGAGTTTTCCATCTGGTCTTGAACATACAATTTAAAGCGGGGTAAAATTTCCAATTGGTCAACCCCTGCCTCCCAATAGGGCTTAATCCAATTTGCCCAGTTCAATAATCGGCCTTCCAGTTCAATAAAATGGTTCTTTACTTCATCAACCTCGCCAAAATGGGTCAAGTACAACTTCTTGTATCTTCTTGATCGGAGGTAATCCATAGACTTAATCCAGTCCTTTACGTTAATGTCAGGCGGTGGGCAAGGTGGCATTACTGGGCCATTTTCACCTATCCGAACTCCTGCAACGTCGCCTGTAAATGCAAAGTTTTTCACCTCCCAAGCTACGTGATGAATGGCATGGCCGGGAGTTTTCCTGGCACGAATGCCCAAGTCTCCAACCATGATTTTTTCATTGTCCCGAACACCCTTTAACTGGGCTTCAGGTATGGGTTTGAGGTCTCCCCATAGGCTTTCCATTTCGTCTCCGTAAATGCGCTTTGCTGAGGCATAAAGCCGTTCAGGATTGCTCAGGTGAGGCACACCCAATGGATGAAGATAAATTTTTGCTCCATAATTGGCAAAAACCCAAGCCGCTCCTGCATGATCCAAATGGATATGCGTCAAGAAAACATGCTTGATGTCGGTAATTTTGTACCCGAAACCGTTAAGCCCTTGCTCTAGGTTGTGAATGGTGGAATGAGGTCCAGTCTCAATGAGTACAGGTCCAACAATTGTTTCCATCAAGAATGCAGCAATCACGCCTGACTGGTGTTGAAAATGGAGGTCTATGATTTTTACCATGATGCGTAGGGTTATTTAAGCTACTGAACCGTTCAAGTCAACAACTTTAATGTTTTTAAATTTGGTAGGCATCAATTTCAGCCATAAAGAAAGGCTGTCTAAAATCTTATGGCGTTATTGGTTAAATTGAAAAGAGTCTGATTAAAACACTAATATAGTGCTAAAACCATTGGTAGGTTGAAAAATTGCTAAGAAAAAAAATAAAAATTTATTCGGTCAAAACAGGGTTCAATCTTTTATAAAAAAATTTATGTTGGAACATTTTGAATGGCAGCAGATTAAAATTCATGGCAAAAGATGATTTGGCAAATCAATTACTCGCTCACAACACAATTGCTCCATCACCTGCTGCAACTGAATTTTGAGTATAGAAATAGTATGCATGCCACCAGCCTCTCCCAATGCCGCCACCCCATACATAAAAGAACGGCCCAAAAACGAAAATTCAGCGCCGCTTGCTATCGTTCTCGCAATATCTGGCCCAGAGCGGATGCCACTGTCCATCATTATCTTGATTTGCCCTTTGTATTTACGGGAAATTTCAGTCAAAGGTTTTATAGTAGATTGCCCAGCATCCAATTGCCTTCCACCGTGGTTTGAAACAATAATCCCGTCCAGACCGAGTCGAATCGCCATTTCTGTATCTTCCACACTGGCCACACCTTTCAGCACAATCTTACCTTTCCACATATCCCGGATTGGCTTTATTTTTTCCTCGTTCAGCCTACCGGCAAAAGTGGCGTTCATCGTCTTTCCCAGTTGCGTCATGTCCATCTTTTCAGGAAAATAGCGCATCATCGTTTCAAACCTGGGTTTGCCATGAATCAGCGTATTGATTGCCCAATTCGGCCTTCCCATTATTTGCAGCATATTCCTTAAACTCATTTTCGGCGGCATAGCCAATCCATTCCGAATATCCCTTGGCCGATACCCAAAGGTCGGTACATCGCACAAAAGAACAAGCACCGGACATTGAGCTGCCCCTGCCCGTTTAATAACATCATCTCTTAGCTTATTATCCGCCGGATGGTATAACTGGAACCAAGCCTTACCCTCCGTAATTTCACTGATCCGCTCTATACTGGAAGTGGATACCGTGCTTAAAATAAAAGGTATATTATGCTCAACAGCCGATCTGGCCAGTATTTCCGGGGCGTTTGGCCACATCAAACCTTGCAATCCAATCGGCGCAATCCCAAATGGCGCATCATATACATGACCAAACAATTCGGTTTTAATGCCCGAGGCGGTATGATTGGATAAATAATAAGGCTTTAATTCTACCTCACGGATTTCTGCTGTATTCTTAATCAAATTCACATCCTCATTGCAGCCACCATCCAAGTATTCAAAGGCAAAACGGGGGATGCGCTTCATTGCCCTTGCCCTTAAATCATCTATTGATGGGTATTTTGAATTGTAGGTCAAGTCCATATCAGTTATATCTTTTGCATTTAATTAAATCATTGGGCTATGGCTTTGTATTCCAATATTCATACATCACCACTACCGCACCCAGTGCCGAAGCTTGTGCCAACTCCGCAGCATAAACTTCCAGTTCTGGTAACGCTTTGGCCAGCAAGGTCATGAAAATTTCATTCTTGGAAAAACCGCCATCCACAAAAATGTGCCGAACAGTTATTTTCCCCAAGGCCAATTTTATTGAAACTACCTGTCTATCAACAAGTTGTCTAATAAAATCGCCGTAGGCATCCATCGCATTTTGAAAATCCATGTAGTTGCTACCCGCTTCTGTTGGACTGTTATTTTATGCGCTACCGTACACTTTTTATCCTGAGTGGAAAAAAAGTTAAGTCCGAAGGAAGTGGTCGGGGCAACTTGTGCCAAGCGGGGCGAGGCGATTCAGGTCATTGGAATTGATAAATTCAATCACCCGCTCGCCATTCGTGAAATGCCCAAACTTCCCTTTTTCACTGGAACAAAAGCCTTGTAAAATTGGGACAATCGCAGCTGCCTATTTTTACTGGCCTCGCTACCAAGGCTTTGCATTTTCGGGTCAACGTGCCAATGTGACTGCCAGCGCCTTTAACCGACATCACCTAGACCTATTGCTCGGTAGATGAAGAGGGCGATTTGGTCATCGCCCAAAGCACTTGACTTTTGGTTGTCCCAGCGGTAATTGACGTGGTTAAACTTATCGGTCATTTTTCCTTATTTTTGCTCAAAATTGTTGAAAATGGATTCAATCGTCAGACTCGAACAACTCGATTTGGAAAACGGCAAGTATACCTACGCTGATTACTTGACTTGGGAGTTTGAACAAATGGTAGAACTTATCAAAGGAAAAATTCTGCCAATGGCTGCTCCAAGTCGGCGCCATCAGGAAATTTCGAGAGAACTAAATTTCCTTTTATACAAATATTTCATGACAAACCCCTGCAAGTTTTATGCTGCACCCTTCGATGTTCGACTTTTTGACAGGCGAAAATCAATCAAAGTCAACAAGGATGTTTTTACAGTGATTCAACCTGATGTTTGTGTCGTTTGTGATGAATCAAAATTGGACAAAAAAGGCTGCCTTGGCGCTCCAGATTTAGTGGTCGAAATCCTCTCCCCCGGCAATTCTGCCAAAGAAATGAAAACCAAAAAACTCCTTTACGAAGAAAACGAAATCCGTGAATATTGGATTTTCGACCCTGAAAGGGAAGCCGTTTTTCAATTTCACTTGACCGAAGCTAATGTTTACAGCCCTGCCTCCATTTATGTCAAAGATGAAACTTTGGACTGCGTCATTTTCCCTGATTTGAAAATTCAATTGGAGGAGATTTTCAAGTTTGGCTGATCCAATTTTCTTGCAACCACCTGCCCAACGACTGTAAATTATTGATTCAATAACCTTTGTGCTTTTTGCGGAGCAATGAAATCACTTTGTAAATAGCCCAAGCATAAGTGGCGAACACAGCACAATCTGGCCAATGACCAGCCAGCCAAAAAATATAGGGATACCACCAAGGCTGGCCACCAATATGGTCCAATGCTTCGCTGCCAACACCGAATGAAAATTCAATATGCCTAAAACAGGAAATCAATACTGGCAATGACCTAAGAAAGAAGAAAGCGAGCCAGATTTGCACATTGCTTTTTATATCGGGCCAATGCATTTTCATGCGTTTGATTGTTTTGAAACCATTTACTCAATACCAAATACAACACCCCTGCACCCCAACGTCAAAAAGGAAAGCAAAACGTCCTTCAATTTAGAAATAAAGAAAACAGCCCGCCGTTCAACGGCCAAATTCTTCGGTTTGCAGATGTTTTTCGTCTTGCATTTTCTTGTGTTTGTTAGACCTTCCAAGTTTCAAAAACTTGGAAGGCCTCCAGGTCTCACCACCAAAAATCAATTCATCCAGCCGTGCGACTTCATCCAAGCGCCAAATGCCTCAACCCATTGGTCGCTCGGGTTGCCCTGTTTTACGACCCCAAAACCGTGGCCGCCTTTTTCATACAGGTGCAGTTCGACTGGTTTGCCAGCAGCGTTCCATTTGGTGAAAATTTGGGTGCTCTGCTTTTGAAAACCAAAAACATCATCGCCAGTGCAGGCGACAAAAAGCGGCATGGCATCGTCTGGCAATGGCGTCTGGTCGTCAGCCTGCAAAGCGGCGTAAATAGGTGCGGCAAAATCAGGGCGGTTGGCGGCGGTATGGTCGTACACCACGCCACCGACCACGGTGCCTCCTGCCGAAAATCCAATGATGCCGATTTGGTCAGTCTTCACGCCGAACTCAGCGGCATGGCTCCGCACGTACTCGATAGCCGCCTTGCCGTCGGCGATGGCCAACGGGATGATGGGGCCTACCCGCTGCCTGAAAGCATCCCGGTCACTGACGCCTTGGGAAAACTCCGCAACTGCGTCTTCGCCCGTTGGAGCAAGGCGGTATTTTAGCACAAAAGCGGCGATACCGTGCTTTACGCACCACTCCGCCACGCCGATTCCTTCACTATTGATGCTCAAGGCCATGTAACCACCGCCGGGTGCGATGACGAGCGCCGTTCCGGTAGCAATGGCGGGGTCGGGTAGGTAGGCGGTCAGTGTGGGTTTGGAGACATTGGTGACAACTTCCGTGTTCCAAATTTCGCTGTGGTACTGCCGTTCTGGGGTTTTCCACACAATGCCATCGGGGGTAGGGATGCTACTCAACTCGACTGTTTTTTGTGAAAATAAAAAACTGAAACAAGCTGAAAAAGCAAGCAGGAGGTAAATGCGTTTGTTCATTTTTTAAAATTTTTTTATCGAAATTCAAGCAAAAAAACATAAAATTATTCAAAAATTTAAGCCTTGGCGAAATCAGTACAAACAACTTGGGTTTTGCAGAAAACTAACCAATTAGAACAATTAAACAGGTACTCGCCAGGCTTTTTTTCAAGTACAAATCGGCAGCTTGGGCCAAACAGTTGGCAGTTCTCAAATTTACTCCATGAATTCTCTACTTGTTTCGATAATTTTGCAACCTTTTTGAATCAAAACAAAATAGACTTCATCAATGATGATAGCCAATTTCCATATCAACTACGCCACAAAGCCAGGGGAACAGATTGCCATCCAATTCAAAAGGAATGGAAAAGAAGAAACAGTAATTTGCCAAAATTACGGCGACAAGGGCTGGTATTGTAGTGTACAAGTTACTGAAAACGAGCAAGTTGCGTACAAATATTTTCTCCAGACCCAAAATGGGTCAGTTGGAGAACATGGTGCCTTTCGCCAGCTTGACTTTCCTGAAAACTGCACACAAGCCTTTTTTCAGGATTTTTGGCGAGCACAATTTGAGGTGGAGCGGAGTTTTTTTTCAGCAGCTTTTAAAGATGTCATTTTTAAAAGAAACCCAACGTCCAAAGCTGCAACTTCGACTGAAGGAGCTATAATTGGCAACAAAATCATCCTTAAACTTTATGCCGCCGCCATTCCTCAGCACCTACAGTTTTGCATCATTGGGAATAACGAGATGCTTGGCCATTGGAGAAAACCGCTTGTGCTATCTGAACAGAATTTCCCGCTCTGGGAGGTGGAATTGGACTGGGGCACGCAGTGGGTGGACATGGCGTACAAATTCGCCATGTACGACCCAGAACTGCAGCAAATCGTGCAGTGGGAAAAAGGTGACAACCGCCACCTGAGCTTTTCTTTTCCTTCGGCAAATGGCTGTGCCGTGGTGCGCACCGAAGAGAGCTACCGCTATGCCGCCGGCCTTTGGCGGGGAGCTGGTTTGGCCATCCCGGTTTTTTCTTTGCGGAGCGAAAACGGCTGTGGCATCGGCGAGTACACCGACCTGAACCTACTGACAGATTGGGCAGTGAAAACAGGGTTGAAAATCGTGCAGACCCTCCCCGTGAACGACACCATCGCCACCAAAACCTGGACGGACAGTTACCCCTACGCTGCTATTTCGGTATATGCGCTGCACCCGCTTTATGTGAATATCCAGTCCATTGCGAAGCTGAAAAAGAAGGAAGATGAGACCCGCCTGAAAGCAGATATTGCGAAGCTGAACAAGCTCGAAACGATTGATTTTGAGGCAGTTTTGAATACAAAGTTTGCTTTTTTTGAACTGCTTTGGGCGCAAGAGAAGGCTGCCTTTCTCAAAGACCATGAAGCCCAAAACTTCATCGAAGGTAACGCCGATTGGCTCAAGCCTTACGCTGCATTTTGCCATTTACGGGACTTGAACCGCACCACGAATTTTCATAATTGGGGCAAATACGCCACCTTCTCGCCCAAGGTGGTCGCTGAGCTTTGCAACCTAAAATACAAGGCTTTCGATGAAGTAGCGATGTACTATTTCATCCAATTCCATGCGCACAAACAGTTGCTGGGCGCCACGAATTATGCCCGTCAAAACGGCGTGGTGCTGAAGGGCGACCTACCCATTGGCATTTACCGGGAGAGCTGCGATGCTTGGGTGGCGCCACACCTATTTAATATGGATGGGCAGGCGGGTGCGCCGCCAGATGCTTATGCTGTGGCTGGCCAAAACTGGGGTTTCCCGACCTACAATTGGGAGGAAATGGCTAAGGACGGTTTTGCTTGGTGGCAGCAGCGGATGACCAAGCTGGCCGAGTATTTCGATGCGCTCCGCATTGACCATATCCTTGGCTTCTTCCGAATTTGGCAGATACCGACAAACCAAGTGGAGGGGACGCTCGGCCTGTTCAATCCTCGCCTACCCTACTCCCGTGAGGAGCTGGCCGGCATGGGCCTGCACGGTGATTTGAAACGCTACACCACGCCTTATATTCGGGCGCATTTTTTGGAGGAAATATTCGGGGAGGAAGCTGATTTTGTTTGCAAACATTTTTTGGAAGAAACAGATGGTGGCATTTTCAGTATGCAGGAATTTGTGGACAACCAGTTGAAAATCAAGGAGTTGTTTGCAGAAGACGAATACTTTTCGGAACAAAAAGAGATGGAAATCGGCCTGATGCGCTTGGTAAGCAATGTGCTGCTGATTGAGGAAGCGGCTGGCTTCAATCCTCGAATCACCTTGGAGAGCACCCGCTCTTTCAAGTACCTTGCGGAGCAAGAAAAAGGCATTTTCCGGCATATTTACAACGACTATTTTTATGTCCGCCACGATGAGTTTTGGCGGCAACAAGCGCTGTGGAAACTGCCCGCCCTGCTCCAAGCAACCAACATGCTCATCTGCGGTGAAGACCTCGGCATGATTCCTCACTCGGTGGCTGGGGTGATGCGTGATTTGAACATCCTTTCCCTCGAAATACAACGGATGCCGAAGGGCCAAGTGCAGTTCGGGCAGCCTGAAAACTATCCGTATGCCTCGGTTTGCAGCCCCTCCTGCCACGATATGCCAACCATTCGGGGTTGGTGGGAAAACGACCATGAAATGGCCCAACAGTTTTTCAATATCGGCTTGCATCAGCAAGGTCCCGCACCAGAAAATTGCACGACTGGTATTGTTGCAGAAGTGGACCGACAGCACCTTGCCTCACCAAGCATGTTGGCCATTTTCCCAGTGCAAGATTTGGTTGGAATGGATGCCAAATTGCGCCGACCATTAGCCTCAGATGAAACCATTAATGACCCGTCCATTACACCGCATTATTGGCGGTTCCGGTTCCATTTGCCGATGGAGCAGTTGATAAAAGCGGAGGAGTTGAATGGGAAGATTCGGGAGATGGTGAGCAGGGCGGGACGGTAAGATAGGAGCGGTGACACCTTTCAAAAAAGGTGTCACCGCTTCACTTTCATTTACAATTTTTCCAAGAACAGCTTGTCTTTTAGCAATTTATCAATGGAGCCATCCAACGATAAAATCAAAGCATCTGCATTTTCAAAATGGGTAGGAAAATGTGCCGCCTTTGACAAATAAGCCTCAAAATTGCGGACTTGATTGACCGAAAACTTCAACTGCATCAGCCAAATGCAATCGGAGAGTTCGAGGGGCAGTTCCGTCAGCCCACAGTTCCCAAGGTCAAGGCTTTTGGTCTTCGTTTTTTTGTTTTAAGCGATGAGTTTCAGGGCGAGTTCGGACATGGCTATTCGTTAATTTTTATGGCTGGATGATGCTGGTAATCGCACTGAATACAGACAGATAAAGCACATCAGCAACAACCCCGGCAGACCGGACAATCAGGTTTTTGTCCGCCGTAAAAATCCGATTTGGGCGGATGTTCGAGGCAATGGGCAGGCTTCCGGTTTTGAAATCGGGAGCGACCAAAGGAATAGCAAAGGGGTCTTTGGGTGAATTTTGGGAAGTGATTTGGCACAAAATCAGGTCGTCGCCGGGCAGGTCAGCCAGCACCAAAGCCGGGCGGCGCTTGCTGCCCGATAAATCCGAAAACGGGAAAGGAATGACGACCACCTCGCCTTTTACAAATTTTGCCATTCCTCATCTTCTTTGTCGGTGAGCCAATCTTTCGCCAAGCTGCGCTCGCTGGCAAGGTGGGTGAGGGTCAGGTCTTCCTTGTCTGGCTGGAGTCCAAGCAGGTAAAGAAGCAGGTTTCGCCGCTCGGCAAGTCCGAGTTGCCGGACGATTTCCAGCACTTGGTTGAATTGTAGGGGCAGGTAGATGGATTGCGGTTGAGTTGTCATTAGAAGGAATTTAATTTTTAGTTGCACTTGCTTTTGAAAACGCTGTGGTACGTCGTGCAAAATCTTCCAGTGGCGCATTGAAATCAGGAGCCATGTAAGCTACCAAGCCCAGCATGATTCCCAATTTCCGGGTTGTCTTTAGGCGTTGGGGTGTTTCTTTCGTTTCCTTCGACGAAGCGGTGTTTGGGCTTTTGACTTCCTTGAAAGTTACGTTGAACGGGCGCAGCAACTCAACGATTGCTTGGAGCACTTTTTCGTCCGGCGTTTCGATTATCAATTGCATGGCGGTTATTTTTAGAAACAAATTTAGGGTAAATAATCAAATAGCCGCCATTCATGTTCAGTCGGAGCATTAGGGCAGTTTGGTCAGCCCACAATACCCAAGGTCAAGGCTTTTGGCCTATGTCTTTTTGTTTTCAGCGATGAGTTTCAGGGCGAGTTCGGACATGGCGGGTAGACGTTTATCTTAGGTCAAGAAAGGATTTTGGATGGTCAGTTTTTCTTCGATGACCAAGCCGTGCTGCATGTCTTCGGAAAACAAAAGGGCGCATTCACTGAACAAGGCGGCGGCTACAATAAGGGCATCGAACCAACTTATTTTGTACTGTTTTTTCAATACCAGCGCCTCGGAGGAGAGGGTTTTTGTTAACGGAATCACGGTGGTAGAATAGTCTATGCTATCCAATATTTCTTCCGTTTTTGTTTCGTCGAACTTGTATTTCTTCATCAGGACGTTGGCGACTTCATTCAAAACCTGCACAGAAACGGTCATGTCGGGTTCTTTTTCCAGCCTTGACAGCAGTTTGTTTTGCTTGCCAACATCTGCCGGGTCATCACTGGGAACAAACAGATAGACCCAAAGATTGGAATCCCAGAATTGTTTTTCAGCGTTCATTTCTTTCTTCTCTGGTGGGTATTTCGATTTTTGTCACTTTGGGCTGTTCATTGCTCCGCACTAATTGGAGCATCCGACGAATGCCTTCTTTGCGTGGCTTATCAAGTGGAAATGCGGATTGCACCTTAAAGGTGGTTTTAGATTGCCGGAGCAATTTCAAAACTGGTTCAAGCAGTTTGATGTCCTCCGTAGTTTGTAGCTGAATTGAAATGACCATTATTTTTACTTTTATGGTTTTGAATGCCTTGTGCAAATTTAGGGCAAAAATCCAGAACACAATTGCCCGAAAAATCGAGCTTCGTGTCCATGAAGGCTTTATCTTTCATTGGCTTCGTCCCGGTTGAAACGGTAATCGGTAGGCAGGACAACTTGGTAACGGCGTAGCTTTTTTACAAATGCATCTGCCCCAATCTTTTTGTCAGGCCGCTTTTGGATGACGATTTTGCGCTTGCAAAGCCATTGGCTGATTTCATCGAGCTCGCTCATGGCTTCTATTTGAAAAATGACGGTCATGTTATTGTGATTGAATTATTGAGAACAAATTTAAGGGGAAAAAGTCAAAAACAATTCCATGAAATCCGTACCCATTTGTTGTGGAACAAAAGAAAAGCTTAAGGCTTCACCTTCCCGCTCAAATCCAACAGTTCCACCCTCCGAAACTCCACCGGATGGCTCTCCGCCTGCAAGGCAATAAAACCCTCTTTCAAAGGCTTGCCACGGTGCTGTGCAAACCAGTCGTTTTCCATATTTAGGTACTTGACCATGCCTTCGTCGTCGTCCTGAACGATGGGTTTATTGTATTCAAAAACCACCTTGCCATCAATGATATGCTGGATGAGCGAATCGCCCAACACGAGCATTTCCACATCCACCCATTGGTCGCCGTCGTAAGTTTTTGAGGAAGAATCAATGCAGTGGTCTGTGCGGAGTTCACCGTTCATTTCGACTTGGGTACCGGGGGTGCAAAGGTTGGCGGTGGTGCGTTCTTTGCCGTCGCTGAGGCCGCCTAGCATCTGCATTTCGAGGGAAACAGGGAAGGTCTGGTTCTTAGTCACGGAACTGGCGGGTTGCGAGTGGAGCATGACGCCACTATTTCGAACGTTCCATTCCGCACCGCCGGGCGTTTGGTCGCCTGTGAAGCGATATTCCACCCGAAGGCGGTAGTGCGAATAAGGCTTCTGGTAATAGATATGTCCAAACTTATCGTCAAAGTTCGTGTAGTTATCGTAGCTGCATTTCAGCACGCCATTTTCAACCCGAAAAGTGTTGAGGTAATTGTCGTTCAGGTCGTGGCCCGTTATCTTAATATTCCACCCTTTGAGGTCTTTTCCGTTGAAAAGTTGAATCCAGTTGCCGTCACCCTTTTTAGGAAGACAAGAAGTCAGCAATATGCACGAAAACAGCAGGTAGGTCAGGCTTTTCATGTTTGTTTTTTTATGAAAATGAATGGTGTAAACATAGCGCTTTTTGAAAATAAAAATAGCAGATACATCGAAGAAGGTTTTAATTTTCATCCAGCTGCAATGTAACTGCCATTTTGGTTAAGCTATATTGCAAAAACAGCCCTTACTGCATTTTCACCAATTTCTGCACCATCATCTTGCCATTTTCCAATTCTATTTTGAGCAAATAAAAGCCATTTTGCCAGCCCTGCATATTCAGGTCGAGGGAAGTGGTATTTACGGCTGTTTCCATGAGCAATCGGCCGCTTATATCGTGCAATCGAACCGACTTCATATTGCCGGATGATTTTATAGTAGCCATGCCTTGGGTTGGGTTCGGTGAAACCAGCACAAATTCTTTTGAATTTTCTTCCTCCGTTTTGGAGAAAAAAGTCTTGTACTGTAAGTTGTCTAATAAGACAAAATCGTCACTATTCAGATAGGAAGGGTCTAGTGTAAATTGACCGATTTCGGTATAAAACTTCAATTCCACCTCTCCTTTGAAATAAGGCGGCAATGGGAAACTATGGTGAACAACCTGTCCTTCCGTTTGTCCGTAAATGATTTCACTGCCACTCCCTGTGCCACTCCATTTTGCTTGGAGCATACTGCTGTAGTCATAATTATCGCTGGCAGCAAATTGATTCCTGAACAAGGCCAAATCGAAGTCGAGCATAGCGGTTTGTGCAACAGAAAAATCCACACAGGTACGAATGGTCGAATTGACACCGCTATAGTTGTCGCTGTTGTTGAAATTGTCCGTATATTCAGGACAATGCGTGATAAATTCTGGATCCGACTCCAACCCAGTTGAACCAAAATAGGAATTACCATTATAGACAATCAGTGGGTTATCTTCAAATGCAATAACGCCCAAGGTATTGTCTTGGGATATGTCAGCATTAAAATTATTCAGGTAATCAGTGGTAATTGGCGTTATTGAAGTTAGATTGCTATAAAATTCATTGTTATCATTGTTAACGTCTGCTGCGTATAACAATTTGAAAATCACGGTGCTCGAATTTGATGTTAAAGGTATTTGAGCCAAAAAAGAAATACCTCCAAAACCAGCTAAATCATTCGCCAAAGCATAAGGCAGTGTCCAAAATACAAGCCCATTATCATCTTCAGCGGTTATTGTTACGGCCGTGCCAGCTGAAATTTGCTCACAACTGTTGTTGAGAATATATACTGTCCCCTCAATTGACGAAGTGAAACATAGTTGCGGGTCAGCAAAAACATATAATTCCATATTGTTTGCCGTTTCACCAATGTCATAAAAAGAATAACCATAGTTATCATCTTCATTCGTATCTGAGAACAAGAGGTCAGTATTCACAAAATAAAAGCCTATATCACTGGGCATGAACCAATCGTCTATAGTGAGGTTCAACACTTCTCCCGGGGCCAGGGGTTCTGTTAAAGGCATTGTATAATCTGGTTGATTTCCAGAATCTTCACTAATCGTCAGGATTGCATTCATAGAAGGCGTGTAGGCAATGCCACCTTGGTTAGCAATTTGAACTGAAATAGGCACAAATTCATTTACTCCACAGGTCTGAAAATATTGAAAACTACCAACCACACTTAAATTTAGCACTGATGAAGGAGGTGCTCCAGTCACACCCACTGCCTTCCAAGCTTCTGCTACAGCCAAAGCTGTTGCTGAACCAGCGCCGTACAGCTCTTCGGCAGCTTGTACGGAGAACTGTGCAAATTGCGGGTAATTCGAGCTTTCCGTAAAATATGCAGTGTTCACCTTAAAAACAATTTGCCCAGCTTTATCAATCCCAATAGCTGGGACGATATAAGGTGTTCCGGCTTCGTTCACGCCTTGTTTACCATCCACGATCATCGTAAACCAAAGGTTACCAATGGAACTGTTGGTGTGTACATCTGCACCATCATCCCATAAGCTGCCCTTATAATAATCAGGCATATCAAGGCTTGCAGGGTCGTTCATGATGCGAAAAGGCGCTGCATCGGGACTGAGGAGAAATGAATGGGAAAGCACCCAACTGAAATTGGTGGGATCCACATTGCGCTCCAATATCTTACCAAACATATCCGCCAAGCTCTCGTTTATAGCACCCGACTCTCCATTATAAACCAGATTGGAAGTATAATCAATCACACCGTGTGTGAATTCATGTCCCACCACCTCTAGCGTAGTCAATGGGCCATAAAGACAATTACCATCGCCATAATGCGTGAACTGCCCGTCCCAATAGGCATTGACAGCGCCCGCACCGCTATCGTGCACCCACGCTTCAAGCGCCTTTCCGTTGTCATCCAACCCATCCCAACCGAATTGCTCCAGCATCAAATCATAAAATTCTTGGGTACAGAAATGAGCGTCCAGTGCCACTTCATCCATGTCGTCATTGGTCAAGTCCCAAGTAGAGCTGGTATTGGTAAAATTAATACCCGAACCATCGCTCACTGTTATTCCCTGCCCACGAGTAGGGTCATGCAGCACGAATTGTTGCGGGCCAAGCGAATCGGTGATGATGTTCCTCGTGCCGTAATACCGGGTCTTCCCTGTACTCGGCACGCCCTCTTGGAGTATCAACGGGAAACTGGAAATCACCTTGCCCGAACGGGCATCCACGAACATGCGCCGCTTGTCATAAGGGCTAGTGCTGACCAAATCTATTTGGTAGGCCAACAGCAGCGCCTCAGAACTTTTAGGGAAAACGGGGTCAATAAAGCAGAGCGTTGGCACTGGTTTTTTATCGGCATATTTTACAGCACCCATCGCTTTCTTAACCATGGCCAATGCAGCGTTTGCATCGAAGGAGGGCCTTGTGGAAGCGGGTACTTGCGAGCTGTACTGCCCGCCCGCACTGATTAAGGCGCCATCTTTTTCATGTAAAATATAGGTGTTGCCAAAAACGGGAATGCCATCATAAAGCTGCTTGTATTTGTAGTGAACATAGCCATTCTCGCCTTTTACCTCCGCCGAAAGCACCATCTCTGTTTGGGCGGAAAGGTGCATTTTTTTGGACATCACCTCGAAGAAATTACGGTGATTCAAGTTGGCATCCGTGTTTTCATAAAAACTGAACTGCTTGGCGAGGTAGGCGTTCGAGATGGACTTCGTTTGCCCATGAGCAAATGCATAAAAAGCTAGTAGTATTACCAGCGTCGAATAGAGCTTGAGTGATTTCATGATAAAAGGGTTTTGTTAAAAAATGAATTAGGTGCGAAATATAGACAAGTATTCACACCCATTTCATTTTCTTTTAAAATCCGTCATGAAAATGACCAAAGCGGTAAATCAAACCCAGTGACAACGCTTTACTTTAAGCGGATGTTTAAATTTTGGGTTTCGAGGGACTTTGTTGTATAGCTAAAAATTATTTGGGTTTTCAAGATTTTTCCAAATTTGGATGAAAAATACAACCGTTTTCTGAATCATATTTCGAAACGCCCATCATTTTCCGAATCAAATTTAGCCATGCAACAAAATCGTTTCGAGGGAAAAATATTCCATTTTACAATTAGACAATCCCGATAAGAATCGGGTGAAAAAGGCGCTGAATAGTGGGGCTATTGGCTGCGTTTTTCAACGTAGTATAATTGGAAAAGGGGGCGTTTTTCACCTGAAGCCAGGATTTAAACAACCTCTAAACAGATTTGCATTGATTTTATCTGTGTGAACCAGTTTAATCTGTTAAACCTGTGTCCTATCAATTTCGTCATGTTATCTATATTAGGCTTAACAAGCCCAAGCCCGCCGCAAAAACCGCAGCCAATTCCCGTACATAAACTTTTCCACGTCCGCTTGGGAATAGCCCCGACGCTCCAAAACCCCGGTGAATTTCTGCAAATCAGCAATGGTCTCCACATCATACGGACATTGCTCCCGACCAAAACCGCCATCCAAATCGGAGCCGATACCCACATGGTCAGCATTGCCCGCCAATTGGCAGATATGGTCAATATGGTCGGCGACCCTTTCCAAGTTCAGGCCCATACCTTTCGGCGTTGACTCACCTTTTACCCAGCCGTTGATAATCATCCAAGCATCCATCACCGCTCCGATGACCGCTCCTCGGCCTATCAGTTCCCGTAGCATTTCATCGGAAAACTGTCGATTATGGTCCACCAGCGCCCGACAGTTGTTGTGGCTCGCCCAGACGGGGCCATCATAATGCGCCAAGGCTTGCCAGAAAGCATCGTCGCAGAGGTGCGTGGTATCGAGGATGATATTGAACTCGGCCATTTTCTTCAATAAATCAAGGCCAAGCTGCCCCATTTTGCCCGTGGCATTCGTGCCATTGGCATAGCGACCGGGGCCATAGTGACCAGGACCAATGGCTCGCAGGCCATACGCATAAGCCCGTTCCAAGTAGTCGGGTGTTACCAAAGAGTCTGCCCCTTCGAGGCTCAAGATATAGCCGATGGGCTTTTTCGCTTGCGCAATGCTGGGGTCGTTCCAGCGGGCAAGGTGTGCATCGAGCGAGGGGATATCGGTGATTGGGGTCAGTTCCCCGGCTTCTTCCATCGCTCGGTACCAAGCCAGTTGGCCCTGCGTATGCGCCCACGCCTGCTCTGGCGAATGCCAGCCGGGTAATGGGTTTTCAGGTGAAACGTAGCGGGCTATCTGTGTCGCTATGACGAGGCCGATATTGCCCCGTCGCAATTCTTCGAAGCAAACGCCAGAATTGCCACGTCCGGGTAGGTCCGTTTTTCCGGCTTCCCGCTCGTTGATGGCGGTAATGGGCTGTTGAAGGTCCCGGTTCCATTCCATGGCGTTCATGGCAAGGTCGAGGTGGGCATCAATGGTGAACATATGATTGAGATATTGAGTGATTGAGATATTGGGTTATTGGTTTATTTTTCTGTCTCTAGCGGTGGTTTTCCACTCGCCGCATATTTGGTTATTTTCAACAACAAACACCTTTTCATACAAGGCCACGGTTGGGCATATATGATAGGGGATTCCGATTAAAAAATCGCCCACATTAAAGCCATGATTTTCACCAGCTTCCATCACCAAATGCTCTTCGCTTTGGCCGATGGGGATTAATTGTGAATAATCAGGAAAGTAGATGCGCTTCGCAATTTCATTCTCCGCTGCCACGGATTTATGGCCCAAATCTAAACATATCTTCGTGTCATCTGGCTTGGAAATCACCCTCGTTACCAGCATGGCAGCGGGCTGAAACGGCTGTTCTGGGCAAATATCGGAATAGCCTTTGTCCCAGTAAATAAAGGTACCGGGGCTACATTCCACTGCTTGCCGCATGGCATGGATGGGGAAGGTAGGCGAACCACCTGCGATGATAATTGGTGCATCAAAACCCGCAGCCGCAATTTGCTCCGCAATATTTTCCACCAATTTAAAAGCCTCGTCGCATACCTGTTTTCTTTTATCAAAATCAACATCCCGTATATGGCCATCATACGCTTGAATTCCGACTGGATTTATACCATTTAATTCGTCGCATATCGCATATAATTCAACTGCTTTTGCTGGCGCAATACCCGTCCTGTTTTGACCAATATTCAAATCAATAAAAACTGGCACTATAAGTCCGTTTGAATCAAATATAGCGGCCATATTTTTTGCGGCAGCAATATCATCTACTAGGCACGAATAATGAGTATTTGGATAGTTTTTTATCAAAGAAACAAGGCGCTCCACTTTCGGGCCGACTGGTTGGTAGGCCAATAATACATCAGGCGCACCGCACTGCCCCAGCATTTCCGCCTCGGCGATGGTGGCGCTTTTGAATTTAGTGATGCCTGCGGCCAGCATCAATCGGGTAATATCGGGTGATTTATGGGTTTTGACGTGCGGGCGCAACCGTTTTACATCACCAACCATGCGCACAGCATTGGCAATGTTTTGCTCGACTTGCTCTTTGAAGACGACCAAGGCAGGTGAGTCGAGTCCATTAATGTTATCTATTCGAAAATTCATAGTTCAAGGTTGGCCATTAGTCGGGGATGCTTTGGAACCTCTCCGATGTTAAACTACGACTTATATCTCAACAATTCCTTCAATCTCCACCGCCACATTCCCCGGCAGGGAGCCCATGCCCACGGCACTGCGCACCCCTACCCCATTCACTGGCCCCCAGAGGTCAGCGAAGAGCTGGCTGCAACCGTTGATGATGACGGGGTGATTGGTGTAATCGGGCGTGGCGTTGACCATACCGAGTAGCTTTACCACTTGTTTTACCCTATCCAAATTACCGAGATGCTCTTTGAGCGCAGCGAGAATGGCAAGGCCACATTGCTGGGCGGCATGGTTGCCTTGTTCTTCCGTTAAATCATCGCCGAACTTGCCCGTAATGAAACTCCCATCCGTGTTGACGGAGACATGGCCGGAAAAATAGACGAGGTTGCCGACCGTGAGGCAACGCTGGTAAATGCCTTTGGAGCTTGGCAGAATGGGCATTTCCAGCCCCATTTCCGCTAGTTTTTCTTCTATCATGGTGGTGAATTTTTAGTTTTGTAATAGCGCAAAGCTATTCAAACTGCGAAATCATCCGTTTAAAAATCACCGCCTTCGTCTCCCCGCTTATCATCCCGCTTTTTTTGCTGGTGCAAACGGTAGGTGAAGGTCAGGTTCACTTGCCTGCGCCGCCATTGCCACTCACTATAGGTGTAGAAGGTCTCCCCTTCCGACACCGAGCGGCGGCGGCGGGAGTTGAACACATCACTGACATTGAGCGTAAGCGTTCCATTTTTCTTCAAAATATCCTTGCTGATGGCAATGTCGAGGAAGTAATTGGGCTTACTGTAACCTTGCGTGTCCTTGCGCTTTGCTTCGTAATTTCCACGGAATTGCAGGTCGGTATTTTTCCAAAAAGTAAACCGGGAAGTCATGCGGGTAAACCAACTGTAGGTGTCCACTTCGAAATCAGCGCCCAAGTTGCCACCATCCGTGATGGCCCGAAAGAAGTTGAAATTGCCGTCCATTTTCCACCACTTGGCCAAGTTGTAGGCTGCGGTAAACTCAAGGCCGTAGGCATCTTCCGTGGAGAGGTTTTCGGGGCGGGTAGCGGCGTTGCCCTCGGCATCCACCCGGCGGATGCGGTCAATTTTACCCGTAGTGTGGCGGTAGTACAGCGAGGAACTGAGGGAGCCTTCGTCAAAATATTTGATATGGCCCAATTCGTAGGCATCCGTGAACTCAGGTCTGAGGGCGGGGTTTCCGCTCCAATAGTTGCGGTCGTCGGAATAAGTGATGAACGGGCTGAGGTCGTTGTACCGTGGGCGACGCACCCGGCGGCTGTAGCTCACTTGCACGGCGTTTTGGTTGGGCAAATCGTAGGTTAGGTGCGCACTTGGGAACAGGTTTTTGTAGTTTTGCTCATTCACTTCGTTGGTTTTCAGCAGTCGGGTGGTCACGTCCGTCAGTTCGGCACGCAGACCAAACTGGTAGGAAAACTTGCCTTTTTTATCCCCAAAAATACCATAAATGGCATGTATGTTTTCTTGGTACTTGAAATTGTTGTCCAAGCCGTTCAAGGTCTCCCAATTGCCGTCCTGCAACTCCGTCACCAAGTATTCATTGCCCATGTCCCGGAACGAGCTGCGCAGGCCGCCTTCCCATTTCCCTTCTTTTGAAACCGGTTGAACATAGTCCAATTGTAGCAAATACTGACGCTCCGACTCCAGGTTGTCCGAATTTTGGAGCAAATCATCTTGGCCGCTCGGCAGCCCATTTGGCAAAAAATACTGCTCCGTGAAAACCTGGTCGCTTTCCTCCCAATAGTCGAGCACACGGGCCTCTGCGACAAGTTCTTGGCCGGCCCGGTTAAAGGTTTTTTTATAGGTCAGGGCGTACTCTGAATTTGGCTCGACTTCCTTTTCGTACTGGTTTCTGGTGTAGATGTCCCTCAGGTTTGTTTCGTCGTTGAGGTAGTTGAAATACTTGATGTCCATCGTTCGGTCGCCGTCCGTCCGACGCAGGGTGTAGGACGCCGTGAGTATGTTTTTTGGGTTAAAATAATAATCGAGGCCCGCCCGTGCATTCTGTGCAAAGACCTCCTGCCCCCGGGTACTTTTTTGGTTGTAAATGGAGGTGACACCGCCATTGGTCGAGCGCTGGTAGGTGGAGCCGCCGCCGGGCGAGTTGCGGTAGGAAATACCGTAGTTCATGAAAAAATTGAGGCGTTCCTTGCGGAAATTCAGGTTGGCGGCTACGCCAAAATTGTCTGGATTTCCAGCGGTGAGGTCGAAGCTGCCGTTCAGGCCATTGGTTTTTTCTTTCTTCAAAACGATGTTGATGATGCCGCCCACCCCTTCTGCCTCGTAGCGGGCACTGGGGTTCGTTATGATTTCCACCCGCTCGATGAGGCTGCCCTGCAACTGCTGCAAACCCGCCGCACCATTGAAACTGACGAGGCCGCTGGGCTTGCCGTCAATGAGGATGCGCACGTTGCCGCTGCCCCGCAAACTCACGTTGCCTTCGATGTCCACTTGCACGGAAGGGATATTGGAAAGCAGCTCGGCGGCATTGCCCCCGGCATTGCCAAGGTCTTTGCCCACATTGAAGATTTTCTTGTCAAGCGACATCTGCATGGTGCTTTTCTCGGCCTGCACCACGACGGTATTCAGCGTGGTGGCAGACGGAATTAGCTTGATATTGCCAAGGTTTACGGGGCCGTTTTTAACCTCGATATTTTCCAAAAACATGGCATCGTAAGCGAGAAATTCGGCTTTTGCGTAGTAGCTGCCCGGTTGGGCTTCTATCAAAAAAGCGCCCGTTTCGTCGGTGATGGTACCATCTACCAGCAGACTGTCGCTTTTTAAAAAAAGGCTGACAGTAGCATAGGGCAAAGTTGCGCCGGTTTCACCGTCGGTGATTTTACCGGAAATCTGGGCTTGAAGCGTGAAAAAAGTGATTGTGAAACAAAAAAGTAGGAATGCTCTCATGAAAAAAAATAGTTTGAAATGGCGCTGAGTAGATTTACGATTTTTGATTTACGACTTACCAGGTGCAAGCCATTGAAAATGAACGGCTTAGGCCAAAATCGAAATTGAAACTAATTTCAATGACCTACCCATTCACAGCAGGGCTGATGAAAATTGATGTGTCAGCGAAAAAACAGCCAAACGAAGGATTTGTTAACCACTAGTCGCCCAATCAGGGAAATGTGGCGATGAAGCTTGCGGATTGGCGAAACACTATGAGTCGTTTGTTTTATTGAAACTACTTGGGTAGGCAAGTCTTCTCTGATAAGTTAGGCAGGGAGTTTCTCCCGCAAAGTCTGCGAAGTAGCGAGGAACGCTGAGTATTACTTAGTAATGCGAATAACGGGTTCAAGGTGAATAAAACCTCCCAGTCAGCGATATTGCAGTAAGAACAAAACACTGCACTATGCTGGACTGGGAAGAACTCTTGATTTCAATATGCTACAAGGTCTGTGACCTTTATGAAAAAGAT
>JBGSWN010000252.1:0-5080 GCA_041752395.1 Saprospiraceae bacterium | reverse complement strand
TGCTGTGAAAGAAATCGAGCAGCCGAAACCACCGCAAAAACCGGCGTTCAGCGTAGAATACATCATGGGCAAATTCGACCCTTCGAAGCATCCCGATTTTGTTCCAGTGGAAGTAAAATACGCCGACAAGGAGGGCTATTTTCTTCGCAAAGAGACGTACGAAAACTTCGTAAAAATGTACGATGCGGCGCTGGCGGACGGCATCAAACTGAATATCATTTCGGCTACCCGCAATTTTGAAAAACAGCGCTCCATCTGGGAGGCAAAGTGGACGGGCGCTCGCAAAATCGAGAACGGCACTAACGCTGCCAAAAAATACCCCGACGCAAAAACCCGTGCCCTCAAGATTTTGGAGTACAGCTCCATGCCCGGCAGCAGCCGCCACCATTGGGGTACGGACATTGACCTGAATGACCTCGACAACTATACTTTCGAGCAGGGGCCGGGTAAAAAAGTCTATGACTGGATGGTGAAACATGCCCATGAATATGGCTTTTGCCAGCCTTATTCCAAGAAATCCACCGATGAAGGCGGACGCACCACGGGCTACAATGAGGAGAAATGGCACTGGTCCTACATGCCCATTGCGAAGCAGCTAACCGACCTCGCCGCCCGCACCATGACCGACGATATGATCGGTGGTTTTAAAGGGGCGGATACAGCCGTGAAGATTGGCATTGTGGAGAAGTACGTGCTGGGCGTTAACCCTGATTGTTTGTAAACGAAAATAAACCGTCCCTACTTTTTAGCCTCATCGTCCGTCGGGGCGGGATGTGCTTATTAATTCCAAAAAAGGCTGCCACGTGCACAGTATGTGTAACACCTCCAAGAATCGCTTCATTTTAGTTTTCCTACAGCTACTTTCAATTTTCACCCGCTTCATCTCACTAAAATTCCGTTCGATTAGCTGGGTCTTTACTTTTGCTTTGCAATTTGCAAAACATATATCCGTCCAATGAAAACAACCATATTCTTCAACATCGGCGCCGTGCTCAGTGCATTTTATTTCTAATTGCCGTTGTGAATACCGCCAGCTCATTTGCCATTATGCGAGGTCAACCCGGAGGCGAATATAGTTGGCTGATGTGGCTGATGGTATTACTGCTGGCAGGGCTGATAGCGCTGGCATTTTGGTTAAAAAGTCAGGGTAAAATTCTCGTTGCCAACATCCTTATATGGCTACCCGCCGTGCCGCTATTAATTGTCGGTGGACTCGCTTTAATATTCATGTTGCACGATGTTTTTTACAAATAATAACCCTTCGCCAAATGGATATACGCAATAAAATAAACCTCATTATATGCCTTGCTTTTTGCCTTGGAGGTACCTTGTTCGCCACCATTGCCATTCGGGAATATATCAGCACGGGGCATATTATCCAATCTGGGAAACAGGCCCAGGGCATGGTCGTTGAAATGGCACGGCGGCCCCGAAAAGTAGGCGAAACAGGGACGCCCAATTCTTTCGCCCCAGTCGTGCAGTTCACCACGGAGACAGGTGAGCAACGCAAGTATTACAGCACCTTGTACACTGGACTTGAGACTTACCAAGTCGCACAAATGGTGGATATTTGGTATTTGCCCAACGAGCCAAACGAGGCCACATTGAAAGGCGGCGACGCATGGATTTTACCGCTGGTTTTCGGTATTTTTGGCTTCGCAATGTGTTTGATAGGCTACCCTTGGTTGTTCAATATCATACGGCAAAAACCTCGTTCTTAATGCTTCATTTCAAAACAAACACTATCCATCAGCAGCTTGACCATTTCGAGAAGGAATGGACGCCCGCCGAACTGCTGACCTGCTACGAGCCCCTGATGGGCGAGCCGCTGGCCGTGCGGGTGGCGGCCATGCAGCAGGCCATATTCATGGTCGAAGAATCTTTCAGCGAGCTATCGGAAGCCGCCCAACTGCGCTACCATTTCTGGAAGCAACTGCGCACCAGTCGCATCGAGGAACGCAAGTACACATACTCCGTAAAAATTAGCGACACCTACCACTGGGAACTTACGGTCAACTCCCAAGGCCTTTTTTACAAGGATTTGACCCCAATGTACGGTCAAATGGCTGGACAGGTGCACGAGCAGTTGTTCAGTGATTTCTGGTTTTACGGCCCGTTGATGCCGATGCCCAACCTCGACGACCGCAAATGGGCAGTGTCGCAAATCCGCAATGCGTTCTTGCAAATTGGCCCTGTTTCCCAAAAACATTTTGAACTTTTCGAGTACCCAAAACTGGAGATTGACCGCTTCTGGGAAGAGGGCGACCATAAGGCCAATGACTTCGTGAACATGCGTTATTTCGGCCTTGAAAACGGCAACACGAACTGGCACGATGGGCTGGTTTATTGCGGATTCATCGCATTCGAGCGCCTGCTGGCCGACCCAGCGGGGCTTGAACGTGCCATCACGCCAGCCATCCGGGCGGAGGTCATGGAGCATCTTTCGGTGAAAGATAAAAAGTCCCAACGGCAGCCGGAAGACCCAAGCAAGGCACGCATGAAGCAGATTTACCTCGAAAACGGTGGGATTCACCATTACATCATGCGAGACCACGGCACTGATTACAGTGCCAGCCCCGAGGATGAGCTGATTTGGAAGCGGGAACTGCTCGATGAACTGACCCAGCGCCTAAAAACGATAGACCACTATTCGGGCCTGAATTTCATCGCTACCGTCATGCGCCACCATGGGGTTCCCAATATCGAGGAGCAATTTTTGGAAACTGCCAAACAGCCAAACTTGAAGGCACGGCAAGCCATCGGGCAGGTGCTCGGCGAGCAACGCATGGACGAAGCAGCAGCGCAGGTCACACTTTCGCTGCTCGAATTTGAGGACGAATCGGATTATTGGCGCAACTATGTTTTCAGTGCCCTCGGCAATATGCGGCAAAACAAGGTCGTGCAGCGATTTGTCATACAATTTCTAAAAGGCGATGACGAAATCCATTTCAATAAGGCCGTTGGTGTGATTCAAAGTTGGGGCATGAAAGGCGATATTGCCTTGATGGACAGGGACTTATGGCTCAGTCTGAACTGGCAGGACGCTTGTGCTGCTGACCCGCATTTCAACCATGCGCTTGAAAAAGCGATTAAAATCATCGAAAGCAAATGAAACGTATCCTACAAGCACTGATATTGGGACTGCTGGTGTTGCCTTTTTCAGCTTGCTTTCGAAAGAAAGCGGCCATCAGCAACTTACAAAATTGGCTGGACAAGCACTATCCCGGCCGCTTTGAGGTGCTATCTACTGGCCCCGATGATGCCATCCAAAACTTGAGTTTCAAGGTAAAAAGGTCGTTGGTGGCTGAAAAAGCCAACCCTTTGGTGCAAACTCAATTGAAATGGGACAAGCGTCAGCCAGACTTCGACCTTACCACAGCGATGGTGGATTCTGCTTTTGCGCAAACGAAAACGACTTTGGATGACGCCCAAGATTTACATCGAAGATTAAAGGAAAAAGGGTTTGAAAAAATAGCCGTAGGCATAAAAAAATGGACGGTAGTCGTATTACTTTTTGAAGAACCCACAGATGAAAACCGCCACCGTTTGCTTTCTCAGCTTGAGCTAGTTTTTGGAAGTTGGCCAAAATCCAGCACCTATGATAAGCAAATACTGCTCATGGAAGCTGCCGCTCAGGACAGTTTGCCGGGCGAAATATTGGCACTTTCCTATTTTTTGGAAGGAGACGGACTGTATGAAAGGCAAGCGCTTTACAGTTTGCAATTGCCTCACAGTCAAGTTTTTGAAGCGGCTGAACTGCATGAGGATTGGATGTACAACACCCAAAACGAGCAGTTTTCAAAAGTGCCTGACAAGGCAAAATCGGCGTTGGAAACTTGGGCAAAACAGCAAGTAAAACAGCCTTATTTTCTCATGGAAACCATTGAATCCGAGCAAATCAGTTTGCAGCCACTTCGTTTCAGATTCAGATTTCCATTCACCGACAAAAGCCATGAAGAAGCGGTTTCGCAGAGCAGGTACGTGGAGGTGGATGGACACTTTTCGGTGGATTATGACGTGGACAAAGACGTGGCACTCAATATTGAAATCATCCGTGAATAGTTGCATCAATCAAAGAAAATCATGCGATACTTAATCGGTCCAGAACTCCTGTGGTTTCTCGTTTATGGCGGCGCAAACCTCATCGCCAAAGCGAATATACCACCCACTAAATCAATGGATGATTTCATTGAAAAATGCTGGTTTTATGTACCGCTGCTGGCATTGTTTTGCTTTGCGCTTTGGTGGATACCCGCTGTGGAAAAAAACTGGCTATTGCTGCGTGTTTGGGTGGCCAGCATTCTCGCCGGGCATTTTGTTTTGGAGAAAATCATGGGGGCTTACAGCACGCAAGGGCCGGGCATCGGGATGGGGTATTTGGCGGGCATGCTACTGCTGATTGGCCTCCTCATAGCTGGCAGTATATTCGTCTTAATTAAATTCTGAATCATGAATAAAATCATTGGCGAAAACTTCCTATTGATAATCGTGGGCGCCATCGTTGTGGCGTTTCTCATCAAAAAATTTACTGGCAACATGAAACAAACAGCACCGACACCTGATGAGCAAGGTCGTCAAATTACCTACACCAGCGAAGGGCGTAGCGGTTACGTCAATTACAAAAGCCCGGAAGCCAGATTTTCCATGTACTGGGAGTTCGGCGGCGGCGATGTGGTGACCATCATTTACTTGCCAAGCCCCGAAGAATGGGTCGCCAAAACGGGCATCCCACTCGAAAAACGGGAAGAAGTGCTGAATTTTATCGGCCACCAAGTGGTTAAAGACCAGACCACAAGTGGACGTGGCTCGTTCAAAATTGAGGGGAATTTCATGAATATTTACGCCTAAAAAATGGAAGACCGAACCAAACATACTTATCACACCCGTCTTTATGATTTCATCAAAGACGTGCTCGTGGAGTGTCCAAGCTGCGCCAAACGGGCTTTGGTAAACACGAACGGCTATACCGTTTTTCAGCCAGAAGCCTTGAATATACGGGTGGTTTGCAGCCATTGTGGTTACAATAAAATCCTCGAAAAGCTGTCCACCCGCAGCAAGCACCTCATTATTGGAGCGCCGA
>JBGSWN010000251.1:0-12402 GCA_041752395.1 Saprospiraceae bacterium | reverse complement strand
GGTCGCTGAGGTCCTTGCCGCCCATGTGGCGGTAGATGGCCGTGCGCCAGTCCCGACCGTAGCCTTGGCTGCCCCGGTAGTCAATATCGAGGACGGTGAAACCGTTGTCGGCGAGGAAATTATGGAACATAAACTCCCGATAGTAGCTGCTCCACCAGCGGTGCACGTTCTGCAAATAACCAGCGCCATGCACGAAAACGACCGCTGCACCATTGCGCACACTGCCTTTTGAGCGGTAAAGCCGGGCAGGTACCTCCGTGCCGTCGTCGGCCTTGAACCAGACCATTTCCGGTTCCCGCCACGGGTATTTTTCAAACTCGGCAGTCGTCGAATGCGTCACCTGCACGGGCTTTGCGCCAGCCTTGTTTTCTTGTATAAAAAGCTCCCATGGCTTGTTCGAGTACGAGTAGCGGATGGCCAGCCAGCGCTCGTCGGGGGAGAGGGTAACGTCGTTGTTGCCGGGCATGGTGGTCAGTTTTTCCATCGTGCCACCGGCAATGGGTAAGCGGTAAAAATGGTGCTCGAAAGGCGTTTCCTTGTTGGAATTGAGGTAAAAAAAGCGTTTGTCCCTCGACAGTTCTGCATCCAAAATCTCAAACTTGCCGCTGGTCAATGCCCGTTTT
Source organism: Saprospiraceae bacterium (assembly GCA_041752395.1). Taxonomy (GTDB): domain Bacteria; phylum Bacteroidota; class Bacteroidia; order Chitinophagales; family Saprospiraceae; genus UBA6168. The sequence continues at coordinate 11,779 of JBGSWN010000251.1, read as the reverse complement.
TCGCCCGTCGTCACGTTGAGGCTATACAGGTGTGAGTAGCCCGTTTCCTCCGATTGAAAGTAGATGGTCGAGTTGTCCAGCCAGCCGATATTGCCTGCCGAACCGCCCCAACCGCCGACGCCGGGGCCGCCAATCCACGCCTCGTCGTGCTGGTGGTCGAGCTGATTGAGGCTGCCAGTTTGAAGGTCAATTTGGGCAATCCAGCGGTCTTTGTTGTCGAGGGAAAGCACAACGACCACCGCTTTTCCATCTTCGGAAAAAACAGGGTCGAGCACATTGACGGCCTTTGGTTTTTCAAAAAGCGGGTTCCAAGCCGCCGTGTCCCGATGGTAGTCTTGCAGGAAAAGTGGCTTCTGGCGGATGCCATCTAGGTTTTTTGTTTCCGCATAAAAAACCGTGTCCCGCTCCCGGTCCCAGATGCCGAGCGTGGTCTCGTCCTGCGCCCCACCGACTTTTGGGCGGGACTTCAGCGTTTCCACCTTGCCCGATTCGGTGACGTAGTTCGGCACGTCGGTCTGTTCGCCGGGCGCTTCAGTGGTTATGTTGAAAGTGACGAAGTGCAAATCAGGGCTTTCCGTGATTGCGCTCAACTTTTTTTCCCCATAAAAAATGGGTTTTGGGCGCTTGGGCTGCAGCGCTTCCCGCTGGCGTTTTTGGGCTTCCCGGTCGGTCTTTCGTTCTGCCAGCACGCCGAAGAGTTCGAATTGGTCGTCTTCGAGCAGCTGGTTTTCGGCGCTTTTTTTCCGGTCTTTTGGGCGGTCGGCGCCCCGTTTGAAATCGGTGATTTGGGTGGTGGTGCCTTCGGCAATGTCCCAGGCGTAGAGGTTGTCGTACCGCTCGTAAATGATTTTAGTGCCGTCGCTGTTGAACCTTGGCGAAGATTCGGACTCGGTAGTGCTGGTAATTTGCTTAGTATTTGCCACCTGCCGCTTACCGTCCATCGTCCACCGAACCAAAAACAAATCACCGTTCTTGGAGAAGACTTTTTGGGAAAAATCACGGTTGAAACTTCCTCGCCCAGGCATTGCTTTCAGCTCGTCAAGGCTTAGTTTTTCGGGTTTAGCCGTTGGGTTTGCTACGCCAATTTTATAGGTGCTGCGCAAAGTATCCGCATCGGGGTTCCAAGTGAAAAACACCGATTTGCTGTCCTCGCTCCAGGAGATGTTCTCTGGCAAAGCCCCAACGAATGCCTCGCCTTCCATGATTTGCTCGATGGAGAGCGGGGATAGGTTGACGGGGGCGGTTTGGGCGGCTATTTTTTCTAAAGAAAAAAGGAGAAGGAAGATAAAGGTGAAAATGCGCATTGCCACTTGTTTTAGGTTGATAGTCAGTGTTTTAGGTTGAAATTAAATTGATTTTTGAGAAATTTGGGATGGTTGTTTTATTGGTCTTTGGCACATCGTTTTTTTTATACCCGAAAGAAATATTTGACACGAATATTTGCCCGAAATACCTTTGTTTCCATGCGCCGGAACACTGCGCAATATTGAGAAACCTACACAAACCTAAACAAACTATGAGAACCTTCCCCCTTCAGGAGTATTTCTATTATACTCGCTTGGAACGCAATGCTGGCATCGTGCTTTGCCTGCTTTGTGCGGTGGCCTATTCCCTGCCGTTGTTCTACCCTTGGCTATCCCCACCCAGCGGAAAAATGGACTTTTCAACTGTCCGGCAGATGGCCGCTGCCATCGTTCCCATTGAAAAAACGGAGAAATCACGAGGCAACTATACCGCCTTTCGAGGCCATGAAAACGCCAGCCCCCGGCAAGCCATCGAATCCTTTCCCTTCGACCCGAACACGGCTTCCAAGGACGACCTAGAGCGCCTCGGTCTCTCTTCCCGCACGGCGCAGACCATCCTCAACTACCGGGCAAAAGGTGGCCATTTTTACAAAAAAGAAGACCTGCAACGCATGTACACCATCCGACCGGAAGACTACGAGCGCTTGGCTGCATTTATCCAGATTCCGCCACGGGCAAGCAGCGGAAATTATGATGATTTTTCAAAAAAGCCTGAAAATCAAGGGTTTGCAACAGCAACCAGCTACGAGGAAAAGCCCTTTGCTTCGCAAAATTTTACGAAGAAGAACGCCGCAACCATCGTTGACATCAACGCTGCTACGGTGGAGGATTGGCAACAAATCCGGGGCATCGGGCCGAGCTGGGCAAAGCGAATCGTGAACTACCGGGAGAAGCTAGGCGGCTTTGGTTCGGTGGCGCAGGTGAGCGAGACTTACGCAATGCCGGACTCTATTTTTCAGAAAATGCTGCCGCAGATGAAGGTGGAGGCACCCGTTTTCCGAAGGATAAACATCAACGCCGCCACGCTGGATGAGCTGAAAAAGCACCCGTACCTGAACAGTTACCAAGCCACTATCCTGTTCAATTATCGAATCCAGCACGGCAGCTATGCCGATTTTGCCAGTGTGAAGAAAGTGAAGGTGGGCTTCACGGACGAGGACTGGCGAAAGTTGGAGCCGTATTTTTCATTTGAGTAAAACTGCTACTGTTAAAATAGGATAGGACACAGATTGAACGGATTAAACAGATTTTCACAGATTTCTAAATCAGTGCGTATCCGTTCAACCCGTTGAATCTGTGTTCCAATAATTTTTGGCGAAGCCAAAACAAGATTCCCCAAGTTGTTCAAACAACTATAAATGAAACGTTAGCGAGCCATTAGGGAGTCAATCTTTTAGCCACCATAAACTGCCCGATTTCGCTGATGCCGTTGAATTTTATGCTGTTATTATTCAACGAATCAGCACCATCCACCAACAACGACCAAGCCCCGTCACTTCCGGCGCTGCGGTGGTAGAGTTGGTATTTATTGGCCGTTAAATCAGAAAAAGTATCCGTTGGAAAGATGAAAGTTAAATCAGCAGCAAAACCATGACCCGTTGTTTCGTGCAGGGTCCAAGTTGGAGCATTGAAAGGTTTGCTACCCCAGACTCCTTGAACCGTATTTGGTGCAAAACCTTGGTAAACAGCAGTGAATGACAGAGAATCCTCAAACTCGGTCAGGTTCATCGAGAGCTGAACGTCGTCAACGTCGTAAATGCCTGTCGTTGCTAAGTTACTGATGGTCTGTGCAGTCCCTTCTTCGCCGACATTGACGCCAGAACTGGTGTAACTGGGGCTGCCCACCAAATTCAAACTCGTCCAACCCGAAAAAGCGCTGGCTGTGCGGTTCAACTGGAAATACTGGGCATCATCGCTAATCTTTGCCAGTGAACTGAGGTGCATTCCCTCCAAAATCTCCTGTTGCGAGCGAGCTTCAGACCAGTAGCGGATTTCGTCCATTTGCCCACTAAAATGGTAGCGCTGGCGGTACTGCGTTCCAAAATTGAGCGGGTTCGTATTGGAAGGTATGCCGGTAATTCCCGATTCGGCGATGACCATGCCGTTGAGGTAGAGTTTGGCCGTTTGCAAATCCCAGACGAAGGCGATATGGTTCCAATCGTTGCGGTCGAGGAGAGTGATGGTTTTGGTTTCAATCAATCGGTTTCCGAAGTAAACCCAGAGTCGGTTTTGCAGCGTGATGATTAGCAGGTAGCTATTGTTGTCGCTTCGGCTTTTCTCCAAAATCGTCTGGACAATCTGTGAATTCCCATCCAACTTAGCCCAAAGTTCTACTGTGAACGGTTCTGTCAAGGGGTCAAAATTCAACTCACTTCGTAACTCGTCGTCCACCCCGTCCAACTGAATGGCATGGCCCCGCTCGCTCGGAATCCCCATTTGAGCCACCATGAATTGCCCGGCCACGCTGATGCTGTCGAAAGTGATGGAACTGCCGCTCAGCTCGGTGCACATTGCAGAAAGCAATTCCCAATCGCCGTCGTCGCCCATGCTGCGGTGGTAGAGGGAATATTTCAGCGGGTCGGTTTCGGTCAGGGTGTTGTAGGGGAAGGTGAAAGTGAAATTTCCGAGGAAACTGCCGCTGGACGAGCGGTTCACCGTCCAAACTGGGTTGTTGAAAGCGTTACCATCGCCCATGCCGCTGGTACTGTTCGGGGCAAACTGCTGGTAGGTGGCCGTGAAGTCATCAGCGCCAGTTTTTTCCAAAAAATCAATGTTGAAATGTGCGTCGCTGAACGCCTGAACACCCGCCGATGCAATGCTGGTCAGGGTTTGGCTGATGCCCTCCCGCCCGCAATTGACAGTGGATGCCACCATCGAACCATTGCCCAGCATGGCGGCGGCGTAGCTGTCGTATTTGGAGTAAATGGACATGCCATTGCCTTCGTTGAACTGGCAGTAGGCCGCAAGCCCACTTTCCGTGCCATCTAGCGTCAAATGCATGTTGGAGCGGATTTCCGTGCCGCTGCGGGCGGTCGTCCAGATGCGCACCTCGTCCATTTTACCTGTAAAAAAGCGCTCGTTCAAGTCCTTGCCGATGGTCATCGAAGTAGCGGAATCAGTGTTGATGGTCATGTTGGCATTGAGCAAATCGGAAGGCGTTTCCACCTTGCCGTCAATGTAAAGCGTGGTGTTGGCCAGCGTGGCGCCGTTGTTGTTGTCCAGCACGACGGCCACGTGGTGCCAATTTCCATCGGTGATGCTGTTCGTGCTGACTTTGTGCGCATTCTCGATTTCGATGCGCAGTCGTCCGCTGCTGTCGATGCCAAATGTCCATTTTTTATAATTGGAAAGCGAGCCAAAACTGAGGATGGCCGCATTGTTGGCAGTCGTTTTTACCCAAGCCTCGCAGGTGCGGGACTGCCCGCCAGAGATGGCCTTGAAATTGGTCTGGATATAATCGCCCCAGCCGTCCAAGCTCACACAATTGCCCCGCAGCTTGCTCACTCCACCGACCTCGCCGGAAAGGCTAACGGTTTTGCTCGTGGCCCCGCTGTGGCTGACGGTTAGGGTAGCAGTTTTTGCGCCAATGGACAAACCAGACTTCAGGCGGACGTACACGGTTTTTTCACTTAAAACAAGGCTGTTTGGGGTAAAACTCAGCGTGGAAGCGTAGCTGCTGCTATCACTCGAAAGCTCGAAAGCATTGCCGCTGCAAGTCAACTTGACGTCGTTGACAAGGTCGGTGCCCGAAATTTTGAAGTTTTGCGAAGCAGAAGCAACGGTGGTTTTGGTGATAAAATTGGACAGTAAATTGACACTGGAAGTCAAAACTGGATTGAGATTTTTCACAAAAACCGGGTAATCCTCCACCTGCCCGTACTCGGGGGCGTAGCAGGAGCCGTTGATGGTATTGGAAGCCAAATCGGAAATCACCCTTGCCCGCAGCCGCTGGCCAGTTACTGCGGTAGTTGGCACGGTAAAGCTTCCCGAAAATGATTTTGCATTGTCGCCGGTGAAAACTAGCTCCGAGTCGGCCAGCGAGCCATCGTTGTTCCAGTCGATGTACACCCGGGCGTCTTCCGTGTAATTTCCCCAAAAAGTGATTCCGAAAGGGTAAGTCTGGTTGATTTCAAGGTTGGCGCTGAAGCAGGAACGGCTGAGGTAGCCGCCGTCTTTGAAGGCCGAATTGGAGCTGGCCGTCATGTCGCCGATGGTCACTTCGACGGGGCCGAGGCCAAATTCGCTGCCGAGGCCAGTCGTGGTCTGTGGCGTACATTCGGCGGCGACCATCGAGACGGAACTTGATTGCAACCCGGTCGAAAACTGTAACCCTGGCTTGTAGGTTTCAATGGCCCAGGCCATCCGGTCAGCTTGGCCTTGCGTAAATTCATCGGTGCAGCTTTCGCCCCAATAGCCCATGTAGTTGTGGATGATTTTGTCCCAATCGTAAAAAGGGTCGGTGGAAGCGTAGCAGGAGTTCCCACCGGAAGTAGGGCAGTAGCTGATGTATTTGTGAGCGGGCGTATCAGCAACGCCGTCGCCCGCTGCGCCCGATAGGCTGGGGCAAACGGACGAGTTACCGCCCTCGAAGGTGTGTTTTAGGTAAAAATAATGCCCTACCTCGTGGGCAAGCGTCTCGTTCTCGTCCGTGTAGGATTTGAGTTGGTAGCAGCCGCAATTATTGTAGTCGTAGCCAATCGTGTTGTACAAGATGACCACGCCATGGTAAGCGTCGTTTGCATTTGGGTAAAAAGCATACGCCTGCGTGCCGAAGCCCCCGCCGTTGTTGTTGATTTCACTCACGACGTAGATGTTCATGTACAAATCGGGATCCCAACGGCTGAGGCCGAAAACGCCGCTCATGGAGGCGCCTATGCCGTCCGTGTCGTACACCTCGCCGTCAATGCCGTGGCTGGTGTAGTTCGCTAGGTTAGCGCCACTCACATGAAGGATGCCCGTGGTGGGGTTGCAGTTTTCGTCCATCGTAGCCAGTTGGAACTGGATTTTGGTGTCCACGCTCGTGCCAAAAGCATTGGAGTACTGCTCGTTCATGCGCTGGATGGCGCTTTGCACTTGGGCGTCGGAAATATTATTGGTTGCGTTTACGCTTGTGTATATAATATGGACGACTACGGGGATGGTGTAGGTAGTGGTCACGCTCTTGTCTGGCCCACCTTTCTTAGCTGCTTTTTCCGTTAAAAACTGTTGGTATTTGGTCGTGGCCTGCGACATACGCTGGGCATACACTGGCTCGGTCGTCAGGAGTTGCTCATGGATTTGGTCGGAGCCGCAGGGGGCGATTTGGGCGCTAGTATTTAGCCCAAAAAGCAAAAAGCCGAACGCAGGTAGCAGCCAAATAAATTTCGGAGTGAGTGGTCGCATAGTTCTTGTGCAATATCACGGGGGCGGGAAATTCGTCGAAACAAGCTCTAAAGCAAAAGCAATGCCTAGGAAGCGTTTGTTAGGGTTTGCAGGGAGGAATTGCGAAGATTTTGCCCTTAAATGGCTGTTTTAATCAAAATAGATGGGAATTTTACATTGGTAAAAGGTGCATGGTAAAAGCTGTTTGGCTAACCATCTGGTAATTTCGGCAAGGGGGCGAGCCCCCTTGGAAAAGTCGCTGCTCCAAGGGGGCTCGCCCCCTTGCTGAATCTCAGACATCAATCAGAAAGTCAAAGAATTATAGTCATTTGGGCGCAGGTTTTTCACAAAATCCGACGCCGACACCCCAGCCTCCTGCGCCCGGATGAACGCACTGCCCACTATGCCGCCGTTCAGGAATTCGCAGACCGTTTCAAAAGCTGTTTGGTCTGAAATGCCAAAGCCGACCAGCACCGGATTTTTCAGTTTCAGCTTCGCAATGCGTTGAAAATAAGCCATTTGTGCTTCGCCAAAACCGCCTGCCCCACCCGTCGTGGAGGCCGTTGAAACAGCGTACAAAAACCCTCGGCTTGCTTCGTCCAGTTCCCGGATTCGCTCGTCGCTGGTCTGCGGCGTGACGAGGAAGATGGGGCAGAGGTCGTGCTTTTCAAAAAACGGACGGTAGTTTTTTTCATAAAAAGCCAACGGCAGGTCTGGCAGTATCACACCATCGACACCCGTTTCAGCGCATTTTTCACAGAATCGCTCCACGCCAAATTGCAGCACGGGGTTCAGGTAGCCCATCAAAACCAAGGGCATTTGCGTCTCCGAGCGGTTGCCTTCGAGCTGCGCAAACAGCTTCTCCAGCGACATCCCAGCTTCCAACGCCGCATGGCTGCTCGCCTGAATGGTCGGCCCATCAGCCAGCGGGTCGCTGAACGGGATGCCGATTTCTACGAGGTCGGCACCAGCGGCTGCAAGGTCGAGGATGGTCTGGCGGGTGCCGTCGGGCGTGGGGTAGCCTGCGGTGAAGTAAACGGAAAGGATGTTTTGGTTTTTATGCTGAAAAAATTGTTCTAAACGGTTCATTGTGAAGCTTTTACAAAAATAGTCTTAGTCCTAAATTCCGCCACCCATGAGCTTTTCTACCTCTTCTTTTAACTTGTTGCACTTCGGCAAATAGTAAAAAATGGAGGCTGCAAAGCCCAACAAGATTCCAAGGAGGAAAAAATAGGGGATGCGCAGAAAACGTAAGGAGAAAATAATAGCAATGGAGAAAATGGCCTGAGCGCCGTTGCCAATCGGAGCCCATATTGGCACGACTTCTTGGCCGTTCATGCCCCGCCTGATTTTCACCCGAACGTAGTCGTCTTTTTTCACGATTAGCTCGCCCTGCTTTTCATAAACTTGGGTCAATCCGCCTTTCAAAAGGTTCTTGCGGATTACATCGAAACTGTATTCGGGTGCGTCGAGTATCTGATTTGACATGTTGAGGTAGATGAGTTGGTTTATTGGCGAAAATTAACCTTTCGCCCTGGTTTTTATGCAGGCAAATACTCTGTGTACGTCCCCAAATCCTTATCCCCCCTTCCCGACAAACAAAGCACCACCACATCGTCATTTTCAAATTTTATTTTCTCAAAAATCGCCAGTGCATGCGCCGATTCCAGCGCAGGGATGATGCCCTCCAGCCTCGCCAATTGGAATGCAGCTGCCAGTGCCTCCTCGTCCGTCACCGGCACGAAGCTCGCCCGACCACTCGCCGCCAACTGTGCATGGAGTGGCCCAACGCCGGGGTAGTCCAGCCCCGCCGAAATGCTGTACGGCTCAATGACCTGCCCATCCCCGTTTTGTATCAACATGCTCAGGCTACCGTGCAGGATGCCGGGTTTACCGAGGGCGATGGTCGCTGCCGTCTCGCCGGTGTGGACGCCGTGCCCCGCTGCCTCCGAGCCGATAAGCCGCACGCTTTTTTCTTCGATAAAATGGTAAAATGCTCCCGCCGCATTGCTGCCGCCGCCAACGCAGGCGATGATTGCCGTGGGATTCGCAACACCCTCTTTTTCAAGCATTTGCGCCTTGATTTCCTCGCTGATAACCGACTGCAACCGGGCCACCAAATCGGGATACGGGTGTGGCCCGACGACCGAACCGATGATGTAGTGCGTATCAACGGGGTTGCAAATCCAGTCCCGAATGGCCTCATTCGTGGCGTCTTTGAGGGTCTGGTTGCCGCTCACGGCTGGCACGACCGTTGCGCCGAGCATCCGCATTCTCGCCACGTTCGGTGCCTGCCGCTCGATGTCGAGTGCGCCCATGTACACGATGCACTCCAAGCCCATCAGTGCACAGACGGTGGCCGTGGCCACGCCATGCTGCCCCGCCCCGGTCTCGGCGATGATGCGTTTTTTCCCAAGCCGTTGCGCTAGCAAAATCTGCCCGACGGTGTTGTTGATTTTGTGCGCCCCTGTATGGCAGAGGTCCTCCCGTTTGAGGTAGATTTTCGTTCCGTAAAGTGCAGAAAGCCGCTTGGCGTGATAGAGCGACGTAGCCCGACCAGCATAGTCCTTCAGCAGTGCCCGGAACTCCGTTTGGAACTCCGCCGATTCGATTATGTCGAGGTAGCAATTGCGCAACTCCTCCACGTTTGGGTGCAGCATTTCGGGGATGAACGCACCGCCGAATTGGCCGTAGAAGCCGTCGGCATCGGGGGTGTTGAGACCTGACAGGTTTTCAAAACCTGTCAGGTCTGTCGTTGAATAGCTCATGCTTGAATTTTTTTATCAGTTCAAAATCTTTCAGCCCAGGTTCGATTTCAAATCTTGAATTTATATCAATAATCGAAGGTATCTTCCCAGCCCCCAATCGTAAATCGTAAATCGTAAATCGTAAATCAATCCCCCCACTCAACACAAACGGCGTATTCCCCTCGTATTTCTCCAACAGCCTCCAATCAAACGCCACGCCATTCCCGCCCCGGTTTTTACCTTTTGTGTCAAACAAAAATTTATCGCAAACGCCGACGTAGGCCGCTGTTTTTTCAAAATCAAAATCCTCGTCCACACCGAAGACTTTCCAGACTTCCAGACCTGTTCTTTTGAGCGCTTCGCAAATGGCTGGGGATTCCTCTCCGTGCAATTGAACGACCTGCAAGCCCAGTGCAGCCCCAATGTTTTTCACCACCGCCACATCCTCGTTTACGAACACCCCGACTTTTCGGGCCGTGCCGGGCAGGTTTTTTACCCAATCCAAATCGGCGACCTCGCCCAAATAACGGGGGCTTTTTTTGTAAAAAATGAACCCGAGGTAGTCCGGCTCCAGCGTCAGGAGTTGATGGACGTTGGCGGGGTGTTTTAGGCCGCAGATTTTTAGTTGCATGGCTTATATCAGGTTGATAATGGTTTATAAAAGGTTGATAAAATGCTGGCAAGCCTTTCCAGGATTAACTTCTTTCATAAAACGCTCTCCAATCAAAAACCCCTGAAACCCAGCCGTCCGCAGTTCCAGCACCGTCGCTGGGTCACTCAGCCCGGACTCGCTGATTTTTACAAAACCATCTGGAATCAACGGCGCAAGGTCAATGGAACGCTGAATGTCCACGCTGAAGTCGGCGAGGTTACGGTTGTTCACCCCGACGGCGTGCACAGTGTCGCAGATGTGGCCAAGCTCGCTGCGGTCATGGATTTCGAGCAGTGTTTCGAGGCCGAGCGAACGGGCGAAACTGCTGAGTTGGCGCACCTCCGCTGGCGTCAGCACGGCAGCGATGAGCAGGATGGCGTCGGCGCCGATGGCCTTGGCCTCCAGGATTTGGTACTCGCCGATGGTAAAATCCTTGCGCAAAATCGGCACCTCGTTCAGCCCTCGTGTGATGGTTAGGTCTTCGTTTTTACCGCCAAAAAACTGCTCGTCAGTAAGTACAGACAGTGCCGAGGCGCCCGCTGCCACGTAGCCTGTGGTCACTTCCTCCACCGTCATGTTGGCGTTGATGATGCCTTTTGAGGGCGATTTTCTTTTATGCTCCGCAATGATGCCTGCCATGTCCGCCCTCCGCAAGGCAGCGGTCAGGCTGAGGGTTGGGCGGTTGAAAAACGGGCTTTTCTCCAAATCAGCGATGGGGACTTTGGCTTGGTGCTCCGCAACTTCTTGACGCTTGTGGGCGATTATTTTTTGTAAAACATTCATTTTTAATTTTTTAACCTCAAAAAATACACAGCCGCTAGAACTGTTTTGTCTTTGCCGAAGGCAACCTGCGACGTCATAAATGGCGTCCCTCATGACGTTGCGGGTTGCCTTCGGCAATGACAAAACACCGATCACTGCAACGAAACCAACCGCTTCAATGCCCCCATCGCCCTACCGCTCACAATGCTCTCATTTGCTTGCGCAATGCAATCCTCCAGCGTTTTTTCAGGTGAAAGGCATTGAAGCGCCAGCGCCGAATTGGCCACCACGACACGATGCTGGGCGGGCGTCCCCTTGTTTTCCAAAACTTGAAGAAAGATGGCCTTGGCCTCTGCCACCGTTTCACCTCCGAAAAGTTGTTCTTCAGTCACCTCACCCCCGAAGTCGGATGGAGTGAATGTTGCCTCACCCCGGTTGCTGACGGACTTGGCGGGGGCTGTTAGTGAAAGCTCGTCATAGCCACCAAGGGTATGGATGACGTTGAAACCCGTGACCCCACCCCTGACCCCTAAAGGGGGACCCTCGGACGCAAATACATCGGAACTCCCAAGATTTGGCAAGCTAAGCTGCGAACTTCCCAGAATAGGTTCCCCTTTAGGGGTCAGGGGTTGTCCTTGCAACAGATACCCATAAATCCGCTGCAGTTCCAAGCTAAAAACCCCCGTCAACTGGCAATCAGGCTGAGCGGGATTCACCAGCGGACCGAGCATATTGAAGAACGTTTTAATTCCCAGCGCCTTCCGAACCGGTCCCACGTTTTTCAGCGCTGGGTGGAACATTGGGGCGTGGAGGAAGCAGATGCCCGCCTCGTCGAGTTCGTGGCGGAGGGCATCGCCGTCGTTTTTGAAACGATAGCCGAGCGATTCCAGCACGTTGGAGGAGCCGCAGACCGAGGAGACGCCGTAGTTGCCGTGCTTGACGACCTTGCCGCC
>JBGSWN010000250.1:0-3885 GCA_041752395.1 Saprospiraceae bacterium | reverse complement strand
ATAAAGGTCACAGACCTTGTAGCATATTGAAATCAAGAGTTCTTCCCAGTCCAGCATAGTGCAGTGTTTTGTTCTTACTGCAATATCGCTGACTGGGAGGTTTTATTCACCTTGAACCCGTTATTCGCATCAATGACAAATGACCAATGACGTCTCATCAATGACAAAATCCGGCAAACTCTACCTCATCCCCTGTCCACTCGGCGATGATGCGCTGCAAACCATCCCCAGCTACGTGGTGGAAAACCTGCACCGATTGACCTATTTGGTGGCCGAGCGGGCGAAAACGACTCGCCATTTCATCAAAGCCACTAACCCGCCGAAGCCCATTTCGGAGTACCAAATTGAAGAACTGAACGAGCACACGCCCATTGCGGAGCTGGAAACCCTGCTAAACCCTTTGCTGGAAGGCCACGACCTCGGCATTCTGAGTGAAGCTGGTTGTCCCGGTGTTGCAGACCCCGGGGCGAAGCTGGTGGAACTGGCGCATCGTCTTGGCGTGGAAGTCGTGCCGTTGGTCGGCCCCTCGTCCATCCTGCTGGCGCTGATGGCGAGCGGGATGAACGGTCAGTCATTTGCATTTCAAGGCTACCTTTCCCAAAAAGCACTTGCCGAAGACCTCAAGCGCCTTGAACTACTGGCCAATAAACACCGTCAAACACAGATTTTCATTGAAACGCCCTACCGAAACAAGGCCGTCATCGAGCAGGCAGCGAAGGTCCTACAAGCCAATACCCGGTTTTGCATCGCCGCTGACTTGACGCTGCCCATCGAGTTTATTCAAACCAAAACCATTGCCGAATGGCGAAAAAAGCCGCTGCCGGAATTGGGGAAACGACCTGCGATTTTTTTGATTGGGTAAATTGTGGCCGCCCAATTTATTGGGCAGCAACTAGTATCTATTAGCCAAGATTTGAAGTATTTTGAGCTTAAAAAGTTATTCTTTTTGACTCAATTTCACCTGTTTTTGAGCTTTATTTGTCACCCTAATGAGCTACATCGGTTTGTTTAGCACTATCTCCAGCCAACGGCAAGATTTGAATCGGTTGGGTTTTTGAAGGAGGGCGAAGCGGAGGCAACTTCGCTGACTACTTCAAATCTTGATTTTTTGTAATTTTTTTTTTGGAAGGGGGAGGAATAGGAGTTGGATTTTAGCTTTGCAGGGTTCACTCACGCTTCCTTTGGTCCATGCGAATTTTTATTTATTTTATTGACAGAGATAGTTGGAGCTTTCGGGATAGATAGGTTCTGTACTACAATTTTAATTTGCTGAACTCAACAATACCTCCTAATTTTACATTTTCCAATCATTCTGATTGTACCATTATAATATGGAGATAACCTACATACCACGGATAGTTTTTGAGCTGAAGTACGACTTCATGCTCGACTTTGCGCAAAACTACCGCTCCCTTCTTGGTCCTTTTGTAAGGCTAGCTAAGACTCTTTCGATACTAAACGAAGGCAAGCTGAATGAGACGCTTAGGCTCGATTTCGTTGAGGACAAGTTCAGGATTGATATTGGTCCTGAAAACATAATACTCGTTACTGAGGGTGAAATTCCCCTACCGTTGTTTGCCCATCCGACCGCTCCTGGAAAGATTTTTTTTGAAATCCTGGAAAAGCTCCGAAAGGAAGAAACCTTCGGCAACTTTAAACATCTCTTGCTTTTGATGGAGTGCATCGTTGAAATTGAAGGGGATAGGGAGACAATTGTTGAGAAGCTCCACCGCAGCTATCTGAACCCAAGTTTGTTAGAACCTAAATCTAGGTCACGTACTTTTGACCTGAATTTCGGTTCTAACAAAGGGGATGGTTTTAATAACTTGCATGTGGCCTATTTTGACAATTCGATATTGCATAACAATTCCATTGACTTGTTCTTGTTTTCAACTGACAAAGCGATGGATGTTATTCTAAGGGAGTCGAACGGGATGCTGCTTGGCTATACATTGTTTGAAAAAAACATATCCAAAGTTGACCTGAGATTGTTTAGGGAATTCTCTCAGGATGGCTTTGAACACCTGAAAACTATATTGGCTCATGGCAAATTCTGAAAGCAAATTTGAAATAATACACCGGATTGATAGCTGGCCTTGGTCTTCAGATTCCATTCAAAAAACATCTAAATTGAATTCAAGTGGTGATGCATTTGATGTTAAAGGCATTGAACCTGTGGTAAGATTGGCTACAAAATGGGAGCTAAACAACTCCTTGATATTTTTTGGAGGCGAGGAGACTGTGCCTTCAAACCTAAACAAGAGTTCTGGTTCTCAGTGGGGATTTGACGATGATTCTTCTAGGAATCCTCAATTTCAACCTTCGAACGTATTTTCCCCAGAACGATGGGAGTCCAATTTCAGCCTTGATGCCCGGGTTTATCAGCTAGACAACGCCAGCGTTTATTGTGACTGCTTGGTTGACCCAGACGAGCAACAATTTGAAAAAAGGGTGTTCCCACGTCAACTTTTTGAACACTTGTTCGAACTGAAGATAGGCAGCTTGGTCGTCATCAAGATACGAAGCAAAAAAGGAGCTATGAGGATTGACGTTACCGATGGCAGGGGCATAGTATCACCTGAAATTTTTGAAATGGAAAGTAGGTGGGACTCTCTAAAAGGCTTCTGAACAAGCTATGCTCCAAATCACATTCAAATCTGTTGGTCAAGGGGATTCTATCCTGATTGAGTGGAAGGACGAACATGGTGCTGAGCATGTAGGCATCATAGATTGCAACCTTGTTGAAAAAAAGCGAAACCCTGTATTAGAACACATCAAGAAGAAGGGCTACACTGAAATAGATTTTCTCGTCCTTTCCCACCCACATTCCGATCATTTTTCAGGTTTTTTATCACTCATTGAGTATTGCGAGGCCAATGGGATTGGACTCGGTACATTTTACCATTCATGCCACCAAGTGCCTGAATATCTCAAGGCTGCCTGTGAATCAACAACCTCAGAAAAGGAGATATACGACCTTCTTGCCAAAATCATGGAGTTGTTCCGAAATGGGAAAATGGATAAACAAAAACTCTATTATAACAAGCATGCAACCATTGATTTACCGAATTCTATAAAGATTAAATGCCTGTCACCTTCAGAATGGGAGTTGGACAAGTATATATCAGGTACCAAATACTGGTACAACGACGAGGAAGGAGACAGTAATCCCAAGGCAAACCTGCTTTCCTCTATGTTTAAGATTTATTGTGAGGATGAAGACTGGTATATTTTGCTCACCGCTGATGCGGATAAACATTCCTTTTATCGCTTAGATAAGAAACATCCATCCGAATTTTTGGGCAAGTTAGTACTTGCGCAATGCCCACATCATGGTTCCGAATTTAATTGCAGTAAAGCCTTTTGGGAAAAAAAATCAAACTCAGATGGTTGTTTTGTTGTGTTTTCCGTAGGAAAGAATAAACATGGCCATCCTAATCAAAAGACCAGGGATGTTTTTATTAACAATGGCTATCAATTGCGATATACCACAGATTTGGCTAAACTCTTAACCCAGTCCAAGGAGGCGAAAATGGCCAGCGGGTTATTGAATCCCTTTTCCTCGCTTGTGATTGAAAATAAAGATGTCGTTTTCAAAATTGAAAAAGGCGGCTTGTTGACCGAAATTTCATAAATTTCATTAGCATTTATCAAACTTGTTTCAGATGTCTTCAAATCCCGCTGACATAAATTCATCTAACATATTACGATGGTTCAAGTCAGGATTCTAACCAACGTAATAATTCAATCCTCCGGCCCCCGCACATCAATCGTAATCCCACCTTCTTTCGCAAACCCCTGAATCGAATAAGCAAACGTCAGCATCACGTACCGCCCCAACGAGCGAGTGCGCTGTTCCTCCAGGTAATTCAGCTCGCTGCTGCG
>JBGSWN010000249.1:0-13538 GCA_041752395.1 Saprospiraceae bacterium | reverse complement strand
CTGCTGGTCGTCTCCCCAAAGGAAATAGTAGTCGTGCAACTTGGTGTCATGGATTTTTGGCAAATCCTCCTCGGGCAGCACGATGGCGGGGCAAATTTCAATCAAATCGCCATCCTCCAGCGTCTCCCCGGTGAAGACGCCCCTGCCGCCAAGGTCGCTGTCGGCGATGTATAAGAAGGGTACACGTTGAGACATTTTAGCTTTGAGCTGCAAGCTGCGAGCTGCGAGCTGCGAGCGAGTTAGGTTCAACTCGCAGCTCGAAACTCATAGCTCGTAGCTATTTAGACCTCAGCTTTATGACCGGACAAATCATCTCTTCGAGGGAAATGCCGCCGTGCTGGAAGGTGTTTTTGTAATAATTATTGTAGTGGTTGTAGTTGTTGGGGTAGAGGAAAAAGGCGTCGCCCTTCGCAAAAATAAAGGTCGAGCTGATGTTTGGGCGGGGCAGGCCAGCCTGTTTTGGGTCACGGAAGTCGAGGACGTCCCGCTTTTCGTACTGGAGGTTGCGGCCCACTTTGTAGCGCAGGTTGGTAGTCGTGTCCTTGTCGCCGACGACCCGACTGGGGGTATTCACTCGGATGGTGCCATGGTCGGTGGTGATGATGAGCTGGATGTCCTTTTCTGCGGCACGTTGCAGGGCTGTCCAAAGCGGGGAATTCAGGAACCAAGAGCGGGTGAGTGAGCGGTAGGCTTTTTCATCGCCAGCCAGTTCCTTCAGCACTTCCATTTCCGTGCGGGCATGGGAGAGCATATCAATGAAATTATAAACAATGACCGTGAGGTCGCTGCGCAAATAGTTGAGGATATTGTCGTTCAGCTCCTTGGCGTGGGCCACGTTCGTCACTTTGATGTAGTCGAATTTGATGGGCTTACGCACGGTGCGCTTGAGCTGCGCCTCCAAAAAATCGGCCTCGTGGAGGTTTTTGCCACCCTCGTCCGTGTCGTTTTTCCACATGGAAGGGTGCGTTTTTTCAATATCGGCGGGCATCAGCCCAGCGAAAATGGCATTGCGGCTGTACTGCGTGGCCGTCGGGAGGATACTGAAAAAGAAATCCTCTTCCTCCACACGGAACAGCTCGGTAATGATAGGCTCAATGACTTTCCATTGGTCAAATCGCAAATTATCGAGCAGCAACATGACGGTCGGGCGCTCCTCGGTCAGGTTCGGGAATACTTTTCGGCGCATCAAATTATGCGACATGGTAGGGGCTTCGGTGGTTTCGTTCACCCAGTTTTCGTAGCTTTTGGCCACGTAGCGGCAGAACTCATTGTTGGCCTCGCTCTTCTGATTGGACAGGATGTCGCCCATCGCCGCCGAGTCCGAATGGTCCATTTTTATCTCCCAGCCAATGAGCTTGCGATAGACCTCCACCCACTCTTCAAACTTCGGCCCGCTGTTGATCTGCATGGACAACATGCGAAATTCCTGCTGGTAGTCTGAAGTGGTTTTCTCCCGAACAAGGCGCTTATTATCTATGATTTTTTTGAGGGTGAGCAGAATCTGATTGGGATTCACGGGCTTGATGAGGTAGTCCGCAATCTGCGAACCAATGGCCTCCTCCATGATGTCCTCTGCTTCGTTTTTGGTGATCATTACCACGGGGAGCAGGGGGTTTCTGGTTTTGATTTTCGAAAGCGTTTCGAGGCCAGTGAGGCCGGGCATGCTCTCGTCAAGGAAAACGACGTCGAAATCCTTGCTGTTTTCGACTTCGTCAATGGCATCGTGGCCATTGGTGACCGTCACCATTTCGTATCCTTTTTTCTCCAGAAAAAGCAGTTGGGGCTTCAGCAAATCAATCTCATCGTCCGCCCAAAGAATTCTAATCTTATCCATAAATGTGTGGTTTACAAAGGTTTGAATATGTATGTGAAAAAAATTGGTGACCTAAATTTTAGGTTGCGTCTTAAAACCGCAATTGACAGCCGGCCAAAAGTACCATTTTGAAGTTGACCCGCAAAAAACTTAGCGTACCCACTATCTTCCCATGACCAAGGCTCCTAAAATCCAGTTTTTTAGTTCTTCAAATAAGAACAAAGACTATGCAACACCGAAGCCCGGTAGCGACATGCCGCCGGGCTTCCTTTTTATGAAACGACCTGCATTTTGTTTTTAGTGCCTACCGCAGCCAGACTTTCTTGGCACCCATGAATCTTCCGTCGGCAAAAACAGCCACATAGTAAATCCCAGCAGCCACATCTGGGAGCCGAAGCCCACCTTCTGTTGCCAAGTTGATGTCTTTTGATAAAACAAGCCTTCCTTGCACGTCCAATAGATTGATTTTCAATTCATTGTCTTCGTCAATTCCCTTGAAACGCAAGTTGAGCAATTGGCCACTGCTGTCAGGAAAGACATCAAAACTTAAAGGTTTTTCCACCGATTTTGTTGCCGTGAGGCCCGAATAATTATGCTCCATCCAGCCCATGCCACCAGTCGGCAATAGATTACTGTTGAAATCAAAAAACGTGGCGTGCTCTTGGTGCGAACCTTGTCCCCATTGGGTGAAACAAGGCGAACTCACCCAAGCCGACTCCCAATAAAATACGCCTGTTGCACCTTTGTTGATGACAGCCTGCGTCATATCCACCAGCCATTTTCGCTGGTTTTCGGGGCTGGCGGGGGAGTAGTTTGGGTGCGTTTCGGAGATGATGTTATTGGCGCTGTCGTTGCTTTGCGTCGTCCAGATGTAGCCCGTTTCAAAAATCATGACCTCCTTTCCAGCGTAGGTTTGTTTTAGCTGCGCAACGATGTTAGCGGCATCCGCAATGTCCGTCGGCTTGTGCCATGCCCAATAGTAGGACATGCCGATTACATCAAAATCAGTGACGCCATTGCTCCAAAAACCCTGCATCAGCCATCCCGTATCGGCAGGGCCAGCAACGTGCAGGGCGACTTTTATGCTTCCACCAGTCTGCGTTTCCACATCCCGCACGGCTTCGATGGCCCGGTTGAAAAGGGCGGCATTGCGGGGCCAATCGAGTACCCAAGGCCCGCTGTCCTGCGCAGGAGAGAGCAGGATTCCTTTGTTGGTTTCGTTGCCAATCTGCACCATGTCGGGCAGGAGGCCGTCGGCGTGGAGGGAGAGGAGGGTGCTGTGCACATAATTATATAGTGAGTCCTTGAGCAGCGGCAAGTTGTTCACGACGCCTTCCCAAGCGGCTGGCACCCGCTGCTTTTGGGGGTCGGCCCAGTTGTCGGAGAGGTGGAAGTCGAGGAGTACCTGCATCCCGGCGGCCTTGGCCCGGAGGATGCCCTTGCGCACATCGGCGAGGTCGGAGTAGCGGTGGCCGCTGTTGAGAGCGTCGTACCAAGCTGGCGTGTGCCAGAGACGGAGGCGCACGATACCGCAATTATGGTCGGCGAAGAGCTGGAAGGGGTCAACAGGGTTGCCGTTTTCTTTGTAAACGACCCCGCAGTCCTCCATTTCATTGACGTAGGAGAGGTCATTGCCGAAAAGGAAATTTTGGGCAGAAACACTACCAGACAAAACCAGGATAACTGCTGAAATTATGAATTTGATTTTCATTGAATTGGATTTATTCCACGGTAAATGAATTTAAGCAGAAGAAGTTTAGGATTCCATTGAAGCAAAGATATACACCTTAGTTATTATGCGGCTGAATTACGCCCGTTCAACCTCCAACGCTTCAAAATTTCCCCGTAGGAAGAATTTCCAGAAATAACGCCGCTGACAATTAGCATTCTCCAAACTGACTTTTGTCATTAAGGGGGCTTTTCAATATCTGCTTCTTTTGTGACAAATAATACCAAAGGGAAATGTGCTCGGTGTTAGGGCATTCTTTCACAATGGTATTTTATGTTCATCAACAATTCGAAAAAGACAAACTTAAATTCTTTCACAATGAAGAATTTCAAAACTATTTGTTTTACGGTGCTACTGGGTGCTGCCATGCTCTACATGGCTGGTTGTAAATACGACGAAATCCTACCGCCACCGCCACCCGATCAGGTCAGTTTCTCAAACGACATTATTCCAATTTTCAACCAAAGCTGCAACACGGCTGGATGCCACAGTGGCGGTTCCGCTGATTTTGCACCCAATCTAACAGCCGCCAATGCCTACAACGCCCTTGGCGAGGGTGGGTTTATTGACACTATTGCGCCGGAAAACAGCCTTTTATACCGATGGATGAACGGACAGGAGGGTGTACCAATGCCTCCAGATGGCGTTAATTCCTTCTACAATGCTACCGTGCTAAAGTGGATTGAACAGGGTGCGCCGGATAATTGAAACTCAACACCATTTAACGCAATACGATTTGATTTTTGCTTTTATAAAAATTTACACGGATGAAAAATCAATTTAAAACTATATGCCGCATGGCCGTTGTCGTGGTATCCATGCTTTTTTTTGCAAGCAATATCACGGCCCAAGATGAGGCTTCTGAAAAAGACCTTCGCCCCGTAAAAAATACGTTTGAGAGCATTTGGCTCATTGACAACCAATCGGTGATGGTGCCCTACAAAGGAACTTTCGAGTTCGATATCCTGCACCGATTCGGGAAGATGAACAATGGCTACAAAGACTTTTGGGGACTGTACGCCAATTCGAATATCCGACTGGGTTTTAATTACGTACCCGTTGAACGGCTGATGGTCGGTTTTGGCCTTACGAAGACAAACGTCACCTGGGACATCAACGCCAAATATGCATTGCTGCGACAGGCTCGCATGGGAGGCTCCCCGGTCTCACTTACCTATTTTGTCAACATGGCTTTTGATACTCGGAAGCAATCTGTGGGGCAGTTTGCCAACAAGACTGACCGGTATTCCTACTTCCATCAATTGATTCTTGCCCACAAGTTTTCCGATGAATTTTCCGTGCAGATTGCTGGCAGCCTCTCACATTTCAACGCCGTGGAGGCTTACCTGACACCAGAGAACAAGGTGGAGGGCAAGTTGAAAAACGACCACATCGCCCTCGCATTGGGCTTCAAGCACAAGATGGGTGACTGGACAAATTTCATTTTCAACTACGACCAGCCGCTGACCAAACACAATTTGGAGGCCGTGAATCCAAAACCCAATCTTTCAGTCGGGGTTGAAATGACGTCAAGCTCCCACCAGTTCCAGGTATTTGTGGGAAACTATGGTAGTATCATCCCTCAGCGCAACAACGTTTTCAACCAAAATATATTCAACTTTAAAGATGAGCGAAGAGGCATCCTCATCGGGTTCAACATGACCAGGCTTTCGAATTTTTAAGAACAGCGAGGGTGATATCTCGCCATATATGAACCAATTTTTTTCAGTTTAAAAATAATTAATGATGAGTAACTCGAAGAATGAAAACCCGTCCCGTCGGAAGTTCCTTTCCTTCGGCTTCTTGGGTGGCGCAAGTTTATTGGCTGGCACCAGTGCCAAAGCCCAGTCGCCAAATTTATTTGAAGAAAAAGTGAAAATGCTTACCCCGGACGGCCAGTTGGTCGAAGTGGACAAGCATGTTCTCGATGCCATAAATGACCGTGAAAAGGCAAATAATGAAGCAATTCTGAGTTGGTCCAAAACAGCAAAATAGGCATGTGGAAAATATTTGACCAATATAAAATACTGGCCAAATCCATGCCTCGCCATATTGAATCAAAAAACATCTTGTCATGCACAATTCCGACAATATAAATAACAACGAAAGAAGGGATTTCATAAAGCTCACCGTGCTTGGAGCAGCTGCCGCTGCATGTGGCAGTGCTATATGCTCCTGTTCTAAGGACAAACAACCAAAAGACGGCGAGAAGGTCAAACTCCTCTCCGCCGATGGCGAGTTGGTGGAAATAGATGCTAAACACCTAAGGCCCATTCCTAAAACGGTTGTCGTATCCAAGGAGGAAGCCCGCAGGGGTATCCCAGGCCGGAAGTTCGTCATGGTGATAGACTTGGCCAGGTGCGGCAATGCCCGCAAATGCGTCACCGCCTGCCAGAAAATGCACCACTTGCCAGAGGACAAAGAATGGCTTCAGGTGAAATTGATGATGGACAGCCCCGATGCTGCGCCGTATTGGTTCCCAAAGACCTGTTTCCATTGTGACAACCCGCCTTGTGTGAAAGTCTGCCCAGTGGATGCTACCTTCAAGCGGCAGGACGGGCTGGTGCTCATTGATGCTGACCGCTGCATTGGCTGCAAGTTTTGCATGGCCGCCTGCCCTTATTCCACCCGGGTTTTCAACTGGTCAGAACCAGAAATGACCCAAGAGATGGAGGGCCTGTGCTACTCACCCGAAACGAGCGTGCCCAGCAAGGTTGGCACTGTGGAAAAATGCGACTTCTGCCCCGACATGGTTCGTGCCGGTAACCTGCCCGACTGCGTGACAGCTTGCCCGAACGGCGTGTTCTATTTTGGCGACGAAAACGAAGATGCTGTTTCCAACGGCGACGAGACCGTGCGTTTTAGCCAGCTCATCAAAGACCGCAGCGGCTACCGCTTCGCAGAAGAACTCGGCACACAACCCAGGGTTTGGTACCTGCCGCCACGGGATCGCCTGTTCCCAGTTGAGCGCAGCTTGGAGGGCATGCCTGAAAACTTAAAGGATCGTTTCAAGGATGTAATCAAAGAGATGTGATTCTTATGTTTTTAAGCATTTAAAAATAGGCAAAAGCCAACAATTAAAAATTGTAAAACCAATCGGTAATAATTATGAAAGCCTCTATATCAGCCACTGAGCACCTAAAATATTTTGCGCCACAAATTGAAAAAGTAAGCAAAAGCACCAAAGCTTGGATAGTTTTTTTGCTCATGCTAATTGCTTTAGGTGGCGTGGCATTGTACCAACAAATTGCCTATGGCCATATTGTCACTGGCATGAGGGATAATGTGGTCTGGGGACTGTTCATTGTCAACTTCATATTCCTGATTGGGATTAGTTATGCAGGGGCCATTTTATCGGGCCTCCTATACATATTCAATGTGCAGTGGCGAAGGCCCATCGTGCGAATTTCGGGTTTGCTCACTATTGCCGCAGGTTTAATAGGTCCAATATTTATCCTGCTTTGTATAGGCCGCTTTGACCGGATGTATTACCTCTTTTTGTATCCTCGCTTGCAATCACCGATTATTTGGGACGTCATGGCTATATGCACCTATTTGGTCGGTGCGGTGCTTTACTTGTACCTAACTTTAATTCGGGATTTTTCACTGTATAGTGACGCTGAGTTTCTAAACATACCAAACTGGAAAAGAAAACTTTATAAGACACTTTCCCTCGGCTATCGGGGAACGGAAAAGCAGAAAAGTCAACTAAAATCGGCAACAAGGTTGCTGGCCATAGTGATGGTGCCTCTGGTCGTCATTATCTCTTCCGTCCTCTCCTGGATTTTCGGGATGACGCTACGGCCAGGGTGGCACAGCTCCATATTTGGTCCCTACTTCGTAATTGCATCAATTCTTACCGGCGTGGGCGTCATCATTGTAATTATGTGGATATTCAGGCGGCTCTATAAACTTGAGGACTTCCTGACTGATAAGCATTTTACTTACATGGGCTTTATCATGCTGGTATTGGCTGCTGGCTATGGGTATTTCACTTTTTCAGAATACCTGACTGGTTGGTTTGGCTCTGAAAAATGGGATTCGGAAGTGATGCACAAATTATTTGACCCTGCCCAGTATGGATGGTGGTTTTTATGGTCCAACTTGTTCGCTATTGTTCTGCCCATTCTCGTGGTGGCCATACCTCGGCTTCGAAAGCCAGGCCCCATTACCCTGGCGGCGGCCCTGATGGTGTTGGCAATGTGGGTGAAGCGATACCTGATTGTTGTGCCCACGCTGGAAACACCCCTCCTTCCGCTGCAAGACACAAGGACGGAATATGTGCACTACGCTGCAACCTGGCAGGAATGGGCACTGACCGTCGGCGGCCTCGCATCATTTCTGCTCATCTTTATTATTTTCTCGAAAATAGTCACCATCGTGCCTTCCTCGGATTACATTGATGATGAGAAAGTTGCAAAGAATTGAGCATAGCAAAGATATTTTTGGTAAAAAAAATGGTCCCCAAAAGGGGGTTCAAAACAAAAAAAATCAGTCATGATTTGCTTTAAAATAAATCCAGTCCTGGCTTCTTTAAGCAAAATGGTTCCTGCAATGCTGCTGCTCTTGCTATGGGCGGCACCTGTGCACCTACAAGCCCAAGACAAGCCTGCCGCAAATGAAGAAACAGAAGAACCTGCGGAAGAAGAGGAACCATCAAAAATAGGTTCGAAAATGACCCTGACCGTCACCCAAATGCCTGGCGACACGGTAGAGCTTCAGGCCTTGCTGCGAGCAAAAATAGACAAGGTATGGACGACCATGCCCGGAAAAAAAGTCAGCTTTTTCGCCGTCGGCGATGAGGATGAAACGGCAATTGGTGAGATGACTACCAATGCAAAAGGCATTGCTGCTTTGAAGTTCAATGCAAGCACCACCCCGCTTAACGCAGCGGGATACCATGCTTTTGCCGCCCGTTTCGGCGGTGATGACGAACTGGATGAGAGCGATGGTGACGCCAATATCTTGAAAGCCAAAATAGAACTGACACCCGTGAAAGAAGATAGCAGTTTGACCATTTCCTTGAAGGTGTCGGCCCCATCCAAGGACGGGGATACCCCGATAGCTGAGGCTGATGTGGTAGTTTACGTCAAAAGAATGGTAGGAAGGCTCAAAGTGGGCGAGGGCACGACCGACGAGGATGGCAATGTAGAAATTGAAATCCCGATGGACCTCGCTGGCGATGAAAACGGCAACTTGTTTATCACTGCCTACATCGAAGATTTTGAAGAATATGGCAACATCGCCGCCACTACTGTGCAACCTTGGGGCAAGCCAGTTTCTTACAAAATAGAAGAACTGCCCCAAGCGCTCTGGAGCCCCCACCCCCCGAGTTGGATGGTAATTACCTTCTTTGTTTTGATGGCCGCAGTTTGGGGGCATTATGGAATAGTTGTCTATAAACTCTCTCAGATAAAGCGGGCAGGTTGATTTGAAATTAGCGTCCAAGAAAAAAAATGACATTTATCAGTTACTTTTCTACTAAATGTCAGTCTAAAAAGTATAAAATGACAGTAATTTTACCCCTGAAAAGCAAAGGCTTATAAAAAAACCTCTTCACAACATCAAAATCATTCGATATGAAAAGTAAGATTTTTTCAGCATTCATGTTTTTTGCCGCCGCTATCATCGGCATGGCTTTCGTTAATCCAGACCAACAAGCCAAGCCTTGGCCTGTGCCCGACAAGTACAAGAAAATGGAAAACCCAGTCAAGTACGACGCAAAAGCGGCAGCAGCACTTTGGACGAAGCATTGCAAGTCCTGCCACGGAAAAGAAGGTTTGGGTGACGGCCCTAAAGCTGCCCAATTGGATACCCATCCAGGTGACTTCTCTGATGCCGCCTTTCATAAGCAATCCGATGGTGCCCTCTTTTACAAGACTTTGGAAGGCCGTGACGACATGCCAGCTTTCAAAAAGAAAATTCCAGACCAGGAAGATATGTGGCAACTGGTTCACTATATGCGGGAGATGTAATTTTATTTAACCCAATTTTATATAAGTAGGTTGTTGAAATTAGTTTAGATTTCGATTTTGTCATAAGGCGTTCATTTTCAATGGCTTACGCCTCGTAAGTCTAAAATCGTAAATCTACTTATCCTCCTGATATTATTGTAAAGGAAAGGCCATGGATTCGAATCCATGGCCTTTTTTTATTGATATGCCGCCCTTCAACATACTGTATATAATTAGGTTGAAAAACGAAATGGGCGTTGATTTTAAAATGGGATAACAAGGTGACAAAAATCACCTAAATGGTTGACAATACTCGCCAGACCCCACTCGCCTTTGAAATAATCTTGCTACGGGAATTATCTTTCCATGTTTATCAAAAAAATGAACTCCTCTCCAATGGAAGAACTGAAGAATAAGCCACCATCCAGTAATAATGGCCACCACCAAACCGACAGTCAGCTATTAACCAAGTGCATATTGTTAATTTCCTTGACGGTCGCCGGGGGCATCCTTTCCCAAAACATTTATCATTGGGTGGGGCAGAATAGCTTGGGCCTATTGGCAGGCCTGTTTGCTTTTGCCGCAGTGATGGTCATGTATGCCAAACCCCTATTCAAGATAATTGGCACACCGCACTTTACCGTCCCCAATTTGATTGCCATTGCGTTGGCAACGGCCGTGGGCACCTTCGTGCCGCAAAAAACCGACATGGCCAGCGGCGGGTTGGTGGGCCTCTTGCAACTGAACGACCTTTTCCATAGCTGGTGGTACGTTTCCTTGTATGCGCTATTGGCAGTAGGGTTGGTCAAATCCAGCAGCAAGAAAAGATTCACCAAGGAAAACGTCGGCTTCCACCTGGCGCACCTCAGCCCTATCCTTATCCTTTTTGGCTTTTGGGTGGACTATTTTATGGGCTTCCGGGGCATTATCAAACTGGAAGAAGGCCAGCAAAAAAGCACGGTGCTGCTTTACAAAGGAACGTCCGGTTTTATCCACGACAGTATAACGTTAGGCTTCAACATCCGGCTGAATCATTTTGAGTTTGAAAAACACAAGCCCGACTATCGGATACAAATCTGGAAACGGGATACCATCGGCCGGGCGGTCATGGTTTCGCATGGCGAAACGGACGATACAAATCCCCCTAAAATCGTTGCCTCCTTGCCGTTGGAGCAAGGCAAAATCCACCGAATTTACGGGACAGATAGGTATTATCGCCTGTCCGAGTTTTACCCCGATTTTGAGTTCGACTACAAGTACCCGGCAAATACCGATACGATAGCCGCAAAAGACCCCGGCATATTGCTCGACCTCAAAACACCGGAAGGCGACGCCTTTGTACAGTTTCGAGCCAACCAATCCGGAAGAAACAAAATGGCCGATGTGGTAAAAATGGGTGCGGGGCTGGAGTTCTATTGGGAGCTGCCCGAAGACTTGGCAAAAGGATTGGTGAAATCACCTGTACCTGCTGATTTGGCCAAAGACAACCGGGTTATTTTTGACGGGAAAAACGAAAAGATTTATTTTCTGATAAATGGACTTTTCGCTGTTAAACCATTGAAAATCAAACAGTTTTACCCCATTTCATGGAATGATAGCATTGGTTTTTCCGTCCGCTACCTCATGCCCGACGTAGCATATCTCCAGGCTGTACCTTCCTCCAAAAGCGAAGAACTCAACAAGCCCGTGGCAAAGGTGGAGGTATGGAAAGCCGGAGGCCCAGCGACGGTTGCTTATTTATACCCATCCTCAAACGGTGATGATAGCGGTGTGTTCAAGGTGCCGGGCAATACCCATTTCTTGGCCTTGGAGTCCTTCAAGGACAAGGAGACAAAATATTATAAAAGCGAACTGTCCGTCATCAACAATAAAGGCGAGGTTTTGAAGCAGCAATCGGTGAAGGTGAACGAACCCATGTTGTATAACGGCTACCGATTTTACCAAACCGATTATGACCCGAATAAGCCCAATTATTCAGGCATTGGCGTCAGCCATGAGCCAGGATTGATGGTCATTTATCTTGGGTTTTACCTGATGGTAGCAGGTGTAGCACATATGTTTTATATCAAGAAAAAAAGCTGAAGCCATGATTGAAAGCTATTATTATTCTTCCACCATGTTTAAGGCCAGTATTTTTGCTTATGCTGTAGTTGTTGCCGCATACCTGATTGGCTTATTTTTAAAAAAGAAATGGTTTGGTCAGGTCTCATTGGCATTGTTCGGCGCAGCATTCGTTATCTGTACCGCTATGATAACGAGCCGTTGGGTAGAGGCGGGAAGGCCGCCTTTCAAAAGCCTATACGAGTCGCTGATATTCGCCGTTTGGACTATTTCACTGGTCAGCCTGGCGGCAGAATGGCGCTTCAAGGTGCGCTTGATAGGGTTCCTGTCCTCTTTGGCCATCATTGGCATCTTCCTTTTTTCACTGACTAAAAGAGACGTTGAAATCATTGCGTTGCCACCTGCCTTGCAGACCTGGATGTTCATTCCTCATGTTATTTCCTATTTTTTGGCTTATGGTGCACTGTTCGTGGCGGGGTTGGGGGCGGTGCTGTACCTTTTTTTTCCAAAAGGCATTTCCTCTCACCATACGCTGGGAGAACAGGCTCGAATTGATTTCAGTGGTTTGACCTATCAGTTGGCCAAACTGGGGTTTTTGTTCCTCACCGCCGGGCTGCTACTTGGTGCATGGTGGGGCCAAAGCGCCTGGTCGAATTACTGGGGCTGGGACCCGAAGGAAAATTGGGCACTGATTACCTGGCTGATATTTGCTGCATACCTGCACTTTCGCAATATCAGCTCAATGGACGAAAGGAAATTATCCTGGGTAGTAATTATAGGTGTCATGGCTATTATGTTCACGTACCTGGGCATGGATTACCTGCCTACGGCAGGGGACAGTATGCATGTATATACAAAGGATTAGCGAGAATCATAGAACTTACGGAAGCATTGTTTAACCTTGAGTGGCAAAGAGTTCTACAAATATCAGTTCATTATTTAGAGACTTTAAAATTTACCTTAACAAACTTCAATTGTAAAAAAAAATTGATGAAAAATTCGCCTAAATATTGCTGCATTTCTATTTTTACCCCTGCTGACAAAACTGTGACAATTGTCACCCCGCTACATGACTTACATCATGCATGGAGGTCAAGAGACCTAATACTTTTGACCTGACAATGATAACAGAAATGCTTCAGCGGATTTTTGTAAAATAAAAACTCATCATCATGAAATCAAGAACATCTTTCCTCGTCTTTTTAAGCTTGGCATTTTTCTTCACCCTACTCTCCTGCAAAGGCGATGAAGGCTTGGTTGGCCCAGCTGGTCCGACAGGCTCAACTGGCCCCACAGGAGCGACTGGTCAAAACGGTGCCGAAAAATGCTTGGAATGCCACAGCAACTCGCAGTTAATAACTGCAAAAATGTTCCAATGGGAACACTCTGGGCACGCAACGGGTGGCAACTACAGTCGTAACGCTACAAACTGCGCCATCTGCCATACCAGCCAAGGTTTCTTGGAGAGGATAGCTACAGGCGCAGATGTTACTGCTGCAGCCATTCAAGACCCACTACCACAGAACTGCTACACCTGCCACAAAATACACCAGAGCTATTCTCAGGAAGACTGGGCACTTACCCAACCTGACCCAGTTACGCTTTGGGTGGGTGGCCAAACCGTGGATTTTGGCAAGGGCAACCTCTGTATCAGCTGCCACCAGTCCAGGGTCGCTACCCCTGCACTTCCTGACCCGGCTACGGGTGGCACCGTCACCATCGCCAGCTCCAGGTATGGACCACACCACGGCCCACAGGGTGTTATGCTTCCTGGCTTGTAAGGGGGCAAACACCAAAAGTACAATAGGGAGTTGGAAAGCCGTTGAAAATCAATGACTTGTAAAATAAAACCAAATACCAAATGTACAATAGGGGTAAGTTGTTAAGCTAGATTAGGCAGTTTAGAGAGCAAAATAAGCAGGATTTGGCCAATGTACAGTGCAGAAAAACACGATTAGCTGTACGGGAAAGGTAATTAGCT
>JBGSWN010000248.1:0-8777 GCA_041752395.1 Saprospiraceae bacterium | reverse complement strand
CCTGCCAGCCTGCTGGCCAGTGCGCCTGCTGAAATCCCACTTTGGTCTTATTATGAAGAATATGGCATGTGGGCAGAAGAAGGTGTTTCAAAACTGGAAAATGGCTTCTATGTGGCCGAAGTATCGCATTTTTCCTATTGGAACCATGATTTTAAAGACCCGCTGATTGATTTCACGGCCACGTTTGTGGATGAAAATGGTAATCCGTTGGTAAATTATAAAGTAGTTATCAGGCAGGAAGGTACCTCGCTATATGGTACTGGCCAAACCTGTGACCTCGGCATCATCAGCGGCTTGATTCCAAAGGATTATGACCTTATGTTAGAAGTAATCGGCCAATGTGGTGAGGTGCTATATTCCGTGCCTATCGGGCCTTTCTCCGATAATGTGGACTTGGGAACTATCGTCGTGCCAGCATCATCCTTAAATGCCACAACCATCACTGGTCAATTGGTGGATTGCAACGACGACCCCGTGCAAAATGGGCTGGTGATATTCAGTTTCGATGGACAGACCGTATATGAATATACCGATGGAACGCCGTTTGAGGTTACTTTCTCCACTTGCGCAGCGACGACAGGCATTGAAGTAATTGGTGTTGACCTGGATGCGGCATTGCAAAGCAACCCAAACAATGTTGATGTTGGTGGAACGGAAAATCTTGGGAATATCAGCGTATGTGATGTGCAATTGCAGAATTATATCCGGGTAACGGTGGATGGGGTGTCGGCTATTTACACGGTTGCGCAAGCCAGTGCAGACAGTTCGGGTAATGGCACCTATTTCCATTATATTGACCAAGCTACGCAGCGGTATGTTTACTTCTCCATATTTGGCCAAACAGTTGGTAATTATGATGGAAGCCTGGGCAATATTATCGAAACCATAGTCGATGCGCCAAACAATTGGGACATGTCGAACGGTCAATATTTTGACAACTGCGAAATAACAGCTTATGGAAACACCGGCGAGCCTATTATCGGTACATTTGGTGGGACATTGACGAATAATAGCGTCCAACCTCCGCAAACTGTAACAGTGACAGGCGATTTTAATATCATTCGAAATTTCTAGCACTTTTGTAAAAAAATATCGGCGTGAATTTTTCACGCCGATATTTTTAAATTTAACCCAACCATTGTTGTTTCATTTTCGTGATACTATTTGACAGTATATTTTTTCTGCAAAAAATGAAATAATTTGACAACCGCACAGCTCATACAAGACTGCCAGAACGGCAAAAAAGCAAGCCAGTACTTATTGGTACAGCGCTATGCCAGCATGCTGCTGTCCGTCTGTCGCCGGTATGCCAAGGATGAGGCCATGGCGAAGGATATTTTACAAGAGACGCTGATTCGCATTTTTTCCAATATTGACAAATATGAGCCAACGGGTTCGTTCGAGGCATGGATGCGGCGAATAGCAGTCCGCCGGTCTTTGCAATGGTTGGAAAAAAGCTGCTTCCAGCACGAAACACAGCCAGTCGAAATGCCTGATTATCAATTGCTTGAGCCAGAAATAAACCAACAACTCGGCATCGAAGAAATCATGGGATTGGTGCTGGGACTCCCACCGGGCTATCGGGCCGTCTTCAATATGTATGTGGTGGAAGGCTATAACCACCAAGAAATTGCCGAAATACTGAGCATATCCGAAAACACCTCCCGCTCTCAACTGGCCCGTGCCAGACAATTATTGCAACAAAAGCTTGTTCATTTAAAAATCACAGACCGCCATGAAGTGGGAATCGTTGGAAAATAAAATAAAGACAGCCTTGTTCGGCCATAAATCCGAGGTGGATGTGGATGCCTTGTGGTCTGCCATTGAGTCGGATGTTGATGTGCTTAACCGCAAGAAAAAACGGCGGGGCCTTATCTGGTTTTGGTTGGCGGGCATTGTACTAGTGGGGAGTGCAGGTGGCTATTTTTATCAGAAAACAATCGTGAATAGGCACAGCCAGTCTCCACAAACGGTGGCAGTGGTAGCACAGGAGATGGAGCCAATAACACACCACGATGCAATGGTCGAAAGCGAAAATAACAGCGTTATAAAAATTGGTGAGCCAAAACCTGCGACAGCATCATTAGGGCAAGAAAAACTTGAAGATAAAAAGCTTGAGAACAAGCTAAAACCTGGCGGAAAACTGGGTGCTTCTACTGGCAAAAATGCTAAGACTTTTGAAAAAGCAAACGGATTTTCAAAGAATAATAAACAAGCAGTATTAGCGCAAAATCCAAAAATAATCGCTTCAAACAAAGAAGATATAGCCCCCATTTCAACCTCCATTTTCCCGGGAAATTTGAAATTAAATAAACAGGGTGAGTTAGTACAATTGGCAACTATCCTGCCCACGCTTCCGCTTTCTTTTTTTGAAATAGAAAAATCACGACCAGTTTTAAAAGAAATGGGTTTCCCTCTTACGGAAAAAACGCCTATTCTGCGTCAACGGGATTTCAGTTTTGCTGTAAATCTTCAGGGAAGCCTCAGCTTCGTGCAGCGTAACCTAGCCTTGAAGGATTCATTGGGACTGGATTTATTGCCGCTCCGCAATCGGACCGAACGGGAACTGGAAGCCTACCAATTTGGCCTTGGTTTCACCCTCCAACACCGTTCTGGGTTTAACCTGAGCACGGGCTTGAACTACACGCAAATCAATGAGCAGTTCCGTTTTAGCGAGGCTGTAACGACCCTAGATTCTGTTTTTGACATAAAATACTTAGTCATTAATTTGAATGATGACACCACGGCCATTTATGGCAACGTGCTGCACGAAGTGAAAACCACTTTCCAAAAGGAATATTACAATAAATACCGCATGTTCGATGTGCCAATACTAGTGGGTTACCGCCATGAGGGGCATGATTTTTCTGTCGGAGTACAAGCTGGGGTATTTTTCAATTTGAACTTATCCACGCAAGGCCAAATACTGAAATCTGCTGACGAGACTACCAGCATTGATACCGCCGGGATATTCAAATCGAATATTAGCATGAGCTATTATTTAGGGCTTTATGCAGGTTATCATATCAATGAAAATTTGGAAGTTTATGTTTCCCCATTCGTGCGACATTTTCCGAAAGATTTCACAGAGAAACGCTATGCATTGCGGCAACAATATAATTTATATGGGGTGAATATCGGGTTGCGATATAAGTTTTAGACATCCACGTTTTCTTGTGGAAGAGGAAATTGCGGTTAGTCAACTTCCTAGTTGTGTGCCTATTAATAACTTCCTGAATTGTCACCCATCCGTCGAAGTCACCACCAAGCGGCGGGTATAGGTCTTGCCCTTGTGTATCACGCTCACGGCGTAAATCCCGGCGTTCATGGATTGGAGTTCAATGCGGAGGATGCCATCGTCCACGGCGGGGATACTTGCCTGGTAAACCTGCTCACCGATTCCATCGAAAATGAGTACCTCGACCGGTTCCCCCCGGAATTTTTTGAGCAAAAGGTTCACCTGACGGCCTGTTGGATTTGGGAAAATCTCGAAAGCAGCCACTTCCTTGAAGTAAACCTTGCAGCGCTCGCTGAACACCTGCTCCCCGTTGGAGAGGGTAAAACGGATACGGTAAAAATTGTCGCCGGGGCTTGGATTGCTGTCTTGCTCCCGAAAGGTTTGGGTATCTCCTGTGGCAAGAAAATAGGTGTCGTAGCGGATAATGTCCTGATAATCAACGCCATCGGTAGAACGTTGGACATAAAAGGCGATGAGGTCTTGGTCGAAAACGGCATTCCAAAACAGCTCGGCTGACCAGCCGGTGGACTCAACAGTCAAAGAAATGAAATTCTGTTTTTGTTGAAAAGTGCGAAGGTCTGATGCAACGCAGGATGTATTCGTCAACGCCGCAAAAAAAAGCAGCGGCAGGATAGGGTATAGTGTTCGTTTCATGGCGATCATAAAATATGTCCTTTGTGAGATAGGAGTATTCTACAGCGGTGGGACCATAATTTGTGGCGAAAATAAGTCAAATATTTAGATTGTACGATTTTTTCTTAGAAACGATAGCGTTTTGCGCAGTAAAAACTTGCTTACTTTTGCAAAAATTTTAAATATGGAATTTTTCCTCGCTACGTTGTTTTCGCTGTTTTCCATCGTTGACCCACCCGGCGCAGTGCCGGTTTACATCTCGCTGACCAGTGGGATGGAAACCAAGCAGCGCAACCGCTTGGCGCTTTATTCCAGCTTTTATTTCCTGCTCATCTTGGTGGGCTTCTTCTTGGCGGGCACCTACATCCTCAGTTTTTTTGGGCTCACAGTCCACTCCATGCGAATCGCTGGCGGCATGGTGCTGCTGAGTACAGGCTTCAGCCTCATGGGCGGCAATTTTGCCAAAAAACGGGGCTACAACGACGAGGTCGCCGCCGATTCGGCCAGTCGTTCCGAAATCGCCTTCACCCCGATGGCCATGCCGCTGCTCTCCGGCCCCGGCAGCATTTCCTACCTCATCACCATGTTCAAGCAGCACCCCAACTGGGACGAGCGGGTTTGGATATTGGCGGCCATTCTGGCAATGGGCGTGCTGGTTTACCTCACGCTTCGTGCCGCACCGATGCTCTTCAAACTCCTCGGACATGGCGGCCTGAATGCCGTTGCCCGCATCATGGGGTTCTTAGTGGTGGCCATCGGTGTGCAGTTCATCGTGGATGGGCTAGTGCATTTGGTGGAGGAGATGGGGTAAATCTTCGAGCGAAAGAAGCAGATAAGTTAGGCCAAGTTGATTCGATGGTCAACTCCTAGCTTGGAGTTGCACCGTTTTGATTAACTGGACTTTTGACACGCCTCACCGCTTGAGCAAGAACTACTCAAGCGGTGAGGCGTGTCAAAAGTCCAGTTAATGCCAACATTCCCAAATTTTCACACAGAATAGCCTGTAAGTATCATCTCACTTCTCCTGAATCGTCTTCAAATAAGCTGTGATATTGTCAATCTTGGCTTGCAGGACTTTTTCATCGGTGATGTTTTCTGCTTTTTTGAAAGCATCCCACCAAGCCGGCATAATGCTGGTGCTGTGGCCGGGCACATTTTCCACCCCAGCGATGATTTTGGAAATTTCCGCATCTGGGAACACGCCGTTGCGCCGCTTGGCAATCTGGCGGAGGTTTTTGGGCGGTGTTTCCATCGTATAGCCGACCTGACTTTTCCCGTCGCCGTTATCACCGTGGCAAGGTGTGCAATAAGACTTGAACCATTCTTCCCCTTGCGCAATGTCTGCTTTTTTGGATTCACTGGCGCAACCGATGGCAAATGTCACCAATCCGATCACGAATAAGAATGCAGGGAACCAATGGCCCCATGTGGTACGCTTTACTTGGCTGATTTTCATTTTGCTATTATTTTTTTGATGAAATGATTAGTTATTATTCACACGTTCCTTAATGGCAGAAATCGCCATACATGCTGTTGCAAGTCTACCGACTATACAGGTGAGGCAAGGTGATTTTTGTCATTGACGCAATTGTATTTTGGCAGTGGTACCGCCATTTGGGATATGGCTGATTTTTTCCCTTACTTCGCCAATTCTTTTCAATCTTCTTTTATGAAGCATCATCTACTCGTCTGCTTGGCCGTTCTTCCATTTTTTGCGCTTGCGCAAAACCAAGACCTGCCCCAAAAGCTCGCCCAACTTCCCGATTACCAATTCTTTACCCCCGCCGACCCCAGCCAAGACTGGCTCATCCACCCCATCACCACCCCGACCACCGTGCTGAAAGACGGTGAAAACAGCCTCGTCCTCACCAACGGCCTGCTCCTCCGCCGCTGGCGTATCGCCCCTGATGTAGCCACCACCCACCTCACCCTATTAACCAACAACGACAACTACCTGCGGGGCGTAAAGCCCGAAGCCGAACTCGTCATGGACGGCGACACGGTGCGTACCGGCGGGCTGCTCGGCCAGCCGGAATACGGCTACCTGCTCCCCGAATGGCTCGACACGATGCGGGCCGACCCAGCGGCATTTCACTGCGTGGATTTTGAGGTTGATGAAATCAAGCCTCTGCTGAACTGGAAGCAAAACCGCTGGTCGGGCGAGAAAAACTACCTGCCTTTGGCAGGCAAGCGGCTCTCGTTTTCTTACCAAAATGAAAAGGAGAAATGGCAAGGCGTGACGGTAGTTGTCCACTATGAAATGTACGATGGCATCCCCTTGCTCAGCAAATGGATTTCGGTGAAAACCGAAGGGCATCCAGACCTGAAAATCAACCATTTCACCTCCGAAATACTCGCCGTGCGGGAAGAGGAAAGCTCCGTTGACCACGGCCCCGGACTGATGACCCCGAACCTGCTCGTTCAGACCGACTACGCCTTCCACGACATGAGCAGCCGCTTCTCGAACCAGTGCGTACGCTGGCTGCCCGACCCCGATTATACTTCGCAGGTGAACTACCAGCGCCTGACCCCGAACCTTCTCAAAGTCGGCCCACCAATCGGCCCCGGCGTCACCCTCTCCCCCGGCGACGAGTGGCAGAGTTTCCGCACTTGGGAGCTTCCGTTCGACAGCCACGACCGGGAGCGGAAAGGGCTTGCGGAGCGCCGCTTCTACCGCACCATTGCCCCGTGGGCCACCGAAAACCCCATCTTCATGCACTTGACCAGCACTGACCCAGTGGTGGTGAAAGCGGCCATTGACCAGTGCGAGGCGGTGGGTTTTGAGATGGTCATCCTCAGCTTCGGAAGCGGGCTGACGATGGAAGACGTGAGTGATGCTAATATTCAGAAATTCAAGGACTTGGCGAATTATGCGCACTCGAAGGGCATTCAATTGGGCGGCTACTCGCTCTTTTCCAGCCGCCGTATTGACGATGAAAACGATGTGATAAATCCTGCCACAGGGCAAACTGGCGGCGCTATTTTCGGCAATGCACCCTGCCTCAGCAGCTTGTGGGGCATCCGTTATTTGGACAAGCTGCGCAAGTTCATTACGGCCACCGGCTTCGACCTGTTGGAACACGATGGGCCGTACCCCGGTGATGTTTGCGCCAGCAAAAACCACCCCGGCCACGATGGCTTGGAGGATTCGCAATGGCAACAATGGGACTCGTCGGTGGAATTTTATAAGTGGTTGCGGGAAACGGGCGTTTATCTGAACGCCCCAGACTGGTACTTCCTGAACGGCGGCAGCAAGACGGGTATCGGCTACCGGGAAACCAATTGGTCGCTGCCACGGGAGCGCCAAATCATCCTTGGACGCCAAAACATCTACGATGGCACTTGGACGAAAACGCCTTCGATGGGCTGGACTTTCACGCCGCTCACCGAGTACCAGGGCGGCGGTGCGGCTGCTACTTTGGAGCCGCTGGAGTCGCACCGAGTAGCGTACCGCCAGCACCTCTGGCAGAACTTCGGGAGCGGGGTACAGAGCTGCTACCGTGGCCCTCGGATTTTCGACACGGATTCGACCAAAGTAATGGTGAAAGTCGCCGTGGATTGGTACAAAAAATACCGCCAAATCCTGAACAGCGACCTAATCCACCTTCGCCGCCCGGATGGGCAGGAATGGGACGGGATTCTGCACGTGAATCCGAACTTGAAGGAAAAGGGGTTGGCGATGCTTTACAATCCGTTGAAGGTCAATATTTTACGAAAAATAAAACTACCACTGTACTATACGGGTCTCACGGAAACAGCGCAGGTGCGGATGGGTAGCAGCGCTGGTAGCAGCAGTTTGGAAAGCGTTCCGAAGGAGTACGTTTTGAACCGTTTTTTTGATATTGAAATCGAGGTGGAGATACCTTCGGGGGGCTGGGTTTGGGTGGTGGTGGAGTAATTTTTTTCAAAAAACTTGGTTTTCAAAAAACCGTTCCTTGTTGCTTAGTCGTATGTACTTTAAATCAACAAAGAAAACCGAACACCCTTCCTTTTAACATCAAAAACCTGCTTTAAACAAGTCTAGAAATCTTCAATCTTCCGTCCGTTTAGAAAAATGTAACTGGTTATGGAGGGGCAAATCAAAGCAATAGAGCGTCGCTCTGTTGGCTGCGCTTTGCCCTTTTTATTCCATTTATTTTTGAAAAACGGGTTTATTCTTTATCACGAAAATCAAAATCCTTTTACGCATGAAATTACCTTTTACCGCACCTTCTCCGGGCGTTTTCCGACCCCGATTCTTCCAAAAACTGATACTCGCCTGCCTGCTGCTCTTCGCCGCCATCGGGCAGATGAACGCACAATTGGTGTATGCACTTTCGGGCAACACCCTTTTTTCGTTTGATGCTGCGATGCCGACCACTGTTTTGACAACGAACGTCATCACAGGCGTAAGCGCTGGCCAAACCATTGAGGGCATTGACTTTCGTCCCAACACGGGCCAGTTGTATGCCATCGGTTACAACCAAACCGCTGGTGAGGCGAGGCTCTACACCATTAATTTGGTGACAGGTGCTGCAACGGCCATCGGCACTGCCCCGGTCATGCTCCAACCCAATATGGGCGAGGTCAATTTCGACTTTAACCCAACAGTGGACCGCATCCGGGTGACGGGTAGTAACACAGCGAATTACCGCTTGCACCCGGTCACGGGCGCCATCGCTGCCACGGACGGCAACTTGGCCTATGCCGCCACTGACGTGAATGCCGCCGCCACGCCGTTCATTGCGGCAGCAGCTTATTCCAATAGTTTTATTGGGACGACTGCGACAACCTTGTACAATTACGACGCTGCGCTGAACACCATCACCAGCCAAGTGCCACCAAACAATGGTACTTGTAACACCATCGGCATGTCAGGCCTGATGGTGGATGCTGTGAATCCGCAAGTGGACATGGACATCTTTTT
>JBGSWN010000247.1:0-75749 GCA_041752395.1 Saprospiraceae bacterium | reverse complement strand
TTTTCCGTCGAGTTTGCGGAGCACCGCCTCTACAACCCCGGCGAAGCGACGAAGGACATTGACTGGAAAGTATTTGCCCGCACCGACCGGATGTACACCAAAAAATTCGAGGAAGAAACCAACCTGCGCTGCCAAATCGTGGTGGATTCCAGTTCTTCGATGTACTTCCCGGAAGTGACAAAAGAGGGCGAGAATTACACCAACAAGCTCCGTTTTTCAGCCCTCGCTGCTGCCTCGCTGATGAACTTGCTGATGAAGCAAAGGGATGCTTTCGGCCTCACGATTTTTGACGATTCGGTGAAAATGCACACCCGCTGCAAGGCCGCAACGTCGCATTATCGCCTGCTGTTGACCTACCTCCAACAGCTCATCGAAAATCCAGAACACAACCGCTCGACCTCGGCGGCGAAGGCCCTGCACCAAATTGCGGAGAGCATCCACAAACGTTCGCTGGTGGTGATTTTCAGCGATATGTTCGAGCATTCCGACAATTCGGAGGCGCTTTTTTCGGCACTTCAGCACTTAAAACATGCCAAGCACGAGGTCATTCTTTTCCACACGGTGGACAAGCGCTTGGAGATTGATTTTGAATATG
This sequence comes from Saprospiraceae bacterium, assembly GCA_041752395.1. GTDB lineage: Bacteria > Bacteroidota > Bacteroidia > Chitinophagales > Saprospiraceae > UBA6168. Next base: position 75,154 of record JBGSWN010000247.1, on the reverse strand, counting down.
AAAATCGGCCTTACCTTTTCATTGACATGGAAACTGGGCAAGAACTTCGGCTGCAACCCAACCAAGTCAAGGAAAACTACGTGAGGCAAGTGGCAGCTTTCAAGGAGGAGCTTCGGATGAAGTGCATGCAGTACAAAGTGGACTTTGTAGAGGCTGACATCAACGAGGGTTTCCGACCAATTTTGCAGGCTTGGCTGGTGAAACGGTCGAAAATGAGAGTGTGACGGTTTAAGGTTTTTGGTTTAAGGTTTCTGGGGGTGAATAGTCGAAACCCGAAATTTTAACCTTACCCACCGAGTCATTTTGGGTAAAATGAGAAAAACAACACGACGTGCGATTCTATTTTTTCTTACCAATCTTAATGTTGTTGACTGGCTGCTATGAGCCAAAAAGTGGTTGTCTTGACCTTGATGCAACCAACTACGACGCCAGCGCCGATGACCTTTGTCCTGCTTGCTGCAAATACCCGAAGCTTTCCTTGCAGTTCCAGCATTTAATATCCAATCCAGTCAAACCAGACTCACTTTTTGGGGTGAAATATGCAACGAAATACCAGTCCCTGCTTGATTCCAACGACTTTTTTTTCCTAGACCTAGGGCGTTTTTTTGCTTCAGATTTGAAATTGATTCGGGAAGATGGCATGGAGTTCGGCGTGCTTGACTCTGTTTGGTTGCCCACCAAAACGATGGACTCCATTTTTCTGGAAAACAATTTTTCAAAACACGACCGGGACATTTTTCAGGCGGCAAACCTTGGGACAGTGAAGGCCGTCGGTCTGTTCTCTGGGGTGAAATTCACGCTCGGGGTTTCGCAGATTGTGCTGGACCAAGTTCAAATTGACTCGGTAAAAACGGGGAATGTGCTTTTTGTGAAAAACGATACCCTGAGCTACGATTCCATCACCGGAATCATCCCCAATCACTTGATTTTCAGGCCAGATACCTTGGAAGATACCGCCCCGATTGATTTTCGTTTTCATGACCCAAAACAAATTTCACTCGTTTTTTCACAACCAGTTTCCATCGAGAGGGGTTTCAACATAAAGTTGGTTGTTGGTTTAAACTATGCTGTGTTATTCTCGGATATAGATTTCAAAAATGACACCCCCGACGTGATGCGTACAAAGATTGACAACCAGCTAACCAATGCGTTTTATGTGGTGTCCATTAAATTGGAATGACTGTAATTTTGTCTGAAATGTCCTTTGACCAAAAACCACAAACCAAATTTTTAACATGAAAAAGCTATTTTTTCTTTGCTTAATGGCCGTTTCCATCTTTGCTTGCAAGGACGACAACCAGCCAACTACACCTACCTCCAGTGTCAACTTGAACTTTAAAGCGGCCTACAACGGCGACCCGCTGGTACTCTACAAGGCGTTTGACTATCCCAGTGGCAATCAAATCCGTTTCCAAAATTTCAATTTCTTTGTTTCAAATATCACTTTGCTGGGTGAGGGGTCAACACCAGATCACTTGCTTTCCGAAATTGAATTCTTTGATTTCGAGGACAACCTCGACCTTGCTGCCGCACAAGTGCCCCTGACCCGTAACTATGAAAAAGTGCCAATTGGCAACTACCGTGGGTTTCGGATTGACTTCGGAATACCTGCCAGCATGAACAATGCCGACGCTGCCAAATTGCCTCCCAGCAACCCGCTGCGACAAGCGTTCGCCAGCCATTTTTGGAGCGACTGGGGGAGTTTCATTTTTATGAAATCGGAAGGTATTTATGATTTGAATGGCGATGGTGTTTTCAATCAAAGCGACGCGGGATTTGAGCATCACCCAGGTACTGAAGCCGTACTTTTTTCAGTGACAAAACAGTTGCCAATCGCTGTTGAAAAAGGGCAGGTTTTTGACTTAAACTTGGAAGCTGATGTTTACAAAATTTATGTCAACAACGGAGCAGCTTTGGATTTGGCTAACCCCGACAATCGCAACACGCAAGAGCTTTCCGACATGCCATTGGCTGTTGATTTGATGAGCCATTGGGAGCAGGCTTGCGGTATCTGAATCACTGTTTCTTATTGAAAATCAATGACTTGTACACTATTCATTCATTGTAAAACAACTTGGATATCCATGAAAAAAATAAGTTTTGTCATTTTGCTTTTGATACTTGGTTTTGCGGCTTGCAAGGACGACGATGACGGCGGCGTCACGGTCATTGGCGAAGACTTGACCAACATCATCTACGACCCGACGCCGCATAATTTGACAATACCGCCTGGCCTCCCCTCCATGGATATTCCGGTGGATAATCCGCTTACCGACCAAGGGATTGAACTTGGTCGCCGCTTGTTTTATGACCCAATTTTATCAAAGGATAGCACCATTTCGTGCAGCAGTTGTCACAAATTGACGAACAGTTTCAATGACGTGATGGCAATCAGCCCCGGCGTAGGCGGGTTTATGGGCAACCGCAGCTCCATGTCGCTGATAAATGTGGGTTTCCAAATCAATGGCCTGTTTTGGGATGGCCGCTCAATGACCTTGGAAGACCAAGCTTTGCACCCAGTCGAAAACCCAGTGGAAATGGCGGAAATTTGGACGGATGTGGAGGTGAAATTGCGTCGCCATCCCGATTATAAAACTCGTTTTCGGGAAGCATTTGGAATTGAAAACACGACAGAAATTACGAAGGAACTTGCCGCCAAGGCACTAGCGCAGTTCGAGCGGACGCTTATCAGCGCCAATTCTCGGTACGATAAGAAAGCATGGCAGAAAGACCCCAACCCTTTTTTGATTTCGGACTTGGAAGCTGACGGACAAAAGATTTACTACGATGACCAGCAGGCCGGCCCTAATGACCCCAAGGGACATTGCGCCCATTGCCATGACGGCAAAGCACTTTATTCATCTGAAGTATATCGAAACAATGCCATCACGGAGGTCGCCACTTTGAACGATTTTCCAGACAAGGGTTTGGGTGCACTTACTGGTAATCTCACGGACAATGGCATGTTCAAGTCACCAACGCTTCGCAATATCACCCTCACTGCACCTTACATGCACGATGGGAGGTTTCAAACCTTGGAAGAAGTAATCGAACATTACAACGCTGGCGGCCATTACGCCGATAATGTCATCACTGGTTCGATTACCCAACTGAACCTGAGCGAATATGACAAGCAGGCTTTACTGGCGTTTTTGGACGCCTTGACCGATACGACTTACTACAGCAATCCTGCCTTTCAGAATCCATTTCAGTAGGGCGATTTTAGAATAAGGAATTCAAAGGGGGTGCAAAATTGCGAGCGCTTTCGAGCATAATTCGCAACTTTGCGCCCCTTAATTTTTTATGATGAACAAATTCTTCGCCGCCCTACTTTCCTTGTTTTTACTGTGCCAATGTTCCCTTCCGAAAGCGGCGCAGAACACTGACCCCGGCAACTATCGCGTTGCTTTTTACAACGTCGAAAACCTGTTCGACACTGCGGACGACCCTGCCAAGCCCGACGAGGAATTCCTGCCAGAAAGCAAAAAAAAATGGACGCCAGAGCGCTATCAACTTAAACTTGACCACCTGGCAAAAGTGGTGGAAGGGATGGGTTTTCCAGCTTTGATTGGCTTGGCAGAAGTGGAAAACGAAACGGTGTTACAAGATTTTTGCAATAAAACCAGCCTTAAGTCACATGGCTATGGCTTTGTCCATTACGAATCACCAGATTTTCGGGGAATAGACGTGGCGCTTTTGTATAAAAAAAGCATATTCACAGTTACAAGTTCGGACACCATACGCATCCGTTTTCCGAAGGGAATGATACCTGACAACCCTGACTACACGACACGGGATTTGTTGGTGGTCGAGGGCAAATTTGCTGGAAAGGAAAAGCTGAACATTATCGTGGCGCACCTGCCATCGAGGAGTGGCGGACAGGCAGAAACTGAACCGAGGCGCAAATATGTTGCTTCGCAAATCGGGCGAAAAGTGGATGCTATTTTTAAGTCGGACGGTGACGCCAATATCATCGTCATGGGCGATATGAACGATGAACCTACCGACTTAAGCATTTTGCAAGACCTTGATGCTCAACCCATTGGCGACAGTTTTGCGGAGCAAATCATGTACAATTGTTTTTACAAACTAAAAAAGGATGGCTTGGGAAGCTACCGTTACAAAGGCGATTGGAACATGCTCGACCAAATCATTTTATCCAGTAATTTGATGAAAGGGGACAAGCAGTTGAAATATGCCAAGTCAGTCATTTTTCAACAAGATTGGATGATGTACAAGGATGAAAAATATGGGCTGGCACCGAGCAGGACTTACGGTGGCGACCGCTATTTTGGTGGCTACAGCGACCATTTGCCGGTGTATGTGGAGCTAAAATAAGGGCAATTATTGCCCCGTTTTTTTCAACTTGCGAGCTTCCCTTTTGGACTTCCTCCCCTCAAACAGCTCACTGAAATTGTCAAATTCCCGCTTGTAGTTGAGGGCGATGCCGCCCCGCTTGCGAAACCCGCCTGTGAAATCTGCTTCTGTGTCGCCGTATGCCTTCAGTTTCAGGCGGCGGTCTTTCGTCAGCACGTATTCAATCGTAAACTCGCCACCCAACAGGCCATTGTTTCCCGTAAAAGCTTCGTTGCCAAAGTTCCCGCCCGCCTGCACAGAAATCCGGTCGTTGACGATGACCTTGAGTCGGGTGCGCAATTCATTGTTGGTGTACGAAGTGCTGATATTGTCAGGGTCAAAACTATTGGAGGTGTAACGGTTGTAAGAGATGTCGAAATCAATGCCTTGAATCAATTTTTTCCCCGTCAAAAACTCCATGATGAAATCGGTGAAGTAGATGGAAAGCTGGTTGGAGAGCATCTCACTCACGGTGTTGATGCCCACATCACCCGCCTGAATGGTGTAGCCGGAAGGCAAAAACTGGCCCAGCATCAGCAGTCCGAAGACTTGGCGGTTCAGCTCGTTCGGGTCTAGTCGAACGGTGCGCATTTTGCTCTCAGCATAGTTTTTCAGCTCGGAGTCAAGGCTTGGAAATGAAATGTCAAATGCAATATCAGGTTTCAAAAGTTGCCCGGTCAACTGCATGGTCAGGTTGACGGGGGTGCTGTTCCGGGCGATGTCCTGCGCCTCTACCGAAGCGGAAGTTGTGAGGTATTCGGCGATAAAACTGTAAATGGAAGTGGAAAGCCCTGAGTAAGTTGCGTCAATGTTGATGACAGCTTCGTAGGGGTTCCCCGACCAGGAAATGGTGCCGCCAGGCTGCACAATAAATGGCTTATTCAAACCTAGTTTCATCAAGGTGAACAGGTAGTTGCCCGTTTCTACCGTGTAGGTTCCGCTCATGTCAAATTTGCCGTATCTGTCCAAATCCACAAGCAGTGAACCAGAGCCTGTGCCCTCCAATTTATCCCCCCACGCCCGGTCAAAAATCACCTCCATTTTTGCAGCTGGCGTAATGTCCACATCGAACAACATGTTCAAGCCGCTGGCTTCTGCTGCCGATCCAGTTTCATCTTTGCCAGTTGCCGTTTCGATGGTTGGCTTCGTAAACTCAATGAAACGCTTATTGTTGGAAACGGCGGAACCTGACATTGGCAAGTGCATTTCCGTCCCTTCGGCAGTCGTAGCGCTTACGTACAGACTAGGCTGCCCAAAACTCCCCGTAAAGCGCACGTAACCAACTCCCAAAGCCCTTCCATAAAAAGTCGAATTGTCCCGATCCGTTGTTTCCATTCCTAAAAACGGCCTGCCCGACTCGGTACGGATGGTCAAATCCAGGCCGAAGTTTTTCAGGTGGTCATGCGTGATACCACCGTCAATTTGGGCCTTGTTGTTGAAGCGGTCATATACCCAAGTGTCTTTTCCATCAAAAATCCGGTTGTTGATGGACACCTGCCCTTCGGGAATCCGGTACGTGACCTGAAGCGGTTTTATCGTAAATTCGACATTGTCCACCGTGGCATTTCCACTGAGGTCTGGCAGGGAAGGGACGCCACTCAGATGCACACCGGTGGCACTCAGGCTGCCTTTTGGGTTCAGGACTTCCGGCACAAAATAGTTGACAATTTTCACCGGATATTTTTCAATATCCACATTAAAATCAAAATAGAGCGGCTCATTTTTGATCCATTTTCTTTTGACGTCAGGTGAAAATCCAGGTGGGTTAAAATAGCCATCAGCCGTTAGGCGACTGGTATCACCTTGAATCGAAAGCGAAGCCGTGATGGTTTCCTTGGGACTGTTCGCCGAGGCATCGAGGCGAAGAACGCCGTAATCATCCTCATTCACTTTTAGGCTGTCAATGCGGAAAACTGCAGAAAGCCCCTCAAACTTGAACACATTTTTTACCCTTGCAGTCAAGTCAGCAATCCCACCGATTTTGTGCTTTTTTATCTCCCGAATAAACTCCAAAGAATCAATGGGGTAGTTCTCCAATACCAATTCCAAGCCTTCATCTCGGACGCTGTTCAGCTTAATGCGCCGCAGGCCGGAGGTTAAAATGAAATTCTCCGTCTCCACTTTTCCGTCTCCAATGGCGAGGTAGTTGTCCGTGTTCATCTCCCAGGTTTCATTCAACACCACCAAGTCGCTGGGCCTGAAACTGATGCGCCAAGCGTTGTCGTCTTCCAAGGATAGGATGCCGTTGATGTTGATGTTATCCAAAATCTTGTAAAAGTTGGACGAGATGATGAGGAACTCCAGCGTATCGGAATAGATGGAACCAATGAGCGATACCGGCGACAATTTTTGGGTTTCGCTAAAAGCCGTTTCGATGACACCGACTTGCAAACTGCCCTCTGGGCCATTCAGTTTGCTTCGAAAATAAACATCCTTGAACTTGATGTTTTGGTACTCCCAAGAGGGCACTTCTACTTCGATATTGGCCTTGTTCGCAAAGCCGTCAAAATTGCCCTTGACGGAAGATGCATCAAAACCTTTGAGGTCTTCTTCAAAAAAATTGACAAGGTTTTGGAGTTGGAAAACTTGCAGGTCAAAATCGAATTTTGCCGTGTCCCTCAGTGGTGCTGGGGCTTGTATTTTTAGACGCTCCGCAAAACGGGGGTAATTGCTGGAAACAAAGCGAGTGAGCTGCGACGGTATTTTTTCAATGTCAAAAATACCTTTAATCGAAAGGTCGCCGAGAGTAGAGTTTAGGGTAAAAACTTTTTCAAATGTAGCTGCTGACCAGCCAGATGAAAGTACCGCAGAATCAATGGTCAGGCTGTCCTTTCTGTTTTTAACGATTTGAAAATCAGTCACTTGTGCCGTGCCTATGATGTCAGAAAGCCTTTTTCCCTTCAATTTCATGTCCACATTTCCGAAGAATTGAAGGTCTTTTGAAGTCAGGTTGAGCGGCCGCAAATCCAGTTTTTTGACATTGGCTTTGAAGTCAAAACTAGGCAAAGAATCCGTAAAATTGACTTCGCCCCCAAACACCATGTCTATGTTCCCGTCTTTGATACTGAAATCCCCCACGAAATTGTTGCGTTGAAGCAGGCCTTTGATCGAGGCGTTTCGGTATTTGTAGCCTTTGAAAACAAGGCTGTCAACAAGGCCTTCCAGTTCCGCCGAGACGGTGTTCAAGGTTAGCCCGACGCCTTTTTTTACATGGGAATCAAGCGTCACCTTCCCGAAGTCTGGGTTATCGGTCCAAGCGCCAAGGTCGAAGCTGTACAGGTAGAGGTCGCCAGAGTAGCGGGCCTTTTCCTTGCCATCCCGGAGCTTGAGGTTCATAAACATTTCCGCACGGCCAATGTCGGTTGACAATTTTCCATCCGCCACGAAGTCCACGAAGAAGCCGTCAAATTTTCCACTGAAATCAATCGTTCCCAGCTTTTCAAAGTTGGGTGGTGGTTTGAATTTGGGTATCAGTTTCTTGAGCGTTCGGACGTTGGTGTGGAGTTTTTGAAGGTTTAAGTGAAGGAATTGCTCATCTGGCACTGCCAAGTTCAGCGTACTGAAACTGCCCTCAATGTCAAGCCCGCCGGCCATGTTGATTTTCAAATTCTTGCCATCAAGTCGGTTGACTGGGCCTTTGATAACGCCATCAATTTCTACGACCTCCAATTTGTTTTCCTTGAAAAATGGGTTTTCCTCCAGGGCCGGCACAAACTTCATGATGTCCCGCAAGGCCACCCGTGAATTATGAAAACGGCCTTCCATTTTCACCTCGTTCACGAAATCCTCCCAAGCGGTATAGGAACCAGCATATTTGAAAATCAGGGTGTCACCGATTTCAGTAAAGGGGGTTTTCAGGTTTACGCCATTAAGTTCCATACCTCGGCAAGAGAGTGCCGCTTGTTTCGCAGACAAGTTTTCGAGGATAAAACCTGTCGTGTCCCGTAATGAAATCCGCTCCACTTCGCCTGCGAATTCCAAATCAGAAAATCGGAAATCATTGAAATGGATTTCGATGTCCATCACATCCAAATAATTGTAGTTGATCAGGTCTTCTTGCGTGAGCCGCTGTGGTTCATTGCGCAAATTGCGAAGCGAAAACTTAGCACCATTGATGTCAACGTTTTCAATTTGGATAACCAGCTTGTTTGTGTCGGCCGTGGATTCTTCTTCAATATTTGAGACAGGAAGCTTCGTGGGTGGCAGCGGAAAAGCAGTCGTCAGCGTAATTTTCACATTGGGTTTATCAACTTGAAAGTTGCTCAAATCAAGCTGTTTTTCAGCCAAATCGAACTTATCAAAGTGCCCTTCCACATGGCTGAGGTAGATATCGAAAAGCTCGCCTTTCACCGCATCAGGTTTTAGGAAATGAACCCGGTCAAGGTAAAGGTGGCGTAGGTCGAGTTGGAACGGCGTGGATTCGCTTTTTTCCTTTTGTTTTTTTGGTGAAAAATAATCAGCAATAAACTGGTAGTTGAAGTCTTTTTCGTTGGCTTTGCGGCCAATATTTACGGTAGCATCGGAGAGTTGGAGTGACTCGATTATAAATTTACGGAGCAATAAATCAAAAACGCCAGAATGGTGGACCTCCAATTCACCGGCATACAGCAAGGTATCTTGGCTTTGGTCTTCCAAGTAAAATTCCTCAAGGCTTACCCGGTTAAAAATGCCGATGTGCACCTTGCCAACGGAAACGGTCGTTTTCAATTCTGCGGAGAGATAGGCGGTGAGTTTCTGGGCAGCTTTATTTTGTACCCAAGGAATCTGAAAAATCAGGACTGGCAAAAGTATGACCGCCAGTACGGTTTGAATCAACCGCCGGAACACCAAAGGCAGCCAGCGCCGCCATCTGCTGCGAGTACTTCCAACTGCTTGATTTTCAGCCTTTTGCGTAGGGTTTTCCATGAATTTTCAAATGGGCGAAGTAACCTGATTTTTGCAAAGGTCACACCCTAAAACCCGAAGATACACTGGTTTTGTTTGTCGCTTGTTGCGTTTTAACGAAAGTTTATGGGTGGAGTTCGGCAGCCGGTATTGTGTGGCGCTGTTCTGGAAAAAATGGCAGCAACAAGTCGGTGAAAAAACTAGGCGCTATCATGGGCCGCATGGTGTCCATGTCCACAAAAACCAAGCGAACCCGGCCTCCATTGACCAGTTTTTTAGCTTCGTTAAACACCTCAACGTAAAACGTCATGTGCTTGTCGGTCGGGAAGGTGCGCAGGGTGGTGCGGATGGTGAGCAGTTCGTCGTATTGGGCAGGGCGGATGTACCTCGTTTCCATGAAAGCCACTGGCAGCATCACCTTGTGGTCCATTTCCATTTGCTTGTAGGTGAGGCCCAAAGCTCTGAGCATTTCAGCCCGACCGATTTCGTACAAATCAGCGTAGCGGCCATAATAAAGGTAGCCCATCTGGTCGGTTTCGCCGTAGCGCACCCGTTTCTGATAATCGTGAACGTACATTTTTTAGTTGGCAGTTTGCAGTCAGCACATGGGATACACTTTACTGAGTTAGCTTGCCAAATTTTAATTCGTTGCAAAGGTAATTTTTTTAGCCAAGCTGGTTGTTGGTCAAGAACTTGTTCGCTTTTCGTCATAACCTCCGCACTTGGCCAACTACCTACTACTTGAATAAACTGCACAATGAAGCAGTCTAACGCCGTTTGCGTTTGTTGTTTTTATAGTCTAAAAACACAAATTCACCCAAGCCTTGAAGGTTGGAGTAAAAAGCTTTGCCATTGTTTGCCTTCGTAAATTGGTCCACAAAATTCACCAAATAGGGGTCACGGGCAATCATGAAAGTGGTAATGGGAATGCTCATTTTGCGGCATTTTGTCGCCAAATTCAGTGTCCGAGTGACGATGGTGCGGTCAAGGCCGAAGGAGTTCTGGTAGTATTTTTTGCCTTTTTTGATGCATGTCGGCTTGCCGTCAGTAATCATGAAAATCTGCTTGTTCGGGTTGCGGCGCTTTTTCAAAAGCTCCATAGCCAGCTCCAAACCTGCGACGGTGTTGGTATGATAAGGCCCGACTTCGAGGTAGGGCAGGTCTTTGATTTCAATTTGCCAAGCGTCATTTCCGAACACCAAAATATCGAGTGTGTCCTTCGGGTAACGGGTGGTGATGAGCTCCGAAAGTGCCAACGCCACTTTTTTCGCAGGTGTGATGCGGTCTTCGCCATAAAGAATCATGCTGTGCGAAATGTCAATCATCAGCACCGTGCTGGTCTGGCTTTGATAGAACGTCTCCTGCACCTCCAAATCCTCCGGCGTCAGTTTGAACTCCTCGATGCCGTGGTTGATGTGGGCATTTCGCAAGCTCTCCGAAACGGCGATGGAGTCGAGTGCATCGCCAAACTCGTAGGGTCGAAGCTCCGTGGCCTGCTCGTCGCCCCGCCCGTCAAATTTGGTGGAGTGATTGCCAAGTTTGGTTTTTTTCAATTTGCCGAAGACTTCTTGCAAGGCATTTTTGCGAAGCGCAATTTCCATCTTTGAGGTAGGCACAAAGCCCGGCATCCCGGTCACTTCACCGGATGTGATGTAGCCGTTGTCAATCAAATCTTGGATGAAATCGGCCATGCCGTAGTCTTCGTTGGTGAGTTTGTACTTTCGGTCAATCTCGGTTAACCAAGAAAGCGCCTCGCTCACATTGCCGGAGGTGTGCAGCAGCAACTCCTGAAACAGCTTCAGAAGCTTGTCGAAAATGGATTCCCCGTCATCGGGCGTGAACTCTGAAAATTGCCAACCGAGCATGGAGTGGAAATTAGAAATTAGGAAATTAGAAAATTGGGCTTCGGGAAATAGGACAAGTCTGGACGGGGTTTTGTTCTGAAATCAGTCGGTTCTTTTCAGCCAGCGCATTTTTCGCTTGTTCCGCTCCATCCAAATTATCCTTGCCGCCAGTGCAAATATGATGATTACCCCACCAACTATCGCACCAGTGGAAGGTTTTTCCTTGTAAAAAATCAAAACCCAAACTGGGTTGAGAATTGGCTCCAACATGGCCAATAGTGCCCCTTCGATGGCGAGTACCCGCTTGAGGCCGTATGTGAAAAGCACGAACCCCAACCCCAATTGGAAAATACCGAGAAATGCCAGCATTGCTGCCTCCGGCAAGGTAGGCATTGCGGACTGCAACAGCCACGGCAGCCCAACGATGCCCATCAGAATATTGCCCCAAAAAATAGAACTAGCCTGGTACTCCGGTGGGTTAAGCCGTTGACCGATGAAAAGTGCTGCAAACAAAAAACCAGAAAATATAGCAATTAGATTTCCGAGCATGTCACCTCCCTGAAGCTCGCCTGAGACAAGTACCAACATGCCAATCGCACAGGCAATAATCGTCACGACGTTGACCCGCTGGATTTTCACTTTGAAAAAATAAGGCTCGGCAAGCAACACGTAAATAGTGCCCGTGTATTGTAAAAGGATTGCGTTGGCGGCTGTGGTCAGCTTTGTGGAAACGACGAAACTAAGCACCAAAAGGCAGTAAAAAAAGGCGTTCAGCCATGCTCGCCCGTTCATCTGGAAGACCTTTTTTCCAAAAAAAAAGAAGAAAACCGTTGCTGATAAAATACTGCGGTAGGAAAGGATGGTGTAGGCATCTTGCGGTAAAAGTTTGACGAAAACGCCGCCAGTGCTCCATAAAATGGCAGCTAGAACAATGGCGAAAATGCCTTGCAGGTGTTTGGGAACAAAAGATTCTGCTTTCATAATCAAACTAGAAAACCAGCAGCCTACCTGTCTGATTTTGCCGCAAATATTGATGAATTCTAATCAAGAAATGCAGGGTTTTTCCATAAAATAAAGCTGAACGAGGGCTAGTCTGTTGTTTTTTGAGATTTTGCAATAATTAAAGCACATTGTCATTGAAATAATGAAATTTGCACCTTGAGCTTTGGAAAAAGTTATAGATTCAGCACCTATTTTTGGAAAACTTTTAATCCTTGAAATCCAAACGCCACTTTATTTTCGTATATTCAAAGTGGGTTGTAAAACCTTCACTAAGATTTTTTTTTTTCGTAATGGAAAATTGGCAAGTTCTTAGCCTTTCACCGAATCCCAACCAAGCTCTTAGATTATCACAATTTTTTAGGCAATTTTCAAACACCTACGCAATTTGAAAAATTACAATGAAATAACGAGGGAGCTATTAGGAGAATGGCTGGCCGAAACTCCAGGGGAAACAGTTTCTCCTGCTGAAATTATTGAAACCGAGCAGGCATTTATCAATTATGCCAAGGCACACAGTGTCGCCCCACCAGCTTTTTTGCGGGAAAAAATACTTTCCAAGATAGTCGAATTGGACACTTCCCACCTGATTGGCCCAAAACTTCAGCTTGACAGCTTACCCATGCTCGCCGATAATTCCAACTGGCAAGATTGGCATGAAGCCGTTTCTGGCATTGAACCACCTGCCGAATTCGACAGCATCCACCTGCATCCGCTCGAATCGAATGAAAAAAGGGAGCTTTTCGTGGCTTGGGTGAAAGACATGGTGGAGGAAGAGGTACATACCGATCTACTGGAAACCTTCCTCATCCTCGAAGGCTCCTGCGAATGCCACATCACCGATACAAAAGGTGAAACCTGCATCGTCCGGTTGGGCCAAGGCGATTCCATCACCATGCAAATTGGCGAAACGCATGACATCGTCATCACTTCCATGAAGCCTGCCAAGGCCATATTGGAGTGGCGCAAGCTGGCCGCCTAGTTTCCTTATTTGTTTAAAAAAGTACCTTCCTAATTGCACCAGCTCTTGGGTGTATTGCCTTTCTTTGCAGCAAATTCAAACGAACTTGAAAAATTGAGCAGCTAACCCGCTGACAATCAATAGGCTGGCTTACCGTTTCTCAATTCTCAATTCCCAATTCTCATTCTAAAATGTCCAACATTTCCCTTCGTTGCGCCGACAACATCCGCATCCTTGCTGCTTCCATGGTCGAAAAAGCCAAGTCCGGCCACCCCGGCGGCCCAATGGGCGGTGCAGATTTCGTCCATGTCCTTTTTTCTGAGTTCCTAAATTTCGACCCTACCGACATGGCTTGGCCGCTCCGTGACCGCTTCTTTTTGGATCCAGGCCACATGTCCGCCATGCTCTACGCCCAGCAGACTTTGCTCGGAAAATACTCGATGGAAGACATCGAAAACTTCCGGCAGTGGGGAAGTCCGACGCCCGGACACCCAGAACTTGATGTACTGCGGGGCATTGAAAATACCAGCGGGCCGCTCGGTCAAGGCCATGCTTTTGGCGTGGGTGCGGCGATTGCAGAGCGGTTTCTCGCAGCCAGGTTTGGTGAAAATGTTGCGCACAAAACCTACCTCTACATCTCCGATGGCGGCGTTCAAGAAGAGATTTCTCAAGGCGCTGGCCGCATTGCTGGCTTTTTGGGCTTGGGCAATATCGTCATGTTTTACGATGCAAACGACATCCAGCTCTCCACAGAAGTGGACGCCGTGACCAGCGAGGACACTGCCACGAAATACAAGTCTTGGGGCTGGCATGTGCTCACTATTCCCGGTAATGACCATGAAGCCATTCGCTCCGCAATCAAGGAGGGCTTGGCAGAAACGGAGCGCCCTACCTTAATAATAGGTAAAACATTGATGGGTCTTGGCACCCGCAAAGCTGACGGCAGCATGTTTGAGGGTGAAGTTGAATTGCATGGACAGCCACTCACCGGCGCTGGTGGTTCTTTTGAAAAAACAGTGGAAGGACTAGGTGGCAATGCTGCCAATCCTTTCCAAATTTTTCCAGAGGTAGCGGAACACTACGCTGCCGTTTTGGAACAAAAGAGAGCTGCCGCCAAAAAACGTAAGGCCGCTTTCAAATCTTGGTCAAAAGAGAATCCTGCCTTGGCGGAGAAATATGCCTTTTTCCTCACAGGGAAACTGCCAGAAATCAACTGGTCCCTCATCAAAACCAAGCCGAATGATGCCACTCGCAATTCTTCCAGCGCCGTACTGAATTACTTGGGCGGCAAGGTGGAAAATATGATTGTCACCTCCGCTGACCTGAGCAACAGCGACAAGACGGACGGTTTTTTGAAAACAACCAAAGCTTTCAAACACGGTGATTTCAGCGGGGCATTTTTACAGGCTGGCGTTGCAGAGCTGACCATGGCCGCTTTGAACGTGGGCATGGCACTTCATGGCGGAGTGCTTCCAGTTTGTGCCACCTTCTTTGCTTTCAGTGACTACATGAAGCCCGTGATGCGGGTGGCTGCCTTGATGGAAACCCCCGTTATTTTCATGTGGACCCACGACGCATTCCGAGTAGGCGAGGACGGCCCAACGCACCAACCCATCGAGCAGGAGGCGCAACTGCGCTTGTTGGAGCAACTGAAAAACCACAGTGGCCGCAATGCTTTGCTAGCTTTCCGCCCCGGTGATGGAGCGGAAACGGTAGTGGCTTGGAGGCTTGCGCTTGAAAACAGGCATTCTCCAACAGGCTTGATTTTCAGCCGCCAGGGAGTGAATGATTTGCCTACCAAAAGCCAAGGAGATGCTTCCAAAGGGGCTTATATCGTTGAAAATTGCGAAGGAAAACCGGATGTGGTCATGGTGGCCAACGGCTCGGAGGTGGCGACCTTGGTAGCTGGTGCGGCCATTTTGCGAAACGAAAAAAACCTCAAAGTGCGCATCGTTTCAGCGCCCTCAGAGGGCCTTTTCCGCAATCAATCCAAAAAGTACCAAAAGGAAGTTTTGCCGGGCAATGTGCCGACTTTTGGCATGACGGCTGGCTTGCCAGTCACCCTGCGTGGCCTTGTTGGCGACCGTGGCTTGATTTGGGGACTGGACCATTTTGGCTATTCCGCACCGTTCAAAGTGTTGGATGAGAAGTTTGGTTTTACTGGGGGAAATGTGGCTGTTCAGGTTTGTAAGTTGCTGAAAATCAAGGAGTAGGATGCAGTTTTGGTGTTTTGGGTTTGAGTTTGTATTTTTGTAAAAAAGCGATAGTTATGAGTACAACCGCCGTTCAAAGCAAGTCTAATAATTATGTCCCACTGCCCAAGGTTGTGGAAGCCAAGCCGATTTCTTGGGAGGAATTTCAAAAAAAATACCTGTCAAAAGAGGACAGTTTTAAATATGAATGGGTAAACGGTCAAGTCAATAAAACAAAACGGGGTATGGACAAAACACAAGTTTACCTACAGTTTAATTTCCTTGCTTTCTTCAGACAATTGTTAATAGAAGGAAAGGTGGCTGGGGAGTTAATTGCCGAACCCGACCTTTTCTTCCTTAAAAATCACCGCAGACCTGACATCGCTTGGTTGACAAAAGAACAGGCTTACCGTCTTGCCGACCCCGCTGCATACGAGGTGCCAACCTTTATTATTGAGGTTATTTCTGGAAATGACCAAATGAACAATGTCAAGGAGAAAATGGTAAACTATCGTGATGCAGGTGTGAAGGTTGTGTGGCAGGTTTTTCCGAAATTAAAACAGGTTGATGTTTATGCTGGCGCAAACCTTTCAAAAATGACGGTTTGTTTTGGAGATGATATTTGTGACGCAGCGCCTGCACTGCCATCATTCAAAATGCCTTTGGCAGAAATTTTTAAGAAAAACTGATTTGATAATTCATTTATGAAACTAATCCGCCACGGCAAATCCTCCCAAGAAAAACCCGGTATCCAAATCTCAAACGGTACCCGCCTCGATGTGAGTGCCTTCGGCGAAGATTTCGGTGAAAAATTCTTCGAGAATGATGGACTGAACAGGCTTGCTGTTTGGCTGCAAACGAACCAATCTAGCTGTCCCATCGTCAGCCCAACCACAAGGCTTGGCGCACCGATTGGCCGTCCCTCCAAAATCATCTGCGTGGGGCTGAACTATTCCGACCATGCCAAGGAGAGCGGTATGCAATTGCCGACCGAGCCCATCATTTTCTTCAAATCCACGACTGCCATTTGCGGGCCGGACGACCACGTTATCATTCCGAAGGGAAGCGAAAAAACGGACTGGGAAGTTGAACTTGCTGTGGTAATTGGCAAAAAAGCAAGCTATGTGGAGGAAGCCAGTGCAATGGACTACGTGGCAGGCTACGTGCTGCACAATGACATTAGCGAACGAGCCTTCCAACTGGAGCGACAAGGCCAATGGGTGAAGGGAAAAAGTGCCGATACGTTTGCGCCGCTGGGGCCATTTTTTGTCAATACCGACGAAATTCCCGACCCAAACAATCTTGGCATTTGGTTGAAAGTCAATGGTGAAATGCTCCAAAATGGGAATACCTGCAACCTCGTTTTCAAGATTCCTCACCTTGTGAGTTATATCAGCCAATTTATGACCTTGCTGCCTGGCGACGTGATTTCAACGGGCACACCCGCTGGGGTTGGACTTGGTCTAAAACCACCTCGCTACCTGAATCCTGGCGATGTGATGGAGCTTGGAATTGATGGTTTAGGTGTGCAAAAACAAAAGACAGTTGTATATTTAGCATAAAATAGTCAACCCATGACTCCGAAAATGGTCAGCCATTATTCCGTTCCATTTTCGCACCACCTCGTTATTTTCTTCGGAAATTCCTTTTCTTTGTAAAATATTGACCCCGAATCCTGTTAAAAATGGGGTTTTGGGTCAATTTTATAGCACTCCCAAACGTTCAGAACAGCTAACCACGACTTTAGTATCACTGTATGCGATTGTTGAAAACGCCTTTTTTTGTGCTAACCTTTCTGTTGCCGCTATTCGTGGAGGCGCAGTCACTTTTTCCGATAAAGAAAGATAAGAAATGGGGCCTGATGAACGCCGAAGGCCGATTGGTGCAGCAGCCAGTCTATGATGCCATTGGGGAGTTCAAGCAGTTTGGCTATGCAACCATGCAGCGGAAGGGTAGGGTAGGGTTGCTCAATTCCGAAGGCGTCGAAATTGTGCCACCCAATTTTGACGATGTGAAGGCGCTGGACAGCACACTGATAACCGTGATGGAAAAGGGGGAATGGAAGGTGATTAACTTGGCTGGCAAGGTGATTTTGCCAGCAGGATATGAGCAAGTGGAAGTTTTGAAGAGCCGAAGCCAAGTGGGTGGGGCGTCAAGTTTGGCGTTTCTTAGTTTCAAAAAGAACAAAAAATGGGGCGTAGTGAATGAACAGGGGCAATTGCTGGCTGCACCTCGATTCGATGAGGTGTTGTTGCTGAAAAACCTGCCGCAGGGATTGAATGTCCTGTTTTTCCAAACCAAGCTCAATGGATTGCTAGGAATCCTTGAACCCAACGGGCTTGAACTTTTGCAGCCCCAAGCAGATGAAATCAGGGTGTGGAGTGCAAATCTGATATTTTTTGAAAAAAACCAGAAATGGGGCGCTGTGAACCAATTTGGGCAGCAGGTACTTGATAATATCTACGAACAGTTCAGCAGCCTTTCCAATAATTTCATCAAACTCGTTTCCAACAACAAAAACTACCTGTTTTCGCTGATTTACAACAGCGTGATTTCCGATGGAGAGTTTGAGGCTTTTTACCCATTTGGCGATGATTTTGTGCTTTGCAAAAAAAAGCGTCTCCTCGGATTGATTGACCAATGTGGAAGCTTGGTGCTCGCCAATCGCTATAATGAAATCCAAGCCTACGATTGCGAGGTTTTCAGGGCAAATTTTCAGGGAAAATGGGGCATTGTCACCTTGGATGACCTGGTGCTAATCCCCTTTGAATACGACTATATTTCACCGATGAAAAATGGGCGTTGCGTGGTGGTGGATAATCGGAAATGTGGGGTGGCGAACAGCCGTGGAAAGGTGATGGTCGCTCCGCAATTTGACCGAATTGAGATGGAGGAGGATGAGGTAAAAGCGTATTCAGGCAAGCAACTTAGTGTTTTCAATTTCGGGGAAGATGGGGAGTTGGCCGATGCGAGCAATTTCGGAACGCATTTCACCATCAAGGTCACAAAAGGCAACACTCGTAATCGGGGCTTCAATGACAATGGCCAAAGCCCGTATGAACTTGAAAAATTCGAATGGTTTTACTCACCAAAACACGATAAATGGGGACTGAGGCGGCTCGATAACGGTACGGTTCAAATTGAGCCTACTTTCAACGAAGTTCGGGTTGAAAAGTCTGTGGGGCTAACGCTGGTGGGCATTGAAATGATGCAGGAAATCAAGTTTGACCGCACCTCTTATCGTTTTGAGATGGCCTACGGCTTGGTGCAGAACGATACTGGATTGCTAGTTCACGAAGTGGATTTGGTGGATGTCAGACTGAACGATTTTGAAAAAGGAATGCCGGTAGCACGCTGCATTTTCACCAATGGCAAACATGGATTGGTAAACAAAATCGGGAAAATCATCAGCAAGGACCTTGCTTTTGTCGGTGAGTTCAGTGGTGGGGTGGCTAGGGCCAGTCAGAAAGGAAAGATGTCCGCTAGCCTAGACAAATCTGTGCAAAACATGGGCCCGCTGCAAAGTTTTTTGAATTCTAAACTCGCCCCAGTTTCCCTCAGCGATTACACACAGCACGACCTCGATATTGACAACAAAGGCCGATTGATTTGTGAAGGTTGCACTTGGGGCTATATTGATACCACTGGTTCAATGAGCGTTCAGCCACAGTTTTCATTTGCAAGGGATTTTGTGAATCAGGTTGGAATTGTGGAATTGGACGGCAAATGGGGGATGGTGGACAGCAAGGGAAAACAGCTGCTTCCGTGCAGGTACGACGAGCTTGGTTTCTTGGAAAATACAGGAAATAAAGTCCTTCGTGTTTTCAAAAAAGAAGAAAAATATGGTTTGATAGACACCTTGGGTCAATTGGCGGTTGGTGTTCACTATGAAAATATTGGCTCCTTCAGTGAAGGACGATTGGCTGTAAAACGCAATGGCGTCTGGGGTTTTGTTGACCAAAATGGCCGGGAGGTCGTTCCATGCAGGTTTGATGAAATTGGCCCTTTTAATGATGGTTTGGCGCCAGCTAGGCTTGGCAGCAAATGGGGTTACATTGACCGTGACGGCTCGGTAGAATTGGATTTTCAGTTTTCTAAAGCTGGAAGATTCAGCAACGGTCTTGCACCAGCCAAACGGGACGGGCCGCATTACGGCTATATTGACAGCACAGGGAACTGGGTAATTAAGCCGAATTTCCCTAAAGCTTACCCCTTCGACCGTGGAGTAGCGAAAGTGGAGGAAATGTCTGGACAGTTTCTGCGGACTGGACTGATTGACGCAGTCGGCAACTACATCTTGAAGCCTAAATTTATTTCCCTGAGTGAATTCAACGAATATGGGCTTGCAGTAGCCGAAATTGGCGGAAGCCCCTCAAAATTTGCTTTGGTAAACCTAAAAGGTCAAGTCATATCAAGTTTGCCTTACCGAAATATTGAACCATTTGTCGAAGGGCTGGCGAGGGTTCAATACCATGACAATTGGGGCTTTGTGGATACCACTGGGAAGCTTATGATTGAGGCAATTTTTGTCAAGGCAAGTGATTTTTCCGAAGGAAAAGCAGCTGTTTGGCAAGATGGCCAATGCGGCTTTATTGACCGAAATGGAAAATATGTTGTGGAGCCTCGGTTCAGCAAGTGCATGGATTTTAAGGATGGAAAAGCCATTGTTTTCAAGGGCAGCCAGCGGGCTGGATTGATAGACGGGGCTGGTAATTTCATCATTGAACCGGGCATCAACAAACTACTTGACTTTGCGGATGGACGTGGTCTAGTGCGTGACGACAATTACAAATTTTACTATATCACCGAGCAGTCCCGATTTTACAATGGATTCTATGAAAAAGCGGGGCAATACCGACACGGTGTAGCTGTCGTGCAAATAGATGGCAATTGGGCTATCATCAATCAACAAGGCATCGAAATAATCCCCCCGAAGTACGATAAAATCGAGCAGTTTGAGGATGGCTTTGCGAAGGTCAGAATCAAAGGCTTCAATGGTCTCACCAACCTGCAAGGCGAACTGATAGTGCAGCCCGACTACGAATACATCAGCTACGCTGGCGAGGGTCTTTTCCGTGTTGAACAAGGTGATAAAATCGGCTATTTCGACATGGAAGGGAAATGGGTTTGGGGGTTGCAGGAGTAGAATGCACAACTTTGCGTGTCCAAAATGGAAGCTACACAAAGATTAAATTGAATTTTTAGTGGGGAAATTGAAACTGATTGTCGTTGGACTCGTTTCAGGATTTGCGCAATTGTCCGACAAAGGTTTTAAAAGAATCATGAACCCGGAAGAAAAGGGTTTGAAAAAATCTTGAAAAAAAATCTTCCACTGACTTGCATGTTTTTTCAAAAGTATGATACCTTTGCGCTCGCCTTTGAAAAAGGGCAAGTTTGAAGAACGATTCAAACATAAAAATGCCTCCTTAGCTCAGTTGGTTAGAGCGCCGGACTGTTAATCCGTAGGTCCTTGGTTCGAGTCCAAGAGGAGGCGCAAGAAGCCTCGCAGAAATGCGGGGCTTTTGCATTTTTAGCAATTCCAATCTTTATTTTTCAATTCTCAATTTCAAAATGAGCTTACTTACCGTTGGTACTGTCGCATTTGACGACATCGAAACCCCACTTGGCAAAGCCGATAAAATTGTCGGCGGCGCTTGCACTTATATTTCATTGGCAGCATCCTACTTCGTTGATGACATCAACTTGGTTTCGGTCATTGGAGACGATTTCCCCCAGGAAACCTTGGATTTGTTGGCTTCAAAAGGTGTGAACCTAGAAGGTCTTCAGATAAAACACGGTGAAAAATCCTTCTTTTGGGCGGGTCGGTATCACGCCGATTTGAATAGCCGGGATACGCTCGATACGCAGTTGAACGTCTTGGCCGATTTTGACCCAATGCTGCCAGAGAGCTATAAAAAAAGTGACTTCGTCATGTTGGGGAACCTTACCCCAGACGTGCAGATGCGGGTTATTGAGCAAATGGAGAACCGCCCCAAGCTCATCGCCATGGATACCATGAACTTCTGGATGAACATCGCCATGGAGCGCTTGCTGGAGGTTCTCACCAAGATTGATTGTTTGATTATCAACGATGAAGAAGCCCGCCAACTGAGTGGTGAGCATAGCTTGGTGAAGGCCGCAGCGAAGATTTTGAATATGGGGCCAAAATACCTTGTCATCAAAAAAGGGGAACACGGCGCCTTGCTTTTTTATGATGAAAACATATTTTTTGCACCAGCCCTGCCTTTGGCCGAAGTTTTCGACCCAACAGGAGCAGGCGATACTTTTGCTGGTGGATTCATGGGATACCTTGCAAAAACTGGCGATTTGTCCTTCGAAAACATGAAGCGTGCCGTCATATTTGGCTCTGCTTTGGCTTCTTTTTGTGTGGAAAAATTTGGCATCGAACGATTGAAAGAACTATCCCAATTGGAAATCAAACAACGGGTTGCTAAGTTTGTGGACTTGGTCAATTTTGATGCGCAGGTTTAACGATTGGCGAGTTTGAACTAATTGTGGTTAATTTGATGGGTCAACGATACTTTCTGCTTGTTTTTTTCGTACTTCGCCTGTACTAAAATCATGACACCATGTACTTGAAGCCCTTACTCGTTCTGCTCTGCGCTTTTGCATGCCACATCCTGCCTGCCCAAATCACTGTTTTGGGCAAATTCTCCATCGGTGATAAATCCAATCTGCAAATTTTAAAAACCCACCGAGGAGACCAGTTCTACGGTTGGGTAAGCAGTTGGACGGCAGATACCATCGTTTTTTCTTCTCAAAACAACATCACGATTGCATTTCCGGTTTCGGATGTAAATTCAATTGAGGTTGGCAATGAAAACCAAGTAGGCGGGTTGGCGACGGAAGTTTTCAAGCTGCAGACGAAGAGTGGATTGGTTTATTATGGCTACCCCACTAAAATCAACAGAAAATTGATTGGATTTGAAGCCAGCCAAATGGGCTTTTTGCGGGTGCGACCACAAGATGTAGAATCCATTGAGCCAATCATTGTAACGCTCGTTTCAAGGGAGCCATATGTGAACGAATATGCTGTATATCCAAGAAAAGGTAAGATCCCGGATGGCCGATTTCTTGGCTTCGGTGATGGGATTATTGAACATATTGATGCCACGGGCCATCTTCATGAGGCCAGTGTTGAGTCTTTGAACACATATAAACTGGCAGGGCAACCCTTACCTTACCAAGGACAGGGCCGCTCTTTGATGTTTGCCCAAACTGGGTTTGGCATGAAGCCCAAAGAAAAGGAATATCGGAATATAATGCTCGCCATTAATATCCTTTCTTTTGGCATTAACGAACACATCTCGGTAGCCACAGGCTTGATTTATTTTTTGCCGTATGCGGATATAAAGGTTTCGCAATCTTTTGGAAAATATGTGCATATGAGTGCCGGTGCGTATGGTCTTTTACCATTTTCCGTTGGCTTGCATGGTACGCTTTCTCTCGGGACACCCAATTATTTCTTAAATATAGGCGTTAATAAAAATTATGAAAACAGGGCCTTATATGCCGATTTTTCCTTTGAGAACTTCAATGTTGGCGCATCAATAAGGTCGGGAAGAAGGTCAAGGGTATTTGCTGAATATCATATAATGACCTCCGAATTCAACCGTGATTTTTTTGGCTCCTCCACTTTTTATCGAACAGGTTTCGCCAGCTCCTTTTCTTGGGGATATGGCTGGTACAATAAAAGATTTCGATTTGAAACAGGCGTTATGGAGACTGGGCCATATCAAGCTTGGACATGCAGTGGGCCTTCCTGCAATGACTACTACCATGTCCCAGTTCCGTTTTTTTCAATGGCTATCAAATTTAGACGCTGATCATTTGCTGCCTTTATCAGCATCCAAGCGGCTTTTAACCCATTTTTGATTCTCGCCAGACAACAGTTTTTCCACATTTTCAACAAATATGGGGAAACTATTCGGCGAAGTATAGGAAGCCGCTTTTGTCTCATAAAACAATTTCTCCCGCTTTAATGCCTCAGCGGTCATCCGGTATTCCGTCCAATTTTCATGGTACTTGTTTAACCCAAGTAACCCTTGGCATATTGCGACAAGGGCCCCTAAAGTGCCGACAATAATGGAGATAGGAAGTCCTAACTGCTCATTATAGCCAGAGAGCAAGGGGATTAAAATAGAAGCGACAAGGCTGATAATACGAAGTGCTTTGTACCTTTTTTGATTGTATGCAGCTTTGTCTCCCAACCAATTCAGTTGGTCGTCCACTCGTTCGGTGATGTAAGTGTTTTCGTCCATTGTTTTTAAAATTTATTGGCAAACTTTTTTTTTATTCGGTAAAAATAGTTCATGCCGTCATTAATTAGCTTTTTATCAAAATAAAAGATGGAAAATCTTTGGCAAGGTCTTAAAATAGCCAATTGTTACTACATTTGACCGATATTTTTTAGATTTTCAAAACATACCAATCATGAAGACATTTCAGGAACATCTGTACCAAGATCCCACCAATCCACAGCCTAAGCGCATCCTGGCCCTCGATGGCGGCGGCATCCGTGGCGCACTCACGCTTGGCATCCTCAAAAGCATCGAAGACAAGCTCCGAAAGCGGCACGGCGATGACCCTGACTTTCGGCTTTGCCACTATTTTGACCTCATCGGCGGCACCAGCACTGGCTCCATCATAACTTCATTGCTTGCCATCGGCAAAAGTGTGGACGAAATCCAAAACATGTACCAAGACCTTGGAACCCGGGTTTTTGGTAAATCCCGGATTTTGTCACTTTTGCGTCCCGGAAAATTTGACGAAAAAGAGCTGGAAAAACTACTCGAAGAACAACTGGGCCAGGAAACAATCGGTGGCGCAAGCATTCAAACCGGAATCTGTATCGTGTCCAAACGTGCGGACACCGGCGGCACTTGGGCCTTCCTGAACCACCCGGGCGGCAAATATTACGAAGACAACAAAGGCATTTTGCTGCGCAATGCAGTCCGTGCAAGCTCGGCGGCGCCTACCTATTTCGACGCAGAAGCCTTCGATATTGGCAATGGCCAAATCGGCGCCTTCGTGGACGGCGGGGTCAGCATGCATAACAACCCGGCCATGCTGCTCTTCCTCATGGCCACGACCAAAGGATTCCCTTTCCACTGGAAAACAGGGGATGGCCTACTGGAAATCGTTTCCGTCGGCACGGGTTATTCCAAACAGCGAAGAAAAGTGGAAGAATGTGTAGGTATTGCTGGCGTGAAATGGGCCCCAGTAGTCCCAGCCATGCTCATGGACGACGCCGACAACCACAATCAACTCCTGCTCCAGTACCTTTCAAAATCACCTACTCGGAAAATCATCAATTCCGAATTCGGCGATTTATCGGACGATTTGCTCACGCCTCAGCCGCTGTTTCACTACCTGCGCTATGATGTGAAATTGGAGCAAAATGAGCTAAACGACCTCGGATTTACCAAGGTCAAAGCAGAAAAAATCCGGGAAATGTCGGATGCCGGAAACAAAGAAGTGCTGCGGGATATTGGCTTGGAAGCAGGCAAACGTATCGTGAAAGCCGAGCATTTCCCCAAAGTATTTGACCTTTAATACAGGTTAAACAATATCGTTGACTTGGACTTTTCACAGCATACCTATTATCATGGTGGCTGCTGTATTTGTCGTTGCTGAAGGCAAACTGCGACGTCATATATGCAGGCTCGTATCAAACCTTATACAATTCGAAAATCACTGTTCATATCCCTAGTTTTCCAGCACAAAATATCAAATCCAATATACTCAAATCAGGCAAAAAACCGAGCCTGTCCTCAAAAACCTGTGGGTATTTAACTGGCTCATAATCAGTTACTCGACCAATTGATTTTGGATGAAAGGCATTGCGTAAATCCACGGCGTTTATAGGATTGACCACATATTTTTCAGTTAATAAAACGGGCGTTTTCAACCGTAGTATTTTCATGCAAAGCAGTAATATATCATAATTCCAATCCCAGAGCAGTTCATATTTTTTCTCTTTATAAAACGGCTCGAACAGCTCTGCATAATGCTCAAAAAATGGCGAATTACCATACGCCGTGCAAATGGCCCGCCAATGCCGTATTTGCCAAGGTTCATCATAAGCAATACGAACCTCCCTAATGGCTTGTTGCTGGTTTTTGCCCTTTCGGAGCGTAATGGAAAGCCGCTCCGCTCCGTTCACAGCTCCGATTACACATCGGTTTCGATAACTACCCTTCACATAATGCTCGTGCTGTTCCAGCTGCACTTCGGACGCTTGAGCCAATGCCACGAACCAAGATATAGGTGGCAAATATTGCAAGGATAATAGAACTGGCTGTTGCATAAAAACTAGTTTTTGGTTTAAAAGGAATCAAAAGCAATTCTCCCCAAAACCAGATTTTAAACGGTGGCCATTTCCTTCCGCTTCACTTCGGATTTTCCATTCAAATGAAAAATCCCATAGTATCGGGCACCTTCCACAACCCCTTCTTTTCCGATGGAATGCAGTGCAAAATGCCCCTCTTGCGGCAGCACCGAGTGACTGAGTTTATGAAAGTGGAGTTGGTCATAAGTTTCGTAATCCAGCGCACGGCGGTTCTCTAGCTTTTCACTCAAGCGGAATTTAAGCGCTGCATTTTGCCATTCCTTCTGGACAATACCCTCAAACACCTTCGACTTCGAGCCACTTCCATAAGCCACGAAGCCGATTTTTTTGCCCGCTAATTTGCTGTTTTCAACTGCATCAAAATACAACGTACTCATCAGCGCCATGAAAACAGAGCCTGTGTACAGATTGCCAATTTCACTGCTGGCCCGCTGCGCTTTTTCCAATTTATTTTTTACAAAAAGCTGGTATTCAGGTGTTTGCGAAGCAGACTTCAAATCGGGTGCAGTTTCCCATTTGTCCTTTGCCAACATTTCCTTCGTAAATTCCTCCACGAAAATCCGCTTGGCGTGAAAGGAATAGGGGAGGTGGAAGGCCATCCGCTCCCAGCGGTCGGACAGGGCAGGTTCCACTGCGCCGGATACCTGTCGGAAGTGCACTAGGGCTTCCGTCATCCGGTCTTGGTAGCATTGGTTGGAAAAGGGGCCATCAAAGACAGGCGTTTCAGAAAACTCCTTGCGGCGGGGCTTGTAAAAATCATGCACGCTGTCCATCGCCACGCCGAATTGGCGGGGGATGACGAGCAGGCGAGGGTTCCATTTCACCAAAATCGCCACAGCGCCTGCGCCCTGCGTGTACTCGCCCGTGGATTCGCTTTCGTACTTCGCAAAGTCGGAAGCGACCACGATTGCTATTCGCGCTTGGTCGCCAGCTACCCAGTCTAGGCAGTTTTCGAGGGCATCCGTGGCGGCGATGCAAGCGAAGGTCATGTCCGCCACATCGCAGTGGCGGAAACTGCCGCCGAGTCGCTGCTGCACCATTTCCACGGCATAGGTGGCGGTTGGTTTTGCACCATCGAGGGCGCTTTCAGTGCCAAGGTAAACTCGACCAATCTGCTCAGGCCGCAGCCCATTTTTTTCCATTAGCTCCGCAATGGCTTCGGCGGCCATGGTGGCAGCATCCTCGTGAACATCAGGGAAAGCCATTTTCAAAAGGCCAAGGCCGTTCGCCAATTTTTCATACTGGATGCCACGGGCTTCCGCCAAATCACGAATATCCAGGTAAAGGGATGGCACGTAAGCGGCCATGTCATCAATGCCAACGGGCAAGTTTCTTTTTGCCATTTTTTCTGAAATAAAGGATAAGTATTTGATTGATGAATCAGGCTAACAAGTTTTACAACGGAATTTGATTTTGGTTCAATCAATCAGGCAGGAGCACAAAGTTAGCCAAAGCTGGGATTTAACAAAGGAAGCAGGAAACGGTTTTGGGAAAAACAAAAAAAGCCCCCACCGAAAAACGGTGAAGGCTTTGTGTCTTAAACATTTCGCAGTTTGCAGCTTTTGGCAATTTCGCATATTCAGACTGCCCACTGCCCACTGTCAAACTGCCAACTATTACATCATGCCGCCCATGCCGCCGCCCGGAGGCATGTGGCTGTGGCCAGCGTCTTTCTCAGGTTTGTCGTTGATGACGCACTCGGTCATCAATACCATACCTGCGATGGAAGCAGCGTTTTCGAGGGCAACACGGGTCACCTTTGTTGGGTCAATGACACCTGCTTTCTTCAAGTCTTCGTAAACATCAGTGCGGGCATTGTAGCCAACTGCACCTTTGCTTTCCAATACTTTTTGGAAAACCACGCTGCCTTCCTGACCGGAGTTCTCGGCAATCACACGTACTGGCGCTTCCAGTGACTTGCGAACGATGGCGATACCGATGGTCTCGTCGTCGTTTTTGCCTTTCAAGCCTTCGATGGATTTGATGGCACGAACAAGTGCAACCCCACCACCAGCTACGATGCCCTCCTCAATGGCGGCACGGGTAGCGTGAAGTGCGTCGTCAACACGGTCTTTTTTCTCCTTCATTTCCACCTCAGTAGGTGCGCCTACGTTGAGGACTGCTACACCACCTGCCAATTTGGCAAGGCGCTCTTGCAGCTTCTCTTTGTCGTAGTCAGAAGTAGTAGTCTCGATTTGCGATTTAATCATCGCTACCCGAGAATCAATGTCCTCTTTCTTGCCCTTGCCGTTCACAATGGTAGTGTTGTCCTTGTCCACCGTGATTTTTTCGCAAGTACCGAGGTCGGTCATTTGAGCTTTCTCCAACGTGAAACCTTTTTCTTCGGAAATCACTTGGCCACCTGTCAGAATGGCGATGTCTTCCAACATGGCTTTGCGGCGGTCGCCGAAGCCTGGGGCTTTCACGGCAACTACTTTCAAGCCTGCACGAAGGCGGTTTACTACCAAAACACCCAGTGCTTGGCTTTCAACGTCTTCCGAAATGATGAGGAGCGGACGGCCAGAGCCAGCAGCTTTCTCCAAAATCGGCAGCATTTCCTGCAGGTTGCTGATTTTCTTGTCGTGGATGAGGATGAGCGGGTTTTCGTACTCCGTCGTCATGTTCTCCGTGTTGGTCACGAAGTAAGGAGACAAATAACCACGATCGAATTGCATACCCAGTACTTCTTCCACATAGGTGTCTGTACCTTTTGCTTCTTCCACGGTGATAACGCCGTCCTTGGAAACCCGCTTCATGGCGTCAGCGATGAGTGTACCGATTTCGTCGTCGTTGTTGGCAGAAATAGCTGCTACTTGCTGGATTTTCTTGAAGTCTTCGCCAATACTCTCCGATTGTTTTTTCAAATCTTCAACGACAACCTTCACGGCTTGGTCAATACCACGCTTGAGGTCCATCGGGTTTGCGCCAGCAGCAACGTTCTTTAGGCCGGCGGTAATCATGGCTTGTGCCAAAACGGTTGCTGTCGTGGTGCCATCACCAGCGAGGTCGCTGGTTTTGCTTGCCACTTCTTTTACCATCTGTGCGCCCATGTTCTCTACGGCGTCTTCGAGTTCGATTTCCTTAGCAACGGTCACGCCGTCCTTGGTCACTTGCGGAGCACCAAAGCTCTTCTGGATGACTACGTTGCGGCCACGTGGGCCAAGGGTTACTTTCACGGCATTCGCCAATGAATCAACGCCGTTTTTGAGTTTCTCACGGGCGTCCCTGTTAAATGAAATGTCTTTTGCCATAACGTTCTATTGTTAAATGGTTTGATTAATTAAATGCTTGATTCTGTGCAGGTTAAATGTGTTTTTTGAAACCAATGACGTTGGAACTTATTTGTCCATGATGACCAAAATATCGTCCTCACGCATGATAAGGTAATCAGTGCCCTCGAACTCCATTTCTTGGCCAGCGTACTTGCCGTAAAGTACGATGTCACCTTTTTTTACGGTCATTTTGCTGGCATCCTTGCCGTCTTTGCCGGGGCCAACGGCCACAACTTCGCCACGCTGTGGCTTCTCTTTGGCGGTGTCAGGGATGATGATGCCTCCCTTTGTTTTCTCTTCTGCGGGTGCTGGCTTTACCACGACCCTGTCATTGATAGGCTTAAACTTCATAGTAATCTACTGTTTTGTTATTGATTGTTAGATTGTTGGAATTGTTGGATTGCCTTGAAAACAAACCGAACAAAACTTGTCAGCCAGATGAATAATTCCGGCAGACAACCGCACTCAACACCTTTCGTGCCATCGGAAAAAAGGTGACGTACTGTCATTTTTTTGGCTGGTTTGGCGTGAAATGGCGTGTCAAAATGTCGCTTGTGGTCGCCCAATTTATTGGGCAGGCCGAATGAGCCCACACGGTATGCCCAATAAATTGGGTGACCACAAACCATTCCCTACCTTTGCCGCATGACAGAAGTTTCAACTAAAAAAGACATCCGCCAGCTATCCAAAGCGGACCTGATTGCCGCCTTCGGCGAAAAGGGCGAACCCAAGTTCCGGGCAAACCAAGTCTGGGAATGGCTTTGGAAAAAAGGGGCACATTCATTTGAGCAAATGACCAACCTCAGCAAGCCGCTGCGGGAGTGGTTGGATTCGGAATTTGTCATCCATTTCATCGTCGAGGACAAAGTGCAAAAAAGCAACGACGGCACCATCAAAACCCGCTTCCGATTGCACGATGGCCACCTCATCGAGTCGGTGCTGATACCCGTGCCGGACGACCGCCGTTTCACCGTCTGCGTGTCCAGCCAAGTGGGGTGCAGCTTGACCTGCGCCTTTTGTGCCACGGGCCAGATGAAGCGGGTGCGCAACCTAGACGGCGCCGAAATCTACGACCAAGTGCTGCTCGTGAACCGCCAATGCGAGGAGATTTTTGGGCACCCCCTCACCAATATCGTTTACATGGGCATGGGCGAACCGCTGCTGGCTTACCGTTCGATGATGGATAGCATCGAGCGCATCACTTCACCGGAGGGTCTGGGTATGTCACCAAAGCGAATCACGGTGAGCACGGCGGGTATTGCGAAGATGATAAGGCAGCTTGCCGACGATAATTCCAAGGTGAATTTAGCTCTCAGCCTCCATGCGCCAACCGATGAAAAGCGCAATGAAATCATGCCCATCAACGAGCAGAACAGCTTGGAAATACTGATGGATTCGCTGGAATATTTTTACCGCAAAACAGGCAACCGCCTGAGCTACGAGTACATCACGTTCAATGATTTCAACGAAAGTTACGACGATGCTGTGGCGCTGCTTCGCCTTTGCCAACGCTTCCCAGTCAAGGTGAACATCATCGAATATAATAAGGTGGAAGGACTGGATTTTGTGAAAGCTAGGGAGGACAAGATTGACCGCTTCGCAAGGTTTTTGAGTGAAAATGGGGTGATGACCACCGTGCGCCGTAGCCGGGGCAAGGACATTGATGCGGCCTGTGGGCAGTTGGCGAACAAGGGATAAATGTTGATTGGTGACAGGTGACTGGTGAATGGAATGCTCGTCATTGACTACCTTGTAGGCAATAAAAATCTTAGAAACATAGCCAGAGATTGCCAATAATCTTAATTTGGCGAAGAAAATCTATAGTTGCCACAACTAAATTAACCAAATACCAATCACTAGTTACCAATCTACACTTGCCATGAAAACATTGGAAGCCATTCAAAATGAACTGCGAGATTTGGTCGCCCTGGGCATTGACCTCACCCTTGCTTCCCTCAAAACCATCTTAAAGCCCGGCACTGACTGCCACAATGACCTAATCCTGCTCGAAGGACGCTACCAAGATGTTAGCCGCCAGCTTTTACAGGGCATCATCGCCAATGAGGATGCTACCCTTGAATTCAACAAAATCAGGAAGGAACTGCTCGACTTCATCAATGGACTGAAGGAGGCCGATATCCCCGGCATGGCCCAGGCGACTACGCAAACTGGTATCGCCGATGTTTACAACGGGGAAGTCATTTACCGAATTCCGAAGAAAATGCAGTTGGGCATTGAGTCGGAGTGCATTGTGCGGCTTGCTTTTGACCGAAAAACTATTCTGCACGACTTTGAAATTCAGGTGGGCGACGTGATGCGGGACCTTCGCATCTCCGACGTCATGGGCGTCGAATTGCTCGACCCAAATGCTGACAAGGCCTTCACAATCACGACGCTAAACGACACCGTTCAGTTTGTTGAAAAAGACCTTGTGACAGAGTGGATTTTCTGTGTGACGCCTTTGAAAGCGGGTGAATTTCCGCTGGTTTTAAAGATTTCCATCATCGAGATCATCAACGGCATTGAGCGCAAGCGTAATGAAGTCTTGAAAGAACAGGTGCAGATTGTGACGGAGAAACCTACGGAGGAAGCGCCAGAATTTGTGAGTGCTGGATACTCGTGGCAGGTGACCGATTCTGATGAACAGCGGGCCGTGCCGGGTAGTGGCAGTAAAGGGATTGAGCCGCAGCCCGGGCCAAATGCTCCCAGCCCAGCAGCGCCACGGCCCGTCCCGGGGTCGCAGCCTTCCAACGCAACGAAGGCGCTAGGGCTTGGCTTAATAGGCAAAGTGGTAGCAGGTGTGGCGGCGCTGGTGATTGGCGGCATCGCCTTGAAGCCATTTTTGATAAACAACAATTCGGACGTAAGTTCAGTGGTTTCAGATGACAGCCCAGCAGGGAAAATGAGGAAGCTGCGAGGCAATGCGAACCGTCGAGAATTGGAGGATTTCCTTCGGGAAAACCCGGGTACACCGGAGGCATCCACCGCCATGATGGTGCTTGACAGTTTGGAAAATGATGCCTGGAATTCAGCGGTGGCCATGAACGACGAAGCGGCGATGGCGGATTATTTGGCGAATTATCCTTCGGGAAAATATTCAGATGTCGCAGCTAACCGCATGGATGAACTTAACCGGGGCGAAATCGTTGCCGTAGAAGTGCCACCAGCTGATACGATTGTTGATGTTCCAATAAAGAAAATTCCCGAGGAAAAAACCAAAGTCACGAAGCCGGGTTCACCAAAGGAAAAGCCTAAAACACCCATCACCCCGAAGCCCAAGCCGGCCCCCGAGGTGAAACCTACCCCAAAACCAACGGTTCCTACAAAAACCGAAAACCCTAAACCAGCACCTGTGGACCCGAATGCCCCGGTAGCATTGGTCTCCGCGGCGAGGCGGCCTGTTTTCAAGAAATGCAGTAATTCCAACAAGGCCAAGGAAGCAAAATGTACGGAGGAACGGATATATCGATACCTCAAAAACGGTTTTGTGTATCCAGAAGAAGCCCTTCGGAAATCAATTGAGGGCAGCGTCGTAGTCAGTTTTGTGGTGGAAAGGGACGGCTCCATCACCGATGTGAAGGCCCTGAACGATATTGGTGGTGGCTGCGCCAAAGAGGCAGTTCGTTTGATAAAATCACTGCCCAAATTTCAGCCTGGGCTGAATGCAAAAGGCGATGCAATCCGGGTTCATTACACCCAGCCAGTGCGTTTCAGTTTACGATAATTTCCCAAAGTTTGGATGGCTTAATCGGTTTAGCGGGTTTAGATTTGTACCCAAATAAACCGAAAAACGTCCTAAACCACCTAAACCTTTTTCATGGTAAAAATACTCGACGATAAGCTCAAAGGACTGCGTTCACATATTGACGAAATCGCAAAAGACCTGCACGACCTCACCGTGGACATCGGCCACGAGCAGCTCCGCCAAACCGTCAGCGAGCTTCGCAACCGAATCAACGAGCCGTTCATGTTCGTCATCGTCGGCGAAGTGAAAGCAGGAAAGAGCAGCTTCGTAAACGCCTTATTATCAACGGGTAAGGAGATATGCAGGGTCGCTCCGCAACCTATGACGGACACCATCCAGCAGGTGATTTGGGGAGAAACGGAGCAGGTCATTACCATTAATCCTTACCTGAAAAAAATCACGCATCCCGTCGAAATCCTCAAGGAAATCGCCATTGTTGACACGCCCGGCACGAACACCATCGTCGAGCATCACCAGGAAATCACCGAAGGTTTTATCCCGTCCAGCGACCTCATCGTTTTTGTTTTCGAGGCAAAAAACCCTTATCGTCAATCGGCTTGGGAGTTCTTCGATTTTATCCATGCCGAGTGGCGGCGCAAGGTCATTTTCGTGCTGCAGCAAAAAGATTTGATGAACGAAAGCGACCTCTCTGTGAACCTGAACGGTGTCGTACAACATGCCGAAAAAAAAGGCATCCAGTTCCCACATGTGTTTGCGGTATCGGCCAAAATGGAAATGGAAGGCCATGAAACGGAGAGCGGATTTTTGCCCCTCCGGGAATTCATCCGTGAAAACATCACCGGCGGAAAAGCGCCCGTGCTGAAGCTCACAAACAATATCAGCACCTGCCGCAACCTCAACGAGCGCATCGGCAAGGGCATCGAAGACCGCCGCAAGCAGTTAAAAGCCGACCAAAAATTCCGGCAAGATGTGTCGGAAACCCTTGAAAAACAGGAGCTTAAATCGTTGCGCCAAGTTGACATGCTGGTGGAAAACCTGCTTGGTGGCTATGACCGAATCACGATGCAAAAAGAGGAGGAACTGGAAGAAGGTCTCGGGTTCTTCAGCCTGCTCAAGCGAACGATTGCAGGCATTTTTTCCAAAAAAGCCAATGCCCAAGAGTGGTTAGAAGCCCTCGCCAAAGACCTCGACCAGCAGCTTCACCTCGAACTGCAAAACAAGCTTAACGACAATGTGGCAGACCTCGCCGACAGCATCCAGCAGATGGCGAAAAGCATTGACCAGCGAATCCACGCCAGCGAGACCATCCTTCGCAACAACCATGAAATTTTCAGTGACATCGCCGAACGGCGGGCCACGGTGATGGGCGATTTGCAGGAAACGTTCACTAAATTCCTGAACCGACCAGAGAATTTCAGCGCCGACCAGCTTTTCCCCGATAAAAAGCCCGGTTCGGCCAGCATCGCCACGGGCAGCGGATTGGCTGTGGTCGGAATCATCCTCGCTGCTGTGACAAAACTGGCGGTCTTTGATGTGACGGGCGGCGTGCTGACGGCGATAGGCGTGCTTTTCGCAGGCTTTACCTCAGCGGCAAAAAAGCGGAAAATCATGGAGGGATTCAAGCAGGAAATCGAGAAGGGTAGGGGCCTGCTCCAAAACGAACTTTCTGGCAAGCTCCGCACCTACGTGACCAGTATCAAGCAGAAGATTGACGCCAATTTCGAGGATTTCGATGCGATGCTGGAGAAAGAGGAGGCGCAGGTGTCGAAGCTGGAAGTGAGGCAGGGGGGGATTGAGGGGAGGCTGTTGCAGGTGGAGAGGGATTTGGTTTAATGGGATATTTTTATCAAAATTGCCCAATCAAAAAACAGAAAATCGCATGGCAGCAATATTGAATTACATGCCCAAAGTGGTCATCCCAGAAGAAAAATTGAAAAGCTGGGGCGAACTATGGCTGGGAGATACAAATCCTGAAACGGGCAAAACGAAGAACCCAAATAGTTTTGACAGGCAGCAGTCGGTCAATTTTGCATCATTTATTGATAAAGCCGTTGCGGAGTCTTTGGCAAAAATGCTTGGTGGCCTGCCAGTCGTTCCAGGTTCTTCAAAAAAATTGATTCCATCGCAAGCGGATTGCGTAGAGATGGGGCCTGCAAGAATTATTGGTGGGGTAAGGCCACAAAACTTTGATGTTGCTTACCGTCCTGATGGGGTGAGGATTGCTTTTGACAGCAAGACCTTGAACGATTTGAAAAGCGTGGGGAAGAATTGGCAGAACATGGTCAATGATTTGGCGACAGAAGCAGCTACTGTTCATACCCGTTTTCCTTATGCCATCGTTGCATTTATGGTTGTAATACCTGCTCCTGCACTCGGTACAAAACAGCAGTCGGATTTGGTTCGGACCTTGGAGAGAATGGCTTCCAGAAAGGACGTGCTGAATCAATCCCATCTTGCCGAAGCTATATCGTTGGTTATTTGGAACCCAAACGACGGTACAATTAGCGACACTATTCCTGAAACTGATTCTGTTTTAAGAATTGAAAAATTTTCTGAAATACTATATCCACAATATTTGAGCCGCTATAAAGGTCTTCCGCCCCATGACGAGGCTGGTGATGAAACCGATGAAAATTGACAAAAAAGCTTTGAAAATGAATTTATTTTTTGAAACAAATAAGGCACCTGCAACGGAAAGAAAACTCCGTGGTGGATATTATACACCAGAAAAACTTGCCAGTTATTTGGCAGATTGGGCTATTCGTGGAGATAGTTATCGGGTACTCGAACCAAGTTGTGGAGACGGGAATTTTCTAATACCAGCGCTTAATAAATTGCGTAAGGTTTGCCCAGAAAGTTTCTGCCTAACTGCCATCGAATTAGAAACTGACGAAATATTAGCAGCTCAAAATAGAACGCTGGCTACAGAACGGGAAGTTGATTGGCGGCTCGGGGATTTTTTTCAACACTATTCTGATTTGTGCAGCGAAAAGCCTTACGATGTAATTATTGGCAATCCGCCTTTTATTCGATTTCAAAACATTGATACGAATATAAGAGACATCGCATTTTCTCATTTAAAGAAAGCAAATTATAAACCAACTAAGTTGGCAAATATTTGGGCGGCATTTGTTCAGTTGAGCATTGAACTGTTGAATAATAATGGACGAATGGCGCTTGTACTGCCAGCGGAGTTGTTGCAAGTAAACTATGCCGAAGAACTAAGGTCAAGGCTAGTTGCATCGTTTGAAAACATTTTAATTATTGGATTTAGAAAACTTGTATTTCCAGATATTCAACAAGAAGTAGTGCTGCTACTCGCTGACGGCAAGCGAGTAAATGATGGGAGGCTTTCCGACATCCATACCATAGAACTGGAGGACGGGGAAGAACTATTTAAATCGGTTGATTTGACTCATGCAGTGAAGCATTTGCCTGTGAAGCATACCCATCCCGGTATGAAATGGACTTCATTGTTTTTGTCTGCTGATAAATTTTCAGCTTTGGAAAAAGTAGCCAAACATCCGAGCCTTGTCCCGCTTGGCAAGCTGGCTGATGTTGATGTTGGATTAGTAACTGGTAGAAACAGCTTTTTTGTGATTAGAAAAGAAATTGTGCAGGCACTAAATGCGGCATCGTTCTCTTTACCAATCGTTGGTAGGACAAGTGGCTTAAAATCACTGATATTCAATGATTCGGATTTTGAGGTGCTTAGCAATTCTAATCCGGCTTTTGTTTTAGATTTCAACAAAAAAAGGACAGAAGACATACCAAACACGCTACTGAAATATATTTCCCACGGTGAAAAGGAAGGCGTTAACAAGGGATATAAATGCAGTATAAGAAAGCGTTGGTTTGATGTACCTTCCATTTATACGCCGGATGCTTTTTTGTTTCGACAAATACACCGTTACCCCTTGCTTGTAGTCAACGATGCAAAAGCTACTTCGACAGATACTGTTCATAGGGTAAGGGTGAAAGAAGGAGTTTCTCCAAGAAAGTTAGCCTGTATATTCTTTAATTCGCTGACGCTTGCGTGGGCCGAAGTTGCTGGAAGAAGTTATGGTGGCGGCGTATTAGAATTGGAACCCAATGAAGCAGAAAAATTGCTTATCCCATGGAATGCTGATTTAGATATTGACATTGAAAAAATTGACAAACTATTGCGGAGCGGGCAAGAAATTGAAGCCTTGGATTATGTTGACAGTATTGTATTGAATGGATTTTTGGGGCTTAATCAAGTATCTATTTTAGAAATCCGAGGTGCTTGGCAAGAGTTACGTGATAGAAGGATTAATCGTAAATAATCGTGCGGAAGCACTAATAAAGTTAAGTGCAAACAACCATCGGAACTGATATCGACCTCGCCGCCGACCTCCTAAAATCCGGCCACCCCGTCGCCATCCCCACCGAAACCGTGTACGGCCTCGCCGCCAATGCCCTTGACCCCGACGCCGTCCTAAAAATCTTCAAAGCAAAGGGCCGCCCACATTTCAATCCGCTCATCATTCATTTGCCAGATTGGGATTCCGTTCGCAAATACCTGACTGAAATCCCCGCCGATGCCGAGCTTTTGGCGCAAAAATTCTCGCCCGGCCCATTGACTTTCCTCTTGGAAAAGAAAGTGGCAGCCACCAATCACCAATCACCAATCACCAATCACCAATCACTAATTCCAGATTTAGTGACTGCTGGCAGCCCCAAAGTCGCCGTCCGCATCCCTGCCCATCCTTTGACAAGGCAGCTTTTGCAAATGCTCGATTTTCCCGTCGCAGCACCCTCTGCCAATCCGTTTGGCTATGTTAGCCCTACTACGGCGCAGCATGTTTTCGAGGGTTTGAATGGGAAAATCCCGTACATTCTCGACGGCGGGCCATGCCAGATTGGGTTGGAAAGCACCATCGTTGACTTTGATAATCAGCAAGTTATCATCCGAAGGAAGGGTGGGGTAGCGGTGGAGGCCATCGAGGAGGCCCTTGGGAAAAAGGTCTTGATTCAAACGGGCGTGGAGGAACATCCCGTCGCTCCCGGCCAATTCAAAAGCCATTATGCGACGGCCACGCCGCTGTACGTGGATTGGTCTGAGGAGTTGGTCGCCCGTTTTTCACCCAATAAAATAGCAGTGATTGCCTTCGGAAAAAACCTGGAGGATGTGCCCGCTGATTTCCGGTTTCAGCTTTCGGCGGAAGGTGATTTTGACGAGGCTGCCAAAAACCTTTTCTCCATCATGCGGCTGGCGGATATTTGCGGAGCGGAAATAATTCTCACCCGATTTTTACCGGAAGAAGGCCTGGGAATGGCCATCAATGACCGTTTGCGGCGGGCGTTGCATGCAAGCAAAAACTAGCCTTCTGCCTTGATTTCTTGGCACAATTCCACCAGTACCCCATTTGCCGATTTTGGATGGATGAAACAAACAAGTTTATTGTCCGCCCCTCGTTTTGGTTCCTTATTTAGTAAGGTGAAACCTTCCGCTTCCAGCCGCTGCATTTCTGCCAAAATGTCCTCCACCTCAAAGGCGATATGGTGGATTCCTTCGCCTCGTTTCTCGATAAACTTGGCAATGGCACTGTCCGGTGAGGTGGCTTCGAGCAGTTCTATCTTGGCTTCGCCTGTTTTGAAAAATGAAGTCAAGACGTGCTCGCTTTCCACGGCTTCCGTCTTGTAGTGGGGCGTTCCGAGCAGTTTTTCGTACAGTTCGTTGGCTGCTTTCAAGTCCTTGACGGCGATGCCGATATGCTCCAAATTTTTTACCATGACCTAGATTTTGGGCGGAAAGATAAGGCATGCGAAAAGGACAGGACACAGATTTGACAGATTGAACCGATTTAAACAGATTAAATCTGTGTCAATCCGTTTTATCAGTTTAATCTGTGTCCTATCTACCTCGTTTGTCAACAAAAAAAAAGCAGGTGGCCTCGTGCCACCTGCTCAAATAAAATTGAATTAGTATGAAGTTTTTAAAATGCTGAACGCATCAATTTTTTATCCGATTCTTTTCGTCCTCCAAGCCAGTGCTGCGGCGGCGGCTGGCTTTCACCTGCTCGTTCCCGAAATTATAGGAGAAGTTCGCCCGGAAACGGCGGCTGTCACCCCGACCATCAATGGTCATATAGAGGTCGCCGAAAGTGCTTTTTCCGCCCCATTTTTGAGAATAAAAAATATCACTGACGGAGAGTTTCAGCGTGGCTTTTCCTTTCAGCAGTTTCTTGGAAACACCTGCATCAATGCCCCACATTTGCCTCATTTTGAAAGTGCCGCCCCAGATGGAGGGCGAGCTGTACCAGCCCGAAATCTCCCCTGAAAAATCCTTCGGCAACGTGAAGGTGTGCTGCATGTACCCATTGAAAGCATGGATAGTCACGTCCACTACTTTTCCTTCGCCAAAATCGGCGTTGATATCGGTGCGGTAACCGTTCAGATTCACGTAACCGTTCCACCATTTGGTGATGGGGATAGGCGAACCGATGTTAATGCTATAATTGTTCTGGTCGGCCAGGTTGCGGAAAGTAACGAAAGCCGCTTTGTCATTTACATCGGACACATCCACCAAGCGCTCGATGAGGTCGGAGGTATGGCTGAATGCTAACGAAGTGTTGACCATCTGCATGAAAGTGTGGCTGAACTGGACATTGTTCGAGTATTGCGGACGCAGGAACGGATTTCCTTTTTGGAAGGTCAATTCATCCAACCGGTACTCGAATGGGTTCAAATCTTGGTAGCTGGGCCGGTCCAATCGGCGGCTGAAATTCAGTTGGAAACTGTGTTTTTCGTTCAAAGTATAAGTCAATCCACCGGATGGGAACAGGTTGAAATAATCCCGTTTTACGTTTTCATCATTGACATCTTTCAAAGCCGACAAGTCGCCTTCGGAATTGGTTTGCTCTGCACGGAGGCCGAGTTGCATGCCCCATTTACCAAACTGGCGGTTGTAAGTTGTGTAGGCAGCATTCACATTTTCAGTGTAGGTGTAAAAATTGGTGCGGTCCACATCCACTACATCCTCCCCTTCGAGGATATTGTAAAAATTGAAATCGTTGTTCGTTTTTACGTAAGAAAGCTTGATGCCTGCGCCAAACTGGCCTTTCAGCAATGGGCGCTCGTGGTCTAATTTTAGCGTATAAATGTCAATGTTCATTGGCGTCACCATGTGGTAGTTTTTCTCGGAACGGATGGCATTCGGGTCGCTCCCATCGCCGTTCAAATACATGTTGGGCTGTATTTGGCTGTTGTCATTTTTAAAAAAACCATAGTCGGCATCCACGTTCCAGATTTTCCCTTTGGCGTCGTCGAAGCGGTAGTTCAGGTTGAAATTGTAGTTGCGGCGCTTGCCATCCGTGGTAGTCTTTGAAATCAAGGTGCTGTCCGGTTGGCTGCCGCCAATGGCACTGATGGGCGTTCGGATATTGCCCTTATCGTCTTGCTTGCTTTCGTAGCCGTTCACGAGGAAGCCAATCGTGTTTTTGTCGTTGATGAAAAAGTCGTTGCCCAATTTGAAATTATTGGAGCGCCAATGGTTGTCGTTCTGGCCTTTTTGGTCGAGCATGGTCCCGTTTTGCTCCCGATAAATGTTCATGATTTCCAGCCATTCACCATCGTTGAAACTGTAGCTTCCGAAGGTGTTCATCAGCTTGTTGCGGTAGTTGCCACTCACCGAGCCTTCGTAGTTTTCACGCTGCCCAACGGCGTAGCCGAGGTTCACATTGCCGTTGCCACCAAGCCGCTTGTCCTTTTTCATGCGGATATTGATGATGCCTGCATTGCCCTCAGCATCCCAGCGTGCGCTGGGGTTTGTGATGATTTCTATTGTCGCAATGTCCGTGCTTTGGATGGTTTTCAGGTAAGCTGCGAGGTCGTTGGCACTGAGTTGTGTCGGCTTTCCGTCAATATAAATCCGAACACCGCCCTTGCCGCTCATGATGATATTGTCGTTGTTGTCCACCACCACGCCGGGCGATTTGCGGAGCAATTCCATGGCGTTGTTGCCCGTGGCGTTGATGCTGCCTTCCACGTTAAAAACCGTCTTGTCGGGATGCACTTCTACCAATGGTTTCTTAGTGGTGACGGTGACTTGCGCCAAGTCCACGCCCTTCGTGGTCATTTTTATTTGGGGCAAGTTGAGATTTTGACCAGTCGTCAGGTCGAAGGGTTCTGAGTTGAAATCTGCCATTCCCACAAAGCTCACATTGAGCCAGTAGCGGCCAGCACCGATGCTTTGCAATTCGAATTGGCCATCATCGGCGGTGTACTCCGCTTTCACCAATGAGCTGTCTTTTGCGGAATATAGCAGCACGTTGGCGAAGCTGACAGGTTGGTTGTCGTTGCCGAACACAATGCCCTTGATGGTTCCTGTTTCTTTATTGGCCAATGCGCTTCCGGTGAGGAAAAACGATAGTAATAGGACGAGGAGTCCAGTAGATTTTTTCATTGTCAGGTGATTTAAATTAAGTGCTACTAACTAGTTGATAGACAAATAGTTAAAAGGCCATTTGGCGTCAAGCCAGTTAGCATTTTTACAGTCGGTGAATAAACTTATTAACTAAAAATGATGATGCGACAAAAGTGGGCTTGCCCCGATGATTTGGCTTTATTTTTTCGATGAAAAACACATTTTTTAGGGGCAAAGGGTTGGAAAAAGGTTTGAACGTGATTGTTTTTCATGAAAAATTAGAGGGTTCAGCTCTTTTTAATACCGGCAAGCATTACAGTTTCTACCTTGTTTTTATCATAGGTTACCTCAAAGAACTCCTCCAAATAATCCAGCATTTCTTTGCGGACGTCGGAATCCAGTTCCTTGAAATTATCAATGGTACTGACTAGTTCCTTCCTTTTATTTCCGAAATAGGTAAAGATGGTTCGCAGCCCTTCATAGTCGGTTACATTCCCTAAGTACACCCGGTCGAGCACTGTTTTTTGACCAAGGGCTGCATTGGCACGGGCGTAGGGTGCGCTTACCAATCCTGCATAGTCAAAGTCATAGGGGACTGGCATAATGACGCCATTTTCCTGCTGTATCAGCTCTGTGTTACGGGCCATTGCGTAGCTCCAATCAGCGTTGCCTATCATGTACTGAAAAACAGAGGTTATTTTCTCTTGGTTGGAGTGAAGGGAATCCAGTGGGATGACTTTTTGTGACATCGTATGGCAGTTGTTCCGGCTGGCCATGCTCTCCGCATCCTCAATGATGATGCCAAATTGGGTCATTTTTTTGAAGGAATTCCCCGTGTTTTTGTAAGTTATTTTTACCAGACTTGCCTTGAAACTATAGGGCGTGAGGATAGAGAAAAGCTGGTAGGTCAAGTATTCCCGTAGGATATTCTCGTTGCTGCTTTCATTCTCATTGCAATGCGTAACCAGCTTAAATTCATTGAATGGCTCAAGTCCGTTCGAGTCCAGGCTTTCTTTGTTGAATTTAATTTTAAGCGGTGGGAAGTCGCACATCATGCGACGTGATTTGCCCCTAGGGCGCATTTTTACCGCAAGTTCCAAGTTGTTTTTTTTGCTTAGCTTTATCGAGAAAACTCCTACTTCGTAATCTTTGTTTCGAATATTTCCTTTAATGGAGTCAAAATTTGCCGTGATGGTTATTTCTGTGATTTTGTCAGTAGGCAAGTAATCAAACAAGGCTTTTTTCGCAACAATTTCAGCCTCCTGTGTTGTTTGACTAATTAACAAAGCAGGCAGGGCAACAAAAAGTACTGCCAAGTACAACCCAAATACCAATAAATTATCCTTTGTAGATGTCATTCTGATTTGGTGGAAGGGTGAAAAAGTCATTGATTATCGCACAAGGTTAACCCACTTTTGCGAAGATAAAAAGTGGAAATCTTAAAAAAAGGATTCCACGTATTTCGTACACTAAATTGCCGTTTGTTAATTTGAAAAGTAGGACGGAACGTTTTTTCGTTTTGTTACATTTATC
Source organism: Saprospiraceae bacterium (assembly GCA_041752395.1). Taxonomy (GTDB): domain Bacteria; phylum Bacteroidota; class Bacteroidia; order Chitinophagales; family Saprospiraceae; genus UBA6168. The sequence continues at coordinate 32,646 of JBGSWN010000247.1, read as the reverse complement.
TTCGTTCGATTAAGTAGTTAGCACCAAGTGCTAAAAAAATAGATGCCCAACCCCAAACTTGCCAAGTAAAGTAGGCTTACCCATCAGTTCATTTCCTGTAAGTTGATGTTTACCAGGCTGCTACGGATGTTTTAGCAAGGCATAATCCGCACCGAGTTTTGCTTTCCGTCTATTGTAAAATGGGCTGGGATGCTGCTATTTGGTGGGTTTTGTGTCAGTTTTCCTGAATTCACACTCTTTAGTTTTGGGTGGGGGTGATACCTCATTCTGATGCTGCCCGTTGTTGAGCCTCGTTGCCAATCTTTTGGCAACGAGGCGGGCTTTTTTTCTCGCCTACACTTTCCAGAATCTCAACAACAACACTTCCAAAGCCAGTGCAATAAGTGCAATGATGATGCACCATTTCCAAAGCAATACGCCTTTGCTACGGTCGCTCACCACGCCTTCCAAACTTGCCGAGGCGTTATCGGTCAAAATACTGATGTTATTGGTGGCTTTTTCTTTCAGCGCATCCCCGTTCAGGTAGGTCAAATCTGATTCCCTCCGGTCGAAATTGAAGGCATATTTTGCCAAGGTAGAATCGGGATTTAGGAACAAATCATAGAAACCGGCGTCCAATATCTGGTCTTGCAAGCCAATAAACACCTTCGATGCAACGATTCGCTGCTGCGGTATAAACTCTTCGGTCACTTTGCCATCCTTTGCCTCACCCCGCATTTTGTAAACACTCTCGCCACCTTTCACCCGGTTGTCCGCTTCGATGGTTTCGTCCCGCCCGATGGTGTAGGAGATTGGCCGTTTGCGGGCACTTGAAATGGCCATTTTGTAGAGCATTGGAATGAAAATCTCACCGCTGTTGGCAAGGTTGTTCACCTCTGTATTCAATGGTGCTGCGCAAAGGTAGAGGATGCCCTGTCCGCTTTTGAATTTGCCCAAAAAAGTGCTTCCATCCCGATAAGTCAGTAGTTTTTCCTCGCCCCGGCTGGCCATGGTGCTGAGTTTGTAATTGCCTTTCGTGATGGGCAATTTCAGGTTCGCCGATTTGTTTTCAAAAACATCTTTGAACACAAATTCAGCAGTGTTCACATCGGCCACGTTCCGTTCCAATTGCTCGTAAGCACCCAGTTCATTGGCGGGAATAGTGGACAGAAATGCATTATAAGTCGCAGAATTTGATGTAGTCGAAGGGAAAACCAACACATTTCCTCCATTGGTCACATATTGCCTGAGTTCCTGCGCCAAGCCGCTGGAAATACTGTTCGGACCATTCACTACAATCAATTGGTACTCTTGGAATTTGGAGTAGGTTATCTGGTTGACCGGTTGGTTGCTCACGTTAAAATAGCTAATGCCTTTAAAGGCTGCTTCTAGGTATGGGCTTGGCGTCAACTCATTGATTACCAACACATTGATTTGCTCCGCAACATTGTATGTGAAGAAATAATGGTCGTCAAACTGCACGGGGTAGTCAGTCAGCGCCAATTCCGCTACATGCCAGCCCGGTTTTTGGATGTTCACAACAACGGTATCCAGCACGGTGCTGCTTCCCGGAATATTCAATTCGCCAACTGGTTTTGTTTCACCATCGTATTTCACAGTCAAGCGCACGTTTTCGGCAGCATCCGTGCTCCAATTTTTCACTTTTACAACCAGTGAATTGGGTTGACTGAGCATCTGTACCGGGGCTTCAAACCACGCACTGTCAATGCTCACATTTTTTTCTTGCACTGCTTGCAAGGGCACCAAATTCACATCCAGAACAGTGTCTTTGAAATTCTCGAAATCACTGATGTTTTTCTGAAAATCAGAAATGACGTAGCTTACTTTATTGATACCAGTGCCGCTACCAAGTGCCTGTTTTTGCCTCGATAAAATCTGGGAAACTGCTCTAACGGCAGGGGACACCTTGATTTCTTCCACCAATCCAATTGCCTCTTCCTTGCTCACCAGCCTTTGATGTTTTCCTTCGAAATCGTTGGTTAAAACCTGAAACCTGTCTTCCACGGCGTAGGCGGAAATGATTTCCTTGGCCCTTTTTTTTGCTTGTTCCAACAGCGGTGCAGCTTGGCTCAAAGCGCTCATGCTGAACGAGTTGTCCACGAAAACGCTCACCGCATTTTCACCTTGTTTCACCGCTACATCCTTTGGAATAAATGGCTGCGCAAATGCAAATACCAGCATTGCAACAGCCAGGCAACGGGCCAAAAGGACGAGCAAGTTCCTCAGCTTGCGACGGGAACTGGTTTCATCTTTTACCTCCTTCAAAAAGCGGACATTGGTGAAATACACCTTCTTGAACCGCCTGAAATAAAACAGGTGGATGATGATAGGAATGGCCAAAGCGCCTAAGGCGAAGAGAAAACCGGGATATAAAAACTGCATGTCGGATGTTTGATGAGCTGCCAGTTTGCAGCCACAGAATGTACGTTTTAAAACCGAATTTGTTGTGCGAAATTTGGAGTTGTGTCAATATTCACGCATCGCAAAAATTTAAGGCACGAAGTTATTGCTATCGTCCCAATAATGTTAAATTGCCGTGTCAATCTTTCTTTTTAACCTAAACCTTGGTTATGAAAAAGCATCTTTACCTACTTTCATTGCTTGCCATTTTACTGCTTACGCAATGCATGCCCGTCAAGCGCCTGCACCAATCGGAAGCCAATGCCGAAACTATCCGAATTTGGTACGAAGAAGGCTGGAACAAAGGTCAAAACGAGACGCTCATTCCAAGGGTTTTCCATCCAGATTGGAGCGATGGGAACCCCCTCCAACCAGAGTCCATGCAAGGGATTGCGGGCATGTACGAACTGGTAAAATTTTACAAACAGGCTTTTCCTGATGCGCATTTTACCATCACTCACCTCTTTGCGGATGCTAATTACGCTGCCATTCGCTACGAAGTGGAGGCAACGCACATGGGCGATGCTTTTGGAATGCCAGCTACTGGCAAGAAATTCTCCTCGACTGGCCAGGTGATTTATGAAATGAAGGATGGGAAAATTTACCGAAGCTGGCAGGAACTGGACCTGATGGGCATCATGAACCAGTTGAAAGACTGAAATCAATAGCTGTTTTTCGCAAAAAAAGACCGCAAAACTATGCGGCAATGCGCCCAAATATTTGGCCCTAGGTCATAGTGTTTTTTCAAAACCACGTACCTGTCCCGAAGCGATTGTCGGTGGCGTTGCTTTGAAACCCCCCCCGTCAGGTAATTGGCCAGCACCATGTTGGTGTTAACTGTTTGCCGACTTTTTTTCAAAATTTCGATGACCCAGTCAATATCGGCAGCTAGGTTGCCTTCCATAAAATTGGGTGCTATTGACTTGCGGGCAACAAAGGCTTGGTGGCAGACAACCATGCCCATTCTCAAGCTTTCCCAATCCAGTTCGGCTGGAAGTTTCTGCGTAGTCAATTCAGAGCGTGTTCCAAGCACATGGCGGGTGAAGGTGACAAGGTTAGTTTCACCATAAAAAACATCGGTTTCAGGGCCGCATTTCAACATCATTTTCTCCACGGTGGTCGCCTCCGGCAATTCATCGCCCGCGTTGAGGAACCAAATAAAATCACCTGTCGCCATGCGCATCCCTTTGTTCATGGCATCGTACAGCCCTTTGTCCCTTTCGCTTACCCATTTGAAAATCTTGGCATTGAGCAGTTTGTCATTGGCTATTTCGGCGAGTTGAATGGCCAGCGGGGTATGGTCGGTTGAGCCGCCGTCCACAATGATGTACTCGATATGCGGATAGGTTTGCACAAGCACAGAATTGGCGGTCCCACGGAGGTAGTAGGCGCCGTTGTAAACCACGGTGATGATGCTGAGAAGTGGCGGTCGTGCTAACATAGTGGCGAAGGTAACTGGAAAACTGTATTCATAATAAATCTAAAATCAAGGGTGAGGAAGCACCAAAATGGTTGCTAGTGAAGGAATTTTTATTGGAATTTTCGATAGGCCACTGGGTTTTGACCAAGCGTTTTTTTGAAAGCTTTGTTGAAATAGGAAATATTGCTGAAGCCACTTTCGAAGCAAATATCGGCAACAGGTTTTTCGGTGGAGGAAAGCAGGTTGGCGGCATGGTTCACCCGGAAATTGGTCAACGCTTCCACAAAGGTTTGCCTTGCAATTTTTTTAAAAAAACGACAGAAAGAAGTCGGGGATAAATTGGCGATGGCTGCGATGGTTTCCAAGCTTACTTCCGAGGTATAATTTTCTGATAAAAAAGCATAAACATTCCTGAAACGCTCCGTTTCCAGGGGTGTTGGGGCATGTTCCATGAAATGAAAATCAATCAGTTCACATTCTTTAGACTCTGCGATAATCATCAGGATATCAATGAGTTGAATCAATTTTTGAGAAGGTGAAATTGCCGCCTTTTGATTGATTTTTTTGGACAAAGCATCTCGGGTTTTACCCGAAATCTGGATGCCGTATTTAGCTTTTTCCAGCAAGTTTTTGACCTTGTTCATTTCTGGTATTTCCCAAAACCCATCACCAACGAACTCTTTTTTAAATTGGATGACAACCTGTTCTACCATTTGCTTTTCATTCACGGGGTCTCCACTGAGCCAGGTATGCGGCAGGTTTGAGCCGAGCAAAACCAAGTCACCCGCTTCAAAACTCGACACCTGCCTACCGACCATGCGCTTGCCACGGCCTTTAATGATGAGCGTCAATTCCAATTCAGGGTGATAATGAAATGGCGCATCAAAACGTGCCTGCACGAAGCGCCGCCACAAGAAAGAACTGTTTGAATTGCTCGTAATCTGCTCGAATGTAGGTTTCATTCTTAGCTTAATTTACCTCAGATTCTAAATTATTTAGAAAAGTTGGACAATATTACATCAATTTTTGCAAAAAAAGAACAAGTGATTTTGTCAAAAACACCGTGACTTTGTACCTAGGATGTGGCGCTGCGCAATTTTGGTAAATGCAGCATTTTCATTTGTCATTTTGACAATTCAAGTCGGGGCTATTTGAAACTTAAATTTGACGAACCCAAATTTTGATTTGTTGTTTTAAGTATTTGCCTCGTTAAAAAAAATGAAAAATTAACGAAGCAATCTAGTCCGCTCAATCGTTCTTCAAAACACGTTTTCCAACTGGTAGAATTTTATCATTCCTAACTTTAAGTAAAATTGTATGAAACTAATTATTCACAAACTTTTTCTGCTCCTCGGCATGGCAACTTTACCCGCTTTGGGATTTAGTCAACGGACTATTTCCGGCACGGTATCCGACGCCAGCACTGGGGAAACGCTGATTGGTGCAAGCATCTTGGTGGTGGGTACCTCGACGGGGACTGTTACCGATGTTGATGGCACATACAGCCTGTCCGTACCTGCCGGGGCAACCGCCATTCGGTTTAGTTACACAGGTTACGAAACGGTAGAAATGGCACTCAATGCCAGCAATACCATTGATGTTAAGATGCCAGCGGGCACCCTGCTCAACGAAATCGTGGTCATTGGCTACGGTGAAGTGAAAAAGGAGGATGCGACTGGCTCTGTTACAGAGGTCAACTCCGAGGTCTTCAACCGTGGGGCCATTACTGCTCCGCAAGAATTGCTGGCGGGCAAAGTGGCCGGCGTGCAAATCACCCCTAGCTCAGACCCTGGTGGTGGCGCACAAATCCGTATCCGGGGCGGCTCTTCGCTGAGTGCTTCCAACGACCCGCTCATTGTGATTGACGGAATTCCACTTGACAACCGAGGAATTTCTGGTGCGAGGAACATTTTTGACTTCGTAAACCCTAACGACATCGAGACTTTCACCGTTTTGAAAGATGCCTCTGCAACGGCCATCTACGGTAGCCGTGCCTCCAACGGGGTTATCATCATCACCACTAAAAAGGGAAAACTTGGCCAGAAGGTGAAAGTGGAGTACAACGGAAATGTGTCCTTCAGCAATGCACTTGAAACGGGTGATGTGCTGGATGCAAGCGAGTACGCAAGCTTAATAAATACGCAATTTCCCGATGGACACCCATCCAAAGCCTTGTTGGGTACCGCAAACACCAATTGGCAGGATGCCATCTACGAAACTGGCGTCGGACATGACCACAGCCTGAACTTCACAGGCGGTGTAGGCCCTGTGCCCTACCGTGCGTCGGTTGGATACACTGATAAAAAAGGTATCCTCCTCACCGACCGTTTTCAGCGTACCACTGCTTCTATCAACCTTTCACCTAAGTTGATTGACAACCGACTGCAAGTGAATTTCAGCCTGAAAGGCATGAACACGGACAACCGCTTTGGGAACAGGGGCGCTATCGGTGCTGCTTCGTTTTTTGACCCTACCCAAGCTATTTTCGATGAAAACAGTCCTTATGGCGGCTATACTACTTGGTTGCAAGGCAATGGCGACCCTAACGTTTTGGCACCAGCCAATCCACTTGCGCAGCTAAAGTTTCGCAATGACGAATCAAACGTCAAGCGTTTTGTCGTCAGCTCTAGTTTTGACTACCGTTTTGGTTTCTTGCCGGAGCTTCGGGCAAACTTGAACCTTGCCTATGACAAATCAAAAGGTGAGGGAAATATCAATGTGCCAGCAAATGCCTCTTTTGCATTTTTTGATGGTGGTATAAAAAACACTTACAGCCAAACCAAGGAAAACAGCCTCCTTGAGTTTTACTTGAATTATGTGAAAGAAATGGGGCAAGTCAAGTTGGATGTGATGGGCGGCTACTCTTGGCAGCGCAACTATTTCACCGATGATTTCACCAACAGCAATATCTCCGGAACCGAGACTGCCACTGGCGATAACTCGGGCGAGTTGTTCCTGCTTTCCTTGTTCAGCCGGGTAAACTTGACCTTCTTCGACCGGCTTTTGCTCACAGGTACCATCCGTCGGGATGGTTCTTCCAGGTTCTCCGAGGACTCACGCTGGGGTGTATTTCCAGCTGCCGCCGTTGGCTATAAAGTAGTTGACACCAATGGCAAAGGCACAGTTTCTTCGCTGAAATTGCGGCTTGGCTGGGGTGTGACCGGTCAGCAAGAAATTGGCGACTACTACGTTCACCTTCCCCGCTATTTGGCGAGCTTTGAAAACGCTGGTTACCAGTTTGGTGATACTTTCGTACAGACTTTGCGCCCGGGCGGTTATGACAGCAAAATCAAATGGGAAGAAACGACAACTACCAATGCTGGCATTGATTACGGGTTCCTCAACGAGCGGATTTATGGTTCCATCGAGGTTTACCAGCGTAAAACAAAGGACTTGTTGAACTTCATTCCAGTGCCAGCAGGCTCAAACCTTTCCAATTTTATCAATACAAATATTGGTGATTTGGAAAACAAGGGGGTTGAGTTTTCAATAAACTTAAACCCATTGCGCAGCCAGAAAATGAACTGGGATTTTGGTTTCAACATCACAGCCAACCAAAACAAAATCACCAAGTTGACGGCATCTGACGACCCAAGCTACAATGGTGTTTTGACAGGCACCATCAGCGGTGGTGTGGGCAATACCGCACAAATCCACAGCGTTGGTTTTCCAGCAAACTCGTTCTATGTGTACGAGCAGGTTTACGATGCAGCAGGTGTTCCTGTCGAGGGCCTCTACGTTGACCGAAACGGCGATGGTCTCGTGAACGCCGACGACCTGTACCGCCACGAAAAAGCGGCACCGGATTACTTCCTCGGCTTTACCTCTACCTTTAACTATGGTAATTTTGATTTCTCATTTGCTGGCCGTGCCAATATCGGTAACTACGTTTACAACAACGTTCAATCCGGTACGAGCTATGCCAACCTTTACCACCCGACTGGTTACCTTGGCAATGTGAACTCAATTTCTTCGTACCTTGACTTCAACAACCCGCAGTACTTGAGCGATTATTTTGTTCAAAACGCCTCCTTCCTGCGCCTAGACCACGTAACCTTGGGCTATAATTTTGGAAGCATGGTGCAAAAAGTTGATTTTCTTAAGGTGTTTGCTACGGTTCAAAACCCACTGCTTATCACCAAGTACGAAGGTATTGACCCAGAGATTGACAACGGTATTGACAATAATTTTTACCCACGTTCACGTACCATCCTGTTTGGACTGAACGCACGGTTTTGATAAATCTTAAAACTATAAGACATGAAATTTTCATTGCTAAAAATAAGCTTCTTGACGGGAATACTTGTGGTGTTTTCGTCATGCTTTAAAGACCTCGACACAGTGCCCACCGACAAGGATGAACTCACGTCGGCTGCCGTGTACGAGGATCCCGCCAACTACAAAAAAGTGTTGGCACGGCTTTATTCAGGCTTGGCCGTTACTGGCCAACAAGGCCCAGCAGGTCAGGCGGACATCGCCGGTATTGACGAAGGTTTCGGACAGTACCTGCGCATGTACTGGTACTTGCAGGAGCTATCCACCGATGAAGCGGTGATCGGTTGGAACGACGCTACTATCCAGGACTTTCACCAGCAGGATTGGAACGCCGACGATGGCTTTATTTATGCCACTTACAGCCGCATTTTTTACCAAATTTCAATCTGCAACGAGTTCCTTCGGGAAACAACTGATTCCAAGTTGGACAGCCGCAACGTGGATGCTGGTTTGCGCAGCGAAATAAAAACCTACCGTGCAGAGGCTCGTTTCCTGCGTGCCCTCAGCTACTATCATGCGCTTGACCTTTTCCGCAATGTACCATTTGTGACAGAAGAAGATGCCGTAGGTGCTTTCTTTCCAGAGCAGATTTCTGCCGCTGACCTTTATACTTGGTTGGAAACAGAGATCAAAGCATTCGAGCCGGACATGGCTACTCCTCGGAGCAACGAATATGGCCGTGCCGACCAAGCTGCCGCATGGATGTTGATTGCCAAATTGTATTTGAACGCTGAGGTTTATGTGGGCAAAAATGCTTTTACAGATGCAGTTACTTATTCCAAAAAAGTGATTGATTCTGGTTATGAATTGGAGCCGAACTACGCCAATTTGTTCCTTGCTGACAATAACAAATCAAAGGAAATCATTTTCCCAATCACATTTGATGGCGTGCATACCCGCACTTATGGCGGCATGACCTTCTTGGTACATGCGCCAGTTGGCGGTAGCATGGCGGCAAGTGATTTTGGTTTGGACGGCGGTTGGGGCGGCCTTCGCACCACTAGCGCTGTCGTGAACAAATATCCAGCAGCGGGCAGTGGTGGCAGCGTTATTGTTGCAGCAAACCAGGGCAATACGGGCTACCCGGTGGTAAACGTTCCTGGTGCCTACCAAGGTTGGGACCCAGCCCTGTCCACAACGGTTTTGTCCTCGCCTAACAGCGACGATAAATACGAAGGTTACTTCTGGTTCCCCGCCGATACTGAATTCAAGTTTGCGCTTGGCGGTTGGGACACAAACTGGGGCGATACGGGTGCAGATGGCACACTCGACCCAGGAGGCGACAACCTCAAGGTGACGGAAGATGGCTTTTATAAAATCAATGTGGACTTGACTGCGCTTACTTATACCATCCTCAAAACGGATTGGGGGCTTATCGGCTCCGCAACCGCCAACGGCTGGGACAGTGACCAAAATATGACCTATGATGCCACGGAAAATGCGTGGACTATTACTGCCGACCTCATTGCAGGGGAGGCAAAGTTCCGGGCGAACGATGGATGGGACTTGAACTATGGTGATGATGGCGCTGATGCTATTTTGGAAGCAGGTGGTGCGAATATCGCCATCCCTGCCAATGGCACCTACCTCATCAAGCTGTACCTCGACAGCCCTGACCACACTTATTATATTGAGAAATTCGCTTCAGAATCGGATACCCGCAACCAGTTCTACACCGATGGCCAAAGCTTGGAAATTGCCGACATCTCCCAGTTTACGGAGGGTTATGCTGTCGCAAAATACAAGAACGTCACCTCCACTGGTGCGCCTGGTTCTGACCTTACCTTCGTGGACACCGACTTCCCAATGTTCCGCTTGGCAGATGCCTACTTGATGTATGCAGAGGCCGTACTGCGTGGCGGTGGCGGTGGCGACCAAGCTACTGCACTTCAATATGTGAACGATATCCGTAACAGGGCTTACGGGGGGCCAACGGGCAATATCAGCAGTGCTGATTTGACCTTGGACTTCCTCCTCGATGAGCGGGTAAGGGAACTCCTTTGGGAAGGTCATCGCCGGACAGACTTGGTGCGTTTCAAGCAATTTACCAATGGCTCCTATACTTGGCCTTGGAAAGGTGGCGTGGCCGCTGGCACAGCGGTAGATGCCTGCCGTGACGTGTACCCAATTCCTTCACAGGATTTGAACGCCAATAATAAATTGAAACAAAATGGCACTGGTTGCTATTGATTGGTATCTAAATTTTTAATCAAGACAAGGTTGAAAAAACCTTTCGACCTTGTCTTTTTCAAAATAATGAAAAGATGATTCGTAAATATCTAAGTTTCATAATGGCCTCCATGCTGCTTTTCCAAGCATGCAAGGACGAGAACTTCGACCCGATAGTTACTCCCGGCGCAGCCCCGGCCATTACAGCGCCTTCGGGCGGTTCTACCTATGTATTGGCGGAAGCAGATGCTGCCAATACTTTCGCAGATTTTAGCTGGACAGGTGCAGATTTTGGGTTCCAGGCTGCCATATCTTACACCGTTGAAATGGACAAGGCTGGGAATGACTTCGCAACGGCTATAGCACTTGGTGTTACCAATACAAAGGCCATGCAAGGCATTACTGTCGAGAAAATCAACAGTATCATGCTTGCGAAGGAACTTCCGGGCGATGTACCAACCGATATGGAGATTCGGGTTCGTGCCAAGGTGAGCAGCGATGTGACCGAACTTGTTTCAGCGCCCATCACCATTACCGTTACACCTTACGAGACGGTGGTGGTTTATCCGGTGCTCCAAGTGCCGGGCAGCTACCAAGGTTGGGCCCCTACAAACACAGCAACCGTAATAACCTCCCTGAAAAGCGATGAGACTTACGAGGGTTATGTTTGGGTTGGCGATGTTGATGCAAAGCACAAGTTCACACAAGGATTCAGCTGGGATGTAAACTGGGGTGATACTGGACTTGACGGCATTCTCGACCCGGGTGGTGATGATATTCCGCTTGGGGCTGCTGGCATGTACCGCATGAATGTTGACCTCAACAATTTGACTTATACCGATGTACTCACCGATTGGGGCCTCATCGGCAGTGCCACCCCAACTGGCTGGGACTCTGATACCAAAATGACTTATGATGCCAACACTGGCCATTTGACCCTCACCACGGACCTAGTTGTCGGTGAAATCAAGTTCCGGGCAAACGACGCTTGGGACGTGAACTTCGGGGATGATGATGCCAATGGCAAGCTGGAATACGGTGGTGCCAATATCGCCATTGCCGAGGCTGGCAATTATACCATTGAACTGATTTTGAACGTGCCTAAATACACGTACAAAGTCACGAAGAATTGATTGAAGCTTTAAAGCAAAAGCCGGGTGAGCCACAAGCGTTCATCCGGCTTTTTTTATTTCAAAAAAGGAAGGCTGGAAAGGAAAACCCATTTTTGCCCTTCAAATTTTAAATTAGAAAAATGACCGCATTAGAAACTGTTTACCATTACTACAATTACTTTAACGCCAAGAATTTCGATGGCATGTTGTCCTTGCTTGACCCCAATATCCGCCACGAACCAAACCAAGGCGAGCCACGGCTTGGCCTTGCGCTGTTCACCGAATTTATGCAAATGATGGATGAATGCTACGAGGAAACCATCACCAATATGGTTTTTTATACAGAAGCAGCAGGTGAGAAAGTGGCTGCTGAGTTCACCGTCAATGGTGTTTATAAGAAAGCGGATGAAGGGTTTCCGCCTGCGAACGGTCAATCATACGTGCTGCCAGCCGCTAGTTTTTTGGAAGTGAAAAATGGCAAAATCACCCGAGTGGCTACCTTTTACAACCTTCCGCTTTGGATAAAATTGGTTTCGGAAAATGGCTGACCTGAACTTTCAAACCTATCGTGGCGCCGAGATTGTGCAAGTTTTTGAGCCATTGGCAAAGCTGCGCATCGCCGTTTTTCACGACTACCCGTACCTATACGAGGGCAGTCTGGAATACGAATTGGATTACCTGAAGACTTATTCCGATTCGCCCCGCTCCCTGCTTTTTGCCGCATTTGTTGAGAGTGAAATGGTCGGTGCTACCACTTGCATCCCATTGGAAGATGAGACGGAGGAAGTGCGGGAGCCGTTTGAAAATGCAGGGCTAGACGTTTCTACCATCTTTTATTTTGGGGAAAGTATTTTGCTGCCGCAATACCGGGGACATGGCCTCGGCCATCGTTTCTTCAATGAACGGGAAGCCCATGTCCGCTCTTTTGGTCAATTCCATCATACCTGCTTTTGCGGCGTCGTTCGACCCGATGACCACCCGGCAAAACCTGCCGATTACCGACCTTTGAATGATTTTTGGAAAAAAAGAGGCTATGAACCCGTTCCCGGTTTGCAAAGCCAGTTTGAGTGGTTGGATATTGGCGAAGCCGCACCTACCAAGAAGTCGATGCAGTATTGGATGAAGAAAATCTGAGCGTTTAAGCCAAAATCCCCTTGACCACCTCCCCCGAAACATCCGTCAAACGATAGCGCCGACCTTGGTGTTTGTAGGTCATTTTAGTATGGTCAAGTCCCAATTGATTCAGGATGGTGGCGTGAAAATCGTGGATGTGCACGGGGTCTTTCACGATATTGTAGCCGAACTCGTCCGTCTCGCCGTACTCAAAACCTGGCTTGATGCCGCCACCCGCCATCCATACCGAAAAACTGCGTGGATGGTGGTCCCGCCCATAAAGTTTTGCGTCAAGCGGACCTTGGCAGTAGTTGGTTCGACCAAATTCGCCGCCCCATATAACTAATGTATCATCCAGCAGGCCCCGCTGTTTCAGGTCCTTGATGAGTGCCGCCGAGGGCTGGTCAGTTTGCTTGGCTTGCATGCCCATTTCGTTCACCAGGTTGCCGTGTTGGTCCCAGCCTTGGTGGTAAAGCTGGATGAAACGAACGCCCTTTTCCGCCAATTTTCTCGCCAGCAAACAATTGGCTGCATAGCTGCCGGGTGTCACCACATCAGGGCCATACATTTTCAAGATATGGTCCGGCTCGCCTTGGATGTCCATCACCTCCGGCACCGAAGTCTGCATTCGGTAAGCCATTTCATACTGTTTTATCCTCGAAACGATTTCCGGGTCGCCCAGTTCGTCGTAGCTTTCTTGGTTCAGTTCCGCAAGGTGGTCAAGGAAGCGTCGGCGGTCGGCAGGGGCCATGCCTTTGGGGTCGTTGAGGTAGAGCACTGGGTCTTTGCCACCCCGAAGCAGTACCCCTTGGTGTGAAGAATCCAGGAAGCCCGCCGACCAAAGGTGGGCGTAAAGTCCCTGTGCATTGCCGCCGCCCCGGCTGGTCAGCACGACGAAAGCGGGCAGGTTTTCATTCTCGCTACCAAGTCCGTAGCTCATCCAAGCGCCCATGCTCGGCCTGCCAGCCTGTTGGTGGCCAGTTTGAAAAAAAGTGATGGCCGGGTCGTGGTTAATGGCCTCCGTGAAGAGGCTGCGCACGATACAGATGTCGTCTGCAATTTGCCCAGTGAAAGGAAAGAAGTCGCTGACCCAAGTCCCGTTTTTACCGTACTGCTTGAAGTCCACGCCAGAACCCACCAGTGGGAACTTCGTTTGCCCACTGGTCATCGTCGTCAGGCGCTGGCCCATGCGGATACTTTCGGGGAGGTCTTCACCGTGCATTTTGCGAAGCAAAGGCTTGTAATCAAAGGACTCCAACTGCGAGGGTGCGCCACTTTGGAACAGGTAAATCACCCGTTTCGCCTTCGGTGCAAAATTTGGCATCCCAGCCAAGCTGTTCCCGTCTTCTGAATCAGGATTGCAGGAAAAAAGACTTGGAACCATCAAGGAACCAAGTGCCGCTGAACCAATCCCCAAGCTCATCCGGGAAAGAAAAGTGCGACGATTGATGTTGAGCTGCGATTCGAGTAGTGGACTCATTTGAATTGAAAATGGAGGCTTGAAAATGGAGAATTGAGGCCGTGGGTAATCCTGAACTACCCATTTTCAATTTACAATTACCTATAAAGGTAGCTGGTCATATCTTCGATTATATCTTGCTGGTGACTGATGTACATGGACACTACGTCGCCGATGGAAATGAGGCCGAGCAGCTTTCCGTTTTCCATGACAGGCAGGTGCCGCACTTTTTTTGAAGTCATAATTTCCATGCAGTCCTCGATGCTCATGTCCGGTCCAACCACCGTCAGGCCGGGATGCGGCGTCATGATTTCCCGGACGAACAAATCTGCACTGAACTTGCCTTTGAGCACCACTTTCCTTGCGTAGTCCCGCTCTGTGAGGATGCCCACCAACTGGTCGCCCTCCATCACCAGTACCGAACCGACATTGTGTTCACCCATTACACGAATGGCTTCATACACCGTCAAATTGGGTTTTACGGTGAAAATCATGTTTCCCTTTTGGGCTAAAATCTGTTTTACGTTTTTCATGCTGTTACGTTTTTATGTGTTAAAAAATGTGTAGTTGTTCTATTTGCAAATCACCTCGTCCATGTTGAAAACCAACGCCAGCGTCTCCATCAGCGCTGCGGATTCCACGGGGTCGAGCGTTTCGTCCACTGGGCTTTCACCAACTTTTAGCAGCAATTTTGCCATGTCTGGCTTTGTTGCCAATTCGTTTTTCCTTTCGGTAAAATGTTTTTCCAGAACCACCAACTCTTGCTGACTGGGTTGCCGGGCAGCCACTAACCGGAAGGCTTCCGCCAACCGTTTTGGAAAGGAAGCCACCTCTTTTTTCAATAATTTTTGCGCAAGCGTACGGCTGGCTTCCAGCATCAAAGGGTCGTTCATCAGGTTCAGCGCTTGCAGCGGGGTGTTCGTTCGCTGGCGTTTCATGGCACACACATCCCGGTAACTGGCGTCAAAAGTGGTGAGGAAAGGGTGGGGCAGCGTCCGCTTGAAAATCGTGTACATCGTTCGTCGGTAAAGCTTGCCATCTTTGTCCTGCACATATTTTGTCAGGGAACCACGGCCATCGCCTGCGTTGGTTTCCTCCCAAAGTCCGGCTGGTTGGTAAGGCCGAACGGATGCACCTCCGATCATCGGGTCCAATAAGCCGCTGACGACCAGCCAAGTATCCCGAATCATTTCCGGCGTCATTCTGAAGCGAGGCCCTCGGCTCACGAGGCGGTTCTCTGGGTCATGTTCCTGTTTTTCGGGGGAGGTGGTTGCCGATTGCCGATAGGCAGCCGAAGTCACGATTTCTTTCACCAATCGCTTCACATCCCAGCCATGCTCCCTGAAATCAACGGCCAGCCAATCCAACAGCTCAGGGTGCGAGGGCAGCTCGCCTTGGCTGCCAAAATTCTCCGCACTTTTGACCAACCCTACGCCAAAAAATTGCTGCCAAATACGGTTCACGGCGACCCGTGCTGCCAACGGATTTTTTTCATCAAAAAGCCAGTCCGAAAGCCCGAGGCGGTTGCAATCAAATTCATCGGAGAAGGGTAACACAGCTTTGGGCGTCCCGAAAATAACTTGCTTGCCGTGGGCATCGTATTGTCCTCTCTTCAGGATATAGGTTTTGTGAAGCGTATCAGATTCCTGCATAACCATGCTAACGACCGAGTCGGGCTGGGAGTGGTTGATGAAACGCAGCAGGCTATCGAGTTCGCCCTTAGTTGGTATCATCACAGGGGCTTCTGCAATGCTCACATTGCTCACGTCGCCATAAAAACCCAGCTCCGAATTTTGGTTGAAAAAGGCATAAGTGCTGTAATATTCTTCTTGCGAAATGGGGTCGTATTTATGGTCGTGGCATTTTGCGCATTCCATTGTCAAGCCAAGGAAAGCCGTTGAAAACAGGTTGGTTTTATCAGCGATATATTCCACTCGATATTCTTCCTCAATTACCCCGCCCTCCTGCGTGATTTTATGGTTTCGGCAAAAGCCGGTGGCCAAGATTTGCGCTTTGGTTGCCTTCGGCAAAAGGTCGCCAGCCAGTTGCCAGGTCACAAACTGGTCATAAGGCAGGTTCTCGTTGAAGGCGTGGATGACCCAATCCCGCCAAGGCCATTGAGAGCGGTAACTGTCGTCTTGGTAGCCGTGCGAGTCGGCGTAGCGGGCGACGTCCAACCAAGCAACGGCTTGGTGTTCGCCATAGCTGGGCATGGCCAGCAAGGTATCCACCATTTTTTCAAAAGCATCGGCAGCCCCGTCGGCTAGGAATCGGTCGAGCAGGGCAGGGGAGGGCGGCAGGCCCGTGATGTCATAGCTTGCTCGGCGAAAAAGGCGCTCTCGGTCTGTTTCTGGATTTGGCTTAAGTCCCTCGTTTTCAAGCTTTTGCAAAATGAAAAGGTCAATTTCGTTCCTTGCCCATTCCTTGTTTTTCACCTTTGGTAAATTTGGCTTCGTGGGCGGGATGAAGGCCCAGTGCTGCTTGTATTTTGCCCCTTGCTCAATCCATTTTTTGATTAAAGCCTTCTCAAAATCGGTAAGCGTTAGGTTGCTTTCCGGCGGTGGCATCATTTCTTCTGAGTCGGTTTCCATGATGCGGCGGTAGAGTTCGCTCTGCGCTGGATTGCCCGGCACCACGATGTGACGAGTGGAGTCTTCTTTCAATGTTTTGAAGAAGCCAGCCTCGGTATTTAGGCCAAGCTCATGCTCTTGTTTGGCCTTGTCCGGCCCGTGGCATTTGAAGCAGCGGTCGGAAATGATGGGCTTGATATGGTAGTTGAAGTCAACAACATCAGGCAGTTCAGCCGCTTTGTCCCTACTGAAAAATGCAGGAAACAATAAGACGGAAGCCAAGATGATTCCGCAAATACCCAACATTAATTTCGTGGAAGACTTCATAAAGGCTTTAAATGATTGGCAATTCGAGGGCGTAAGGTAAGTAAAATCTTCAGAAATAGAATAGTCGAATAGCCATCAAATTCATCCAGCCTCCTAAAATTCGGTTCCACTAAAACCTATCCGTAAAGGCTTCGCTCATGTCCATTTTCCAATTTTTTGGTAAAGCATGGTCATCCAAAAGGCAGCCCAACGGGAGATTTGGGTAAAGCTCATCGTAGCGCCGTACCTCGCTCATGCTCACCCGTCGGTAAACATGTGCTCGAAATCTGGTTGATTTACTCCGTACCATACGGCGTATTATTCTTCCATTCAACTCATTTCAAAATTTGAAAAAAGGCATCAACCCATTGTGAAAGAAATGCAACAAAATTTTGCTAAAATCAAATTAATGACAAATGCCCCCACTTATTTTAGTTAAAAATCTGGAATAGGTCAATTATTTTTCCACAAACCCCTATTTTTTTAGGGGGTGAGCTTTTGCAAAAGCAATTTGCTCCTACCTTTGCGCCGATTTTCAAACTAAATCAAAAAAAGAAATCAACAACATGGCAACTATCCGTTTTCAAGCGATTCAAGAAACGCTAAACAGGCGTCCAGTGCAGGTCAATGAACCTAGTGTTCGCAGGTCTGAGCTTTACGCTTCCAATGTTTTCACCACCAGCACAGCCAAGCATTATATGCCTAAAGAGGCATACAATGCAGTAGCGGCAGCCAATACGCATGGTCAGCAAATTGACCGCAAAATCGCCGACCAAGTAGCTTCGGGTATGAAGGCTTGGGCGATGAGCAAGGGCGCTACGCACTACACCCACTGGTTCCAGCCGCTCACGGGCGCCACTGCCGAGAAGCACGATGCCTTTTTCGAGCCAGTCGGCGATGGTGCTGCTATTGACAAATTCGACGGTGGCCAGTTGGTGCAGCAGGAGCCAGATGCTTCTAGTTTTCCGAACGGTGGTATCCGAAACACCTTTGAGGCAAGGGGCTACACGGCCTGGGACCCCACCAGCCCAGCTTTCGTGATGGGAACGACGCTTTGCATACCGACCATTTTCGTGAGCTACACTGGCGAGGCGCTCGACCACAAAACGCCGTTGCTTCGTGCGCTGCAATCCATTGATGCTGCCGCAACGGACGTGGCCCGCTATTTTGACAAAAACGTTGACAAGGTCATCTGCACCCTCGGCTGGGAGCAGGAGTACTTCCTGATTGACTCGGCACTGGCAGCTTCCCGGCCCGACTTGACCTTGGCTGGCCGCATGTTGCTAGGCCACGGTGCGGCAAAGGGCCAGCAATTGGAAGACCATTACTTCGGTTCCATTCCCGACAGGGCCTTGGCCTACATGCGGGAACTGGAAATCGAATGCATCCAATTGGGCATTCCGGTAAAAACCCGCCACAACGAGGTAGCTCCGAACCAGTTCGAATTGGCGCCGCTTTTCGAGGAGGCCAATCTCGCCGTTGACCACAATTCGCTCCTGATGGACGTAATGAGTAAGGTCGGCGCCCGCCACAATTTCAAGGTATTGATGCACGAGAAGCCCTTCGCTGGCATCAATGGCTCTGGCAAGCACAACAACTGGAGCATGAGCACGGACACGGGCGTGAACCTGCTTTCACCTGGCAAAACGCCGAAAACGAACCTCCAATTCCTGACCTTTTTCATCAATACCATCAAAGCAGTTCACGATTACGCAGACCTGCTGCGGGCATCCATCGCCAGTGCCAACAACGACCACCGCTTGGGTGCAAACGAAGCGCCACCTGCCATCATTTCCGTGTTCCTCGGCCAGCAGCTTTCTGCGGTACTGGATGAACTGGAACGGGTGAGCGACGGCAGCCTTTCGCCAGAAGAAAAAACGGAGTTGAAGCTAAACGTGGTGGGCAAAATACCTGAGATTTTGCTGGACAACACCGACCGTAACCGCACCTCTCCGTTTGCCTTCACTGGCAACAAGTTCGAGTTCCGGGCGGTGGGTTCTTCTGCCAACTGCGCCAAGCCGATGACGGTGCTGAACACCATCGTTTCACAGCAATTGCGGGAGTTTAAAGTAGAGGTGGATGCGCTGATTGAGGTTAAAAAAATGAAGAAGGACGATGCTATTTTCAATGTGCTGCGGGAGTACATCAAAGCATCGAAGAAAATCCGCTTCGAGGGCGACGGCTACTCTGACGATTGGGTGAAGGAGGCCAAAAAGCGTGGACTGAGCAATTTCACGACAACGCCCGAAGCGTTGAAAGCGCAGATTTCCGAGCAAGCCGTCAAGCTTTTTGGTGACCACGGGGTGATGAACCATCGTGAAATCGAGGCCCGCTATGAAATCGAGTTGGAAGAGTACATCAAAAAGGTACAAATCGAAGGCCGCATTCTTGGCGACATCGCCACAAACCACGTGATTCCGACTGCCATTGCCTACCAAAATACTTTGATTGAAAATGTGAAGGGCTTGAAGGACATTTTTGAGCAGGATTTCAAAAAATACGCCTCTGAGCAGCTGGAACTTATCAAGGATATATCTGAGCATATCGGCGCCATCAAAAAGAACGTGGACGATATGATTGAGGAGCGCAAAAAGGCGAATGTGATGGAACATGCCGATAAAAAGGCAGATGCTTACTGCAATAAAGTGAAGCCATTTTTCGATGTCATCCGCTACCACAGCGATAAGTTGGAGCTGATGGTGGACGATGAGCTTTGGCCGTTGACGAAGTATCGTGAACTGTTGTTTACGAAGTAAATAGCGACAGACTAGAAATAGGAAGGCCGGGCGGGTTTGCTCGGCCTTTTTTGTTTTGATTGCTGCATAGATTTCAAGTTCATTTAGTCAAATTTGCTATTCTTGCAATGACTTAACCATGTCAAAAATGCCAGGGAAAGATATAATACATGCATCTCTTTTTTGGAGGAACTATCATTAAAGTTGTTTGACCAACTGCTTGAGGATTTGGGTTCCACAAGGGGGCAAGCCACCTTGGAAAAACGATATCTCCAAGGGGGCTTGCCCCCTTTTTAAGTTCACCAATCAGTTATTCAAACAACTATAAGTGGAAGCACAACTCATTTTTGACTTTAAAACGGATATATCCAATATCAATGTCCCTTCAAAACTCAATAACCCATTTGGGTTTTATATTCCTGAAATTGCAAAAATAGCGACGAAAGAATTTCAAACATTCCTTGACTTAGAATCTCAAAAGTGGGCGTATGACTTCCATATCCAAAAAGGGAAAATGTTTGGAGTTCTTGTGGTTCAAAAAGAAGACAATAGTTATGGTTATTTAGGAACAGCTTCAGGTAATTTACCTAAAAATGCCATATGCAATAGATTCATACCTTCTGTTTTTGATGATTCTATTGATGACTTTTTCATAAACAAAGGGATGACAGAGCTGACTGAAATTGGTACCCTAAGAAAGGCTTCCAATAATCAAGCGGAAATAGATGCGTTAAAAGAAAAAAGCAGGCAAAAATCAATTGCCTTGCAACAACGGTTATTTGAGAATTACCATTTTTTGAACCTTTCGGGAAAGAAGGAAAACCTGTTGGAAATATTTAAGCGTTCATCTCATGGAAATCCCCCATCAGCAGCAGGGGAATGTGCTGCACCTAAATTACTTCAATATGCAATATGCCATCAATTAAAGCCAATTGCTTTGGCAGAATTTTGGTGGGGAAAGCCGACTATCAATCAAGAAAGAGAACCCAATGTTTTCTATCCGGCCTGCAAAGATAAATGCCGACCAATTTTGGAATATATGCTGGAAGATAAGGAATTGTTTGATAGACATACCTATGACTTTTAAATTATTGAAGTATCATGAACCGACCTGACCACACCTTCCCTTCTTGTTCCAATTTCGCAAAATAAAGCCCGCTGCCCAGCGAGCGCAAGTCCAACTTCAAGCCGTTTTCCGAAGAAAAAACATGGCGTCCAACCGCATCAAAAATATCAATCGTGAAGTCTTTTCCCGAATCTGGGCCAATTATTTGAATGATTCCATCACTTGGATTTGGCGAAAACTGAAGCACATTCACTTCCTTCCCTTTTTCAAAAACCGCACTAGGCTCGCAAGCCAATTCATTGAATTTCAACCAAATATCGTTGTTGAACACGACGGGCACGGCATCGTTGGTGCCCGGTGCTTCACCCATCCGAACCATCACGATGCCTTGGCTCGGCACCACGTTCAGGTACTGCCCGTTTTTACCCAAAGCGGAAATCATATCGTCGGGTGCAGCGGGGAACAGCGGGCCGGGGAAGTTGATTTGCAAACCCGGCAGCTTGTAGCTCGGCTGCCCGTTCAGCCACCAGAGGTAGCCGTAGGATTCATTCAGGGTTTGCGAAGGTGTCACCATTTGTTGAAAAAAAGCGGGGTCGGTGAGTACGGGCGTGGTGTTCCAAGTGCCGCTGTTTTGAACGAGGATGCCGTATCGGGCCATGCTCCTCGCCTTACTGAACAGGACGTTGTTGTAATCAACCTGTACCCAAAGCCCGGAAATGCCTGTTTTTTGCGTGAATTTTTGATTGAAAAACAGGTTGAAATTCTGCCCAGTTGCTGCTTCGATGACCCCGTCCAGGAGAGTATATGGAGCATTGTGGTAAGCCCAGCGGGTACCAGCATCGGCGAGGTATTGCAAGCAGGAGTCGAGCGTGCAGGCATTTTCTGGCACACCATCATCAAGGCCGGAGGTCATTGTGAGTTGGTTTTTGATGGTGATGAGCGCCTCTTTGTCGGGCGGGCAGGCCGTCCAGCCAGTGCCGAGGTAGTCGCTGGTTTTGTCCTCGATGTTGAGCAGGCCTTCTTGCTGCGCAATACCGACAAGGCTGGCCGTCATGCTTTTCCCCGCCGATGCCCAATACCAGGAACTATCTTGGGTGAAGGTGCCGAAGTATTTTTCGAGGACAATTTTGCCATCTTTCAAGACTATGAATGCCTTGGTATTGTTGGTTTCGAGCAAGTCATAAAGTTCTTGGATTTTGTCATTGCACCAGCCGAGCGAATCAGGGGAGAGGGTTTCCCAGGCATTGCCCGTGAGGGGCGGGAAGTAAAGGGATTGGGCGCTGATTTTACCGAAGGAAAAAAACAATGCAAAGATGAGTAGGCAAATTTTCATGAATCAAGATTTTAGGCGCTTAGACGATTACAGGCAGGAAAGGTTTGAGTGGATTTTTTCATGCTTTGTGACAATTATCGTGAATGATTACGGCAATACTCGCTTAATTGCAGCTTTTTCAACCAAAATCAAGCTGATGAGAATTGCCATTTTGCCAACGATATTAACAGTATCAACCCTAATCTGGTTTGCGGCTTGCAGCAATGATAGCTCGAAAAATGCCAGCACAGACAATACTTCGGTAACGGAGGCCGACCTTGCCAAAGGCTTCCAACTCCTCGAAACCAACTGCTTCTCCTGCCACAGCCCAAATGCGACGATGGACAACCGCATTGCTCCGCCCATGTTCGGCGTGAAAACCCATTATGTCGGGGACGGGGTTTCGAGGGAAAAATTCGTGGCGGACATCGTGGCCTACATAAACAACCCGACCGAGGAAAACAGCAAGATGCCCGGAGCGGTCAAGCGGTTCGGATTGATGCCGAAAATGAGCTTCTCGGAGGAACAAATCACGGCCATCGCCAATTACCTCTATGTGACGGAACTGGAAAAGCCGGGATGGTTCGACGCACATTACGAAGCAGAAAAACGCAAGTACATGGCCGCTGGCGACACCAGCCTGACGCCGCTGGAACAGGGACAAAAGCTTGCCATGCAGACCAAGGGTGTATTGGGCAAAAACCTCCTGAACGCCATCAACAAGAAGGGGACGGAAGGCGCTTTGGAATTTTGTTCGACGAGGGCAATGCCGCTGACTGATAGCATGGCCCTTGCCTTGAATGCAGGAATCAAGCGGGTTTCCGATAAAAACCGGAACGCCAAGAACGCCGCCAACGAGGCTGAAACCGCCTTCATTAACGAAGGAAAAGCACTACTCGCCAAAGGAGAAAAACTAAAGCCGAAAATGCAGATAATCAACGGCAAGCAGGTGGGTTATTTCCCCATCATGACCGATAAGATGTGCCTCCAATGCCACGGCAAACCGAACGAGGAGGTGCTGCCGAAAACCTTGGAACGCATTGCGAAGCTGTACCCAAATGACAGGGCAACAGGCTACGGTGTGGACGAACTGCGGGGTATCTGGGTAGTGGAAATGGACAAAAAGCTGTGACAGGAACTGAAAACCCATAGCTTTGGCCACTTAATAGCAAACACCATTTATTGTTTTTGGCCAATGACCATTACCGCCCTTTTCCAACAGACCCGCCCCTTCATCCGGCCATACCGCAAACTGCTCATTGCAACTTTGAGCCTGACGGCCATTGGCTCCTTTGCCGCCCAAGTGAACGCTTGGGTGCTTCGCTCACCGTAGACAATATCAACGCCTTGACCGTGGCGCACAAGACCTTGATGGATGGAAAAGACTTGCTCCTGTTCATCAGTGCGGTGCTGATTGGGAAGGAATTGGTGTACGCCGTGGTGCAGTTTGGGCAGAAATTTTACGGGGAAAAGCTTCGCATTTACATCACGAGGGACCTCGCACAGACCATTGTGGAGCGCATCCTAACCTACCGGATGGCGTTTTACACCTCCACCGACAACGAAAGCGGCAAGCTCCAGACCCGCATTGACCTTGGCATCAGTAGCCTGACCCGGCTCGTCCAGAATTTCTTCATTGACATCGTGCCGCTCTTCGCCAATTCCATCGTGGCCTTGATTTTTATGTTCAACGCCAACTTCTATGTGGGCCTTGTGGGCCTTGCCATCCTGCCTATCTACTTCTATATCAGTCAGTTACAAGCGAAGAAGCTCGGTGGCTTCCGACGGCGGATGCGTACCTATCGGGAAAATAAAAGCAACGGCATCATCAGTTTGATTGATTCCATCACGGTCATAAAATCCTTCGTTCGGGAGCCTTTGGAGGCGGAAAAACACAAAGATTTGCAGTACAGCATGACCCAAAACCTGATGCAGACCCGCCAGCTCAGCTTTGTTTTCGACAGCATAAAAGGTTTCATTGAACAATTTGGCGTGGTCGCCATCATCATCCTCACCTCGTATTTTGTGCTGAGCGGCAGCATGACCATCGGCACCATCATGTTCCATATTCTCTTGTTCAACAATGTTTCCAGCCCCATTCGCCAGCTCCACCGCATCTACGACGAGGTAAACGACGCCCTCATCAATGCTGAGGGCTATTTTGAAATTGTGCAGGCCGAGGGCGAAGTGGAACAGAGCGGTAGTTTGCGCCCAGCCATTCAAGGTCATTTTGAGCTGCGCAATGTGAACTTCCATTACCCCAACGGCACGCAGGCGCTCAAGGAGGTTTCTATCAAAATCGAACCCAACAAAATCACGGCGCTCGTCGGTTTGAGCGGGGCTGGGAAGAGCACTTTGATTAACCTTTTGGATAAATTCTACGAACCTTCTTCCGGGGAAATCTATTTGGACGGCAACAATTTAACAGCGATTGAAACGACTTATTTGCGGAGCAAAATCGGCCTCGTTCTCCAGAAAAACCATATTTTTAAAGGCACGATTGCCGAGAATATTGGCTACGGAAAGTTAGGCGCCACACAAGCCGAAATCGAGATGGCCGCCAAGCAAGCCTACATCCACGACCAAATCATCCAAAACCCGAACGGTTACGAAGCCAACGCCCATCAGCTCTCCGGCGGCCAACAGCAGCGCATTGCCATTGCCCGACTGTTCCTGAAAGACCCCGCCATCATTTTTCTTGACGAACCGACCGCCAACCTCGACGCCATCGCCACCGAGCAAATCCGCCAGAGCCTCGACGCCATCAAAAAAGACCGCACGGTCATCATCATTTCCCACAGTATTTCTCAGATTATTGACGCCGAAAACATCATCGTGATGGACAACGGCAGGGTAGTGGAGGAGGGCCTGCACGATGAACTGTACGATAGGCAGGGCACATACTATAATATATTCAGTGCGATGGCCAATTCATTGAATATCGAGAAGATTGCGAGGACGATGAATTGAAGACATCACCAAGAAACTTAAGACGAGCACCTCTTAGGGTTTAAAAGGTGGTTTCACTGGCTTATCACCCTTCAGCATGAATTTGACTGGCAGCATTTGTTGAATTCGTACCACCTTATTTCTTTGCATGGCTGGTACCCATTTAGGCATTTTACTCAACAATTCTAAAACTGCATCTCCACAGCCTGCACCAATGTCACGTACGATTTTGATGTTCGTAATGCTGCCATCTTTTTCAATAATGAAGTTCGCATACACAGTTCCTTCTACGCCATTTTTCCTTGCAATTTCAGGATAGTTCAAATGCTCATACAAGTAATCGTGAAGGGCTTTGGCAGCGCAGTCTATTCGTTCCGTAGTTTTCCTATCCAGCGAGTCACATGTTATACTGGAAAACAGTGGTCTCGTTTCTACAACTTTATACACCTCATCATTATCAACAGCTGCAGGAGGTGCTGCTGGGGACTGAGGTAATAATTGCCCAAAAAGTAATCCATTTGCCAAGAGCATTGTCAGGGATAGAAATAAGAGTTTTTTCATGTTAGAGGATAGTTACGTTGATGAATAAAAGTAGGTGCAAAAGTAGTTTTATCAATGGACAAACACCCAAAATGATTAAGATATTTCTATTTCAATTGAAATTGACACGCTAGGTGCCACAATCAACTTTATCACGCTTTAGGGGTTTTTAAATGCAGAATGCCATTACCCTAGTTTATTTTTTATCCTATTTCTTGTAGAAATGAGAGCGAGAAAATTCATCTTAATAACCATCGTTAGCAGCATCCTACTGCTCATTGACTGGTATGTGTGGCAGGGAGTCCAGGTAGCATTTCAGAACACCAGCAACCAAACTCAATCCATCGTGAAATGGCTGTACTGGGGATTTACGACGGTGACACTGACCGGGCTTTGGGCCTACCATTTTGCCAATCCCGACCTATTGGAAAGCAGGCTACGCAGGATAATCCTGACGAGTTTGCTTATCATTTATGTGTCCAAATTGTTCTCCGTTGCATTTATCCTGGTTGACGATATAATCCGGCTTTTTAAATGGTTAAAGGAGGCAATTTCCCCAAGTACCGATGTGGCAAGCGGCGTGAATGGCGATGGAGGCGTTATTGCCCGCTCTGAATTCCTGATGAAAACCGCCGTCATTGCTGCATCTCTTCCGGCCACCGCTTTTACATGGGGCATCCTGTCTGGTGCGCACGATTACCGTATCCGCAATATACGTTTAGCGATAAAAGACCTCCCGAAAGCATTCGAGGGGTTGACCATTGCCCAGGTTTCCGATATACATTCTGGTTCTTTTTTCAATAAAACTGCCGTAAAAGGAGGTGTGGAACTGCTCATGCAAAAAAAGCCGGATATGGTGTTCTTTACAGGCGATTTGGTCAACAATGAAGCCAGTGAAGTAAAAGACTATATTGATATTTTCGATAAAATAAAAGCGCCATTGGGTGTATATAGTACACTTGGAAACCACGATTATGGCGACTATGTAGCATGGCCAAGCCTCCAAGCTAAAAACCAAAACCTGCATAATTTAATGCAGGCACATAAGGCAATGGGATATGATTTATTGATGGATGAAAACCGGACAATAACCTTGGGAGGCGAAAAATTGGCCATTGTAGGGGTGCAGAATATATCGGGCCAAACGCACCGATTTCATAGCTACGGAAACTTGTCCAAAGCAGTGCAAGGCACCGACGATGCTGCTGTGAAACTGCTCCTAAGCCACGACCCCACACATTGGGACAAAGAAGTAAATAAGCAGTTTCCTGATATTGACGTGATGTTTAGTGGCCATACGCATGGTGCGCAGTTTGGTATCAATATTTTCGATAAGACCTATTCCCCTGCTCAGTGGGCCTTCAAGCAATGGGCTGGACTTTATCAATCGGGCGACCAGCAATTATATGTCAATCGTGGCTACGGTTATCTTGGTTATCCCGGTAGGGTGGGTATGCCACCTGAGATTACCATTTTTGAACTGGCACGGGCATAAAAAAACGTCGGCGAAGCTCAAAACCTCGCCGACGTTCCTTCTCCCCAATCCAAAATCGTAAATCGTCAATCTGAAATCCCCTTACCCCAACGCCTCCTGCGCCTCCATCCACTCCGTCATCGCCGCTTCCAGCTCATTTTTCAGTTTGGCGTATTCGTCCATCACCTTCTGGCTGTTGGGTTTTGAATAAAAATCCGGCAAGGCCATCTGGTTCTCGATGTCCGTGATTTTGGCTTCGAGCTGCTCCACTTTCTTTTCGGCGTTGCTGAGGTGACGCTGCACGTTCTTGCGCTCATCACTGTTCAAAACCTTTCCGTTGTTTTCTTTGGAAGTTGCTGCCGCTTTGGTCGCCAACTCCACGTCCCGCATATTGTCCAGTTTCCTTTTTTCGAGGAAATAATTGATGTCGCCAAGGTAGGTGTGTAGCTTTTTGTCCCGGAACTCGACAGTCGTTTCCGCCATCCCAGCGAGGAAATCCCGGTCGTGAGATACGACCAGAAGCGTACCCGTGTAGTTTATTAATGATGCTTTCAAAACCTCTTTGGAAAGCATATCCAAGTGGTTCGTAGGCTCATCCAATACCAGCAAATTGATTGGGCGCAACAGCAAACATGCCATCGCCAAACGGGCACGTTCACCACCTGAAAGCACAGACACTTTCTTGTCCTGGTCCTCACCACTGAAAAGAAAAGAGCCGAGGATATTCCGCAGCTTCGTCCGCATTTCCGGTGGCGAATGGTTTTCCATCGTTTCCAACAGCGTGATTTTAGGGTCAAGCGCCTCCGCCTGATTTTGTGCGTAATAGCCGATATGGACGTTGTGACCGAGTTTTACCTCGCCTGAAGATGGTTGTAAATGGTTCACAATCATCTTGGCAAGGGTTGTTTTGCCCATGCCGTTCTGCCCGACGAAGGCAATCCGCTGCCCCCTTTCCACCGTCAATTCGACGTGGTTCAGCACGTTCAAACTCCCGTAGCTTTTGCTCAAATCCTTTACTTCCGCCACGATTGCGCCACTACGGGGCGGCTCCGGGAAGCGGATATTCATCGTGGAAGTGTCCACGTCTTCGATTTCAATACGGTCTATTTTGTCCAATTTCTTCTGCATGGACTGCGCCAAGGTCGTCTTCGTGGCCTTGGCCATAAAGCGGTTGATGGTCTTCTCCATCTGGTCAATCACCTTCTGTTGATTGTTGGCGGCGGCAGTCATTTTCTCCCGGCGCTCGGTGCGGAGTTCCACGTAGCGGGAGTAGTTGGCCTTGTATTCGTAAATTTTGCCCAACTCTATTTCGATAGTTCGCTTCGTGACGTTGTCGAGGAAAGTTTTATCGTGCGAAATAACGATGACAGAAGCTTCGTAGCTCTGCAAGAACTCCTCCAGCCAGAGGATGGACTCGATGTCCAAGTGGTTGGTAGGCTCATCCAAAAGCAGGAAGTCGGGGCGTTGGAGCAGCATTTTCGCCAACTCGATTCGCATCTGCCAGCCACCGCTGAACTCATCGGTGAGGCGGGTGAAATCGTTCTGCTTGAAACCGAGGCCCTTCAAAATCTTTTCCGCTTCCGCCTGTGTGTTCACCCCATCCAGCATGTGGTAATGGTGGTCAAGGTCGGACATTTCATTGAGCAAATCCATGTAGGCATCGCTCTCGTAGTCGGTGCGGGTAGCCAGTTCGACATGGATTTCAGCAAGGCGCTCCTCAATCCGCTTCGTTTCATCGAAAGCCGTCATCGTCTCGTCAATCACGGTTTTACCCTTCGGAATACTCATTTCCTGGTGCAAAAAGCCAAGCGTGGAGGCGGTTGGTCGCTGGATATTGCCTTCGTCTGGCTTTACATTCCCGGCAATAACCTTCAGGAGCGTGGACTTTCCTGCCCCATTCCGGCCCACGAGGCCAATGCGTTCCTTGTCGCCAATCGTGAAACTCACATGGTCGAGAAGGGTGCGGTCACCGTATTTAATGAAAATATTTGCAGCAGTCAGCATGGATTATTCTGAATTGTTATTTTTTTGAGGGCGCAAAAGTAGGGAAAATATGGTAGGATAGCACACTGATTGAACGGATTAGACTGATTTTGACAGATTCGTTTAGTCAAAATCAGTTCTAATCTGTCGCATTTGTTAAATCTGTGTGCTATCAAGTCAAGAGGGCAAGTAATCCTCAAATCTCTCCTTCACAACCACCCGTCCATTTTCGCTTCGCAAAAGGGTGGCACAAGCCGTCATCGGGTCGTGCTCGAAAATGAGCCGCCAGTCATTGTCCACGGCATTTTGCAGCAGCCAATTTTTCTCCTCCAAAGTCACCAATGGGCGGATGTCGTAGGCCATCACCCACGGCATGTTCAGGTGGAAGGTGGACGGCATTGCGTCCGCACAATAAACGAAATGCCCTTGGGGGGAATCAATGTGGAGCGACATCATCGCATCCGTGTGGCCATTCGTAAAACGAACGCTCAAACCCGGCAGCCATTCCAGCATATCCCGCTGAACGTCAATGAATTGCACCCGCCCGTTTTCCCGAAGGGGCACAAAATTTTCTTTCAAAAATGAGGCTTTTTCCTTGTCGTTCGGCTCCATCGCCGTGCGCCAGTGGACTTCATTGGACCAATATACAGCATTCGGAAAAGTAGGTATGAGCTTCCCGTTTTCATCCAAACGAGTGCCGCCACCGCAGTGGTCGAAATGCAAATGCGTTAGGAAAACATCCGTTATTTCCTCCGCTGAAATGCCCAACTCAGCCAGAGCGGGAAGGGTAGAGCCCGCTCCCATTGGCTCGAAGAAGGAGCGCCACTTTGCATCCTGCTTATCGCCGATACTGGTATCCACGAGGATTTTTCGGTTGCCTGTTTCGATGAGCAAACAGCGGACAGCCCAAGTACAGAGGTTGTTTTCGTCAGCCGGATTGGCCTTGTTCCACATGCGCTTTGGCACGATGCCAAACATGGCACCGCCGTCGAGTTTGAAAGTGCCGGTTGGGAGGAGGGTAAGTTTCATATTGTGTTTGTGTTAAACTTATTGTGAAGGGGGTTGGGGCAAAATTGGGAAAATATTCGGGAATCGGCTTCGCAGTGGCTGTTTGGAGGTGATTATCCTCACCTTTTTCAATGATTTTTGGAAAAGCGCCCCCAGGGTTTACGCCCCATTTTTGTAAAAAAAGAATTTGAATATGATTAAAGAAGTAACAGGGGACATCCTCCTCACATCAGCCTCGGCCATTGCTCATGGTATTGCGCCGAACGACCATTTTGACAACGGCCTAGCGCTCAGTCTTCGGGAACAGCACCCTGAAATGTACAAGGATTTCAGGCATCATTGCAAGGTTCATAACCCCAAAACCGGCACAGCTTGGTAC
The DNA here is from genome assembly GCA_041752395.1 of Saprospiraceae bacterium. GTDB lineage: Bacteria > Bacteroidota > Bacteroidia > Chitinophagales > Saprospiraceae > UBA6168. The sequence goes on along the minus strand of JBGSWN010000247.1, from coordinate 2,376 downwards.
TGGGACGATGCGAACGGCAGCCGGATTGTCAATCTTTTCACACAGGAGTCACCAATTGGGCACAGCGCGCACCCGGGTAGGGCAAGCCTGAAGGACGTAAACCACGCATTGAAGGAACTCGCCAAAATTGCGAAGGCAAAAGATTTGGATTCTATCGCCATCCCGAAGCTCGCAACGGGCGTGGGTGGATTGAATTGGGAGGACGTCAAACCTTTGATTGACAACCACCTTTCCGAGCTTGAAATCCCGGTTTACGTTTACGCAACATTTGTAAAAGGGCAAAAAGCGGAAGAGTAGATTCTAGCAACAAAAGATTGGTCATTTGAAAAATATTTAGATTATGTTTGCGAAGAACAATATGCTTTTGTTCCCATTCATTTTTAAAAACCAAATCGAATGACCAACCTTCAATTTCCACTCAATTTCACCTTTAAAATCTCCACGCTCACCAACGATTTCATTGCCAAGGACGCCACGGGGAACTACCTCGGCTTTGTCCGGCAGAAAATGCTGAAGCTCGTGGACGAGGTGCAGGTATTCACCGATGAGACGAGGTCCGCCCTCAAGTACACCATCAAGGCCAACAAATGGATTGATTTTTCGGCGACCTATACTTTTACCAATGCCCAAGGCAAGGAAGTAGGCCGCATCGCCCGCAAAGGTTGGGCTTCCATGTGGAAGGCGCATTACGAGATTTTTGATGAAAACCAGCAACCCGACCTTGTAGTTCGGGAGGAAAACGGTTGGGTAAAAGTAGCGGATGCTGTACTTCGTGAAATTCCGTTGCTGGGCATTTTGACAGGTTATTTGTTCAACCCCGCCTACATCGTTAGCCGCCCAGATGGAACCTTGGTGGTTCGTTTAAAGAAAGAAGCTTCGTTTTTTGGAAGGCGTTTTACCGTCAGCAAAATCAATGAATTTGAGCAAGGCGAAGAAGAACGTATCGTGCTCGGCCTAATGATGATGATTTTGTTGGAGCGCCGCCGGGGATGACATGCATGGAGGTTTCAGGTTTCAAGTTTCACGAAAGGGCTGGTTAAGCAGTAGCCTCCGTGAAACCAGAAACCTGAAACCAAAAACCACCTTTCCTACTTGAAATCCCAGTCAAAACTATCCATGTTTTGAAGGCTGAGTTTCAACAAATCAATGCAGTTGCGGATGTCCTCCTTGTGCGCCATTTCGATGACGGAGTGGATGTGGCGGGTCGGGATGGAAATTGCCCCGGCGATGGCGCCATGCTTACCTGAACGTTGCAGGCCGACCGTGTCCGTAGCGCCGCCAGTGAGTATTTCCGGCTGCCATTTTATGTTGTTTTGCAGCGCAATTTGCTTGAGGTAGCGTACCATCCGGTAGTCGCAAATGGTGCCGCTGTCCATGATTTTGATGGCAGCACCGCCGCCGAGCTTCGTCACCACTTCGTGGGGCAGTGCGCCCGGCACGTCGAAAGCGATGGTCGTGTCCACAGCGATGCCAAAATCCGGGTCAATCCGGTGCGACGACGAAATGGCGCCTCGGATGCCAACCTCCTCTTGTACCGTGAAAACAGCATACAAATCGTAGGGAAGTTCCACGTTTTTCAGTTCCCGCAGCGCTTCCATGAGGATGAAAACCGAAACCCGGTTATCAATGCTCTTGCTGTTCACACATTCGCCCATTTCGATGAGTTCCCGCTCACGGGTCACGGGGTCGCCCACGGCTACCAGCTTTTCGACCTCTTCTTTTTTCATGCCGAGGTCAATGAAATAGTCTTGTATTTGCGGGGCTTTGTTGCGTTCTTCTGCCTTCATGATGTGGATGGGCTTGCTGCCCATCACGCCAATCAGGTCTTGGCGGCCATGCACGATGACCCGCTGTGCCGTCAGTGTTTTTGGGTCAAAACCACCGAGGGTGTGGATGCGCAAAAAGCCGTCGTCATCAATATGGGTGACGATAAAACTGATTTCGTCGAGGTGGGCGGCCACCATCACTTTTTTATCGGTTCGTCCTTTTTTAACGGCGATGATGCTGCCCATGGAGTCGGTGGTCATTTCATCCACAAACGGTGCGATTTCTTGCTGGACGAACAACCGGATACGCTGCTCGAAGCCCGGGGCACCGGGTACTTCGCAGGTTTTTTTCAACAGGGAAACGTTTATCATGTAACAGGCTTTTGTGATAGTGGCAGGCGTGGGCTGCTCACTGGTTTTTTTGTGAAAATGGTTGATTCAATTATCTGGCGATTTCGGCAAAGTTACTCGAATATGGATTTTACGGTTAGAAGAATTCTAAACTCTGACATTGAACTAGGCAATTAATTCAGGCTAGACTGCAATTGACCGACAAAGCCATCCTAATTTTCAGTAAAAAATAGAATCATTCAATAATTATCTAAAACTT
>JBGSWN010000246.1:0-13941 GCA_041752395.1 Saprospiraceae bacterium | reverse complement strand
CCACTCCAACAAGACCATATTTTGCACATGCCTTGTTGTCACAGTATTGATGTAATTTTAGCGTCTCAAATTCTACCTTTGTAAGTGGCATTGGAAAAAATTTGACGCTAAGTTACTCCATGCCTTAATCGTTCAGTACCCCATTTTCAAAAACCATTTATTTTCAAGAATCTGCACCTTGGCCAGCGCTTGCTCCCAATTCACCAAACATTTCCCAATGCGAAGGTTATTTTCATCAAGCGAGACCCCGTTGAGTCAGCTCAATCCATGATTACTGCTAGAAGGAAGGATAAAGTGGCAAACCGTGAAATGTGGAGTGTAAAGCCAAAAAACCACCAAGAATTGGTCAGCTTGCCTGAATATGAGCAGGTAATTGGTCAGTTATATCACTTAGAAAAAGGGATCATGGAAGCAAACAGAAGCTGCGCTAACTTTCGTTTTTTGACAGTGCATTATGAGGATTTCTGCGAGCAACCCAGCACAATTGTGAAACTCATCTCATCTTATATTTTTGATGGTCAAATTGGCGAGCGCAAAGGGGCAATCTCGCCAAAGGTCATCAAGCGACCAAAAGAAAGTAAGGAAAAGCAACATTTGGTGGAGCTTGCCGGCAAGTATGATTGGGATAATTATACAACACCATGAAGGAGCTATACCTTCAATATTGTGAGGGTAGGACTGATGTGCCATTGTTCCTTCAACCTTGGTGGCTGAATGTAGTATGTGGCGAACAAAACTGGGCTGCTGTTACTGCTGGTGGGCTTGGGGAGATAAATGGTGTTTTGCCATATTATTTAACAAAAAAAGCAGGTTTTAATGGTATCGGGATGCCACCTTTTACCCCGTTTATGGGCTGGCACATTATTTATCCAAAAGGGCAAACTTTGAGCAACAAACTTTCTTTTGAACATAAGGTTGTCAAGGAATTACTGCAAAACCTGCCCCGAACTTCCTTCTTTGAACAGCATCTACCTCCAAGGCTAACCAATTGGTTGCCTGCACAATGGTTGGGCTATCATCAGACGACGAGATATACTTATGTCATTCCAGATATATCCGCTCATTCGGTTATTATGGAAGGGTTCCAATCCCGACTACGGGGAGCTATACAAAAGGCTTCGGGCTTAGTAGAAATTTATTCAGGCCAAGAGCCAAACCTATTATACGGGATGTTAAAACAAACCTATGAAAAGCAGGGAAAGGTACTTCCATTTCATATAAACCGCTTGGAAGAACTAGTTGATGCTTGTCATAAAAGAGGGTGCGGAAAACTATTATATGCCAAGGATGACCATGGGGGCGTCCATGCAGCTGCCTTTATTGTTCACGATGGCATGACCGCTTGGAACATATTGCGGGCAAGTAATGAGCGTTTTGTAAAGAGTGGCGCCATTAGCTATTTGCTTTGGAAGGCAATCTTGGAATTGGGAGCGGAAGGTGTCAGGGTTTTTGATTTTGTAGGTAGTGTAGTTCCCGGTATTGAGATGTATGTGCGTTCTTATGGCACCGAACAAACAGCCTACTCCTATATCAGCATGGAAAATTCTATCCCATATTTTTGGTTGCGACGTTTGAACGATTTCCGGCGCCAATTCCTGCTCAGGCCATGAAAATTTTATTGCCAAATAACCATAAAACTGAACGCCGTTACACGCTCGATGTGCTCCTTGGAACTTGGTTGGGACTGATATACGAAATTCATTATACTGATATTGACCATACAGAACTATTATTAGCCAATGGGGGCAAAATCATTTTTGAAGACCATTTTTTCAATTCTATAATGGACATTGATGGTTGGGCAACTCGTAACCATTTGCCAATAAATGTCAATTTCCAGCCCATTGCTGATAACCCCTTTTTACCTGAATTGGATATGCCCATCCTATTTGGAAATGGGGCATTGGAGGTCACTGCCAATACGGTGATATGTGGCCATGATGCTTTGGCTGCCGCTTTCTTTATGCTGACAAGATGGGAAGAATCGGTGCAGTTGGATAGGGACGAGCACCAACGTTTTCCTGCAAAGGAAAGCCTTGCTTACAAATTTGGGTTTTTGCATCGGCCCTTCGTAAACGAGATTTGTGAAATGCTATGGAACATGCTGAAGTTCTTGGAAATAGACCAAGACCGGTTGCCACTGAAGCCCAGTCTCCGCTTGACCCACGACGTTGATGAACCCTTGCTTTGGACCTCGCCCCTTTTTTTTCTCAAAAAATTAGGCGGTGATATATTAAAACGCCATGATGCCGCTGCAGCATTATTCAGTGTTTCCAGCTATTACTCATCGGCGTTTCATGGCATGAAAGATCCATATGATACTTTTGAAATGCTGATGACGGTGGCAGAAAACGTCAATCTATCCGCATATTTCTTTTTTATGTCAGGGGGGGGGCACAAACTTGACCCTCCATCCTATTTGCACCAGCACTTTATTCAGAAATTGTTTCAACGCATCAAGGAGCGGGGTCATCACATAGGATTTCATCCAAGTTATGAAACCTACAATGATGAATCCGTTTTTGCGCAAGAAAAAATGCGTTTGGAAAATGCCTGTGGACAGGCAGTGAAGGTAGGTAGGCAGCATTTCCTGCGGTTTCAGGCACCTGACACTTGGCGAATATGGGCAAACCAAGGAATGGAATGGGACAGCACCCTCGCTTATGCGGAACAAGTTGGGTTCAGGTGTGGTTCCTGCCTTGCCTTCCCAGTGTTCGATTGTCAACGAAGAGAAGCACTGCCACTCATGGAATACCCTTTAACGGCGATGGAGGGGAGCCTACGCAAATACCAAAACCTTCCACCAAACTTAATGCTGGCCAAGCTTAATGAACTATGGGCAACTACCCAAAAATATGGGGGTACGTTCACTTTGCTTTGGCATAATTCCGCATTTAATACGCCATATTATATGCCTTACCATCACATATACAAGCACTTTGTGACTGATGCCATTAAGTCAAATAATTAGCGATCAATCATTGATTGCTTGTAAAATCCTATCCATTTTCTCACCAATACTGCTTTTCCGTACCTTTCCACAGCAGCTTTCCGAATGTCTTCCTTATTATATTTATTTACCTCCCCCATCATTTGTTGCATTGATGCCGCCATTTCAGCACTGTCGTTAACCGGCACCAGTAAGCCAACCTCGTTGGTTACGATATCCTTTGGCCCCGCACAGGCTGTGCTCAATAACGGCAGGCCCATTGCCATGGCCTCGTTTAGCACCTTGCCGAATGGCTCCAGCCTGCTGCAGTGCAGGTAACAATCTGCTCGGTTCATTTCTTCCCTCACCTGTTCGTGACTGAGCAGTCCCAGAAAAATCATGGAATCGTCCATCCCTTTTTTTCTCGCCGATTCCTGGAGTTTCAAGCCAAGCGAATCCATCCGACCCCCAATCCGAAGTTGTGCATTAACGCCTCGTTTCAGCAGCATTTCCAAGGCTTCCATGGCAATGTCATGCCCTTTAAGGTAGCTTCCCTCACCTATTGTCAAAAATGTAAAAACTGGATTTGGGCTCACCACTCGGGGCGTAAAAAACTGTGTGTCCACATAATTCGGGAGGGTTTGTACCTGCCGTCCGACCAAACGTGTCATCTGAATGCCCACTCCATTACTTACTGCCGCTAGTCCCGCCGCATTTCCAAAATAGTCCTTCGCCATTTTTGCCTTCCAACCCGTTAGCCCCATCTCAACATCGGTATGGTGCTCGCTTACCACGTACGGGATGCCCCATTTCCTAAAGATTTCATCGGCGACCATTCCACCCAGTGAACTCCGGGCGTGAATAAGGTCAGGCTTACCCCAGGTTTTTTCGATAGCTGGGTAAGCTGAAGAAGCTGCTTTTTGCCACATTCGGGCGCTCAAGAAACTGAACTTCGGAAAAAAAGCTCCCTTCAGTCGAAAGGTGGGCAAGCCATCTTCTATTTCAAATTTAAGCCTTGGGTTCAATGAAAAATTGCTGCTCCATAAGTTTGGGAAACTCAAATCGGGGTAATATACCGCAACTTCCAAACCCTCTGACTTCATGGCTTGGGCATGGCGCATAAAAACCGAACCGGTTAAATGGTTTTCAGGGGTCGGGTACCAGGATGGAATCACCAATATTTTCACGATAGGGATTGCTTTTTCACCAAATGAATCAAAGATAGGTTTCTTGTAAGTGACCGCAACAATTCCAAAGCCACATATCCATAACAGAAGTGATAAAAGTTGTTGGTCCAGGATGAAATAGCGAACAAGACAATTATGCTGAAAATCCTGAATAAGTTGAAAACTGGTGTGAGTTGCTGCTTTCCAATCACGATAAAACCACTGCTTGTTGCACTACTAACGAACGCTGTGAATCCCCAAATGGACACAATCGCTGCAATTTCACCGGCCTTCTCCCAATCTGCCCCCAGGAAATAAGGAATAATGTCCTTGCCCCAAAAAACCATTGCCAACATTGGAAGAATACCAATCAATGCCATGATACGCCACAATAAATAAAAATCGGATGCGTACAAATGTCCAGCAGCTTGTTTGTCTGTAAATTCCTTGAAAACTATTTTCGATACTACTCCCCCTAAAATGGCCAATGGAATCAATACGATACGTTCGGCCATAAACCAGGCACCTGTCAGTTCGGCGCTAAAAAAATAAGCCAAGCCAATGACCACCATCTTTGATGCCATTGCATCCAATAAAGAAGCGGGAGATGAATATAAGATATATGGCCGATTTTGGCGGCACATCTCAATTGGTTTGATGCCACTTACCAATGACAATCCAAGCCTTATGGAAGCTCCAATCAGAAATAGAAATTGAATTGATGCGCTGATTGCTGCCGCAATTATCAATCCTTGCCATATTGAAAAATAAGCTGCGATAAATGCAATCACAGCAAATGATATGGATAATACCATTTTGCCTGCAGAAATCATTTTATAATTGTCAGTGCTGTTCAACAAGCTTTCCAGCACTAGGCTATTGGCACTTGTCGCAAAAAATAAAAATAGCCATATTAAATTAAACCCCAAGGCTGATACACTAAAGTACATCCAACCTTCAGTTATCATTAATATTAAAATTGCCAAACCGAAATTGAGCCAGAATAGGGAAAATACCAGCCTGTTTTTCCAATTTACATCTGAACTTCCTACTAAGGCCAATTCCATACGAAGGCTTGATATTGAAAGTCCCATCGCTGCAATGGCGTGAAAAATGGCAAAATCACCGAAGTCCTTCTCCGTGAACAAGCGTGAAAGCAGGGGCAATGTGATGAGTTGAATCAAATTGGCACCCACCGTGCCTAAAGCAAGCTGTGCTACATTTTTTGCATAAAAGATGTGTTTGCGGCTGTCCAATGCTTTAACTTTGGATTCGACAATTAAAAAATTAAATGAAGGAAAATTATGCTCGCCAAATTGTTTTGGACATAAATCCCAATTCTTGGCTTAACCCTATTGGAACTGGTATTTAGTTTTGTAGGCTTCGCAATGCTCCATGCTTGGCCGCAATTGGTATTGCCGCTCCTCTTACTGTATTTCATAAAGAAAATATTCAGTATTTCGATAGACCTCTTTAAGTCTTGCATGGTTTCTCTGCTCATAATCCACAAACCATTCTACATCATATTTTTCTTTTAAGGTAAAAACAATTTCCCAATTGTCCAACAACTGCTTTTGGAGCAGCACCCTGCGATACCATTCATTCAATTTGCCTGGCATCGCCGGAACAAATTTATAGACAACAAACCTGTCCCTTAATGCAAGTCTCGTAAAGCTCAAACTGTTTTTGCCATCTAACCCAAAATCGTCGCTGAGCGGCATGAAGACAAATTTTGAGCTGCGGGCTGTGTTTGCCTTGGCATATTCACTTAATTCCATGATAGCGTTTTGACCTTGGCTCAACTGCCGAAAACTTTGGTATTGGCAGATGTTGAAATATACAAATGCACTCATGGCAAAAAAAATGGAGGCCTGCCGAAGCGAAGGAAACCACGCAAAACCACGAAGAAAATCCACGAAGAAAAACAAAGTCAGAAGCAAGCTTAGAAAGGTCGCAATTGCATTTGGCCTAAATGGTTGCGAAACAAGCAAAACGCCTTGATTGTCAAAAGCAGCGACTATCACAAAAAAAATGCTCGAAGCAAAAAGGATGGTGATCATGCGCAAAACTAGCTTGGCTTTTTGAGCGATCCTACTACGAATCAAAATTACTATACTTGACACTAAGGCGAGCAATGTTGCCAATGTGCCTTTTAAATGTGCGTCAACAAAATAATTCCAGTCTCTGAATATCCCCATATGGTGCGGATGCCGAAAATAGGCATAAATCCAAGTCCATCTTGGAAGTTCGGAACTGTTGTTTTCGTGAAGGCCAGCATTTAAAATCAAAAAAGAGAATGCTGGAACGGCTCCAATGAGCGCCATAAGTCCCAATTTCACCAATTTTGAAAATTGTATCCCTCCAATAATCAAATAAATAAAAACCGCAAAAAGATGCCATCCTCCCACCAAAACATGAAACCAGGTTGCAGCAGTTGCCAATAAAACAGCGGCTGTATTTTTGCCTTCAAATAAATAATATAGCGACCAAAAAACTAGCACGTAAGCAAATTCTTTGGGCTCCAAATCAAGGAATAGGTTTTCATGCCCCAGCAGTGATTGAATTTTTAAGTAAAGTAATTGAAATGCAATTAAGAAAAAAGCCAAAGGCAGTTTGAGCAAGCGTATCAACTTAGCAATAGGAAGGGAAAAACATAGTGCCAACAGCCACCTTCCATAAATTGCTACTGTTTCAAAAGAAAGCTTATCTAAAAAGTACCCGGCCATAATTTGAAACAAATATCGAGTTCCAGGTGCTTCTGTAAATGTAATTGAATTTGGCAGCCAGTCTGGCGAAAAAAACTGCTTGGACAATTGTAGGTAGTGCTCCTCATTAGAAGTAAGCAATGGTGATGAAAACAGGCAACCAAGCCAAATAAAGATAATCAGCCAATATGGTGTTTTTTTTAACAGGTCCAAAACAAATGCTGCTGGTTGCGCCATACTTTTAAAAATTCACAAAAGCTTTTCACCTGATAATTACCATTTTCCCGAAGCCTTTTTGGGTAAATTTATCCACCTGAGAAGCCCGCAAGTCCCAATCTTTCCCATTTATATCCTTTGCCATAAACCGGTATAAATAAACCCCATTTGCAAGCTTGTCCCCAAATTCATCGGTGCCATCCCATTGAAAGTCGGTTAAATGAGTGCCTGTTTTTAGCACTCCGATTTCGTCCTGCGTGATTTCACGAACCACCCTGCCAGACACGGTCATGATTTGAATTTTGAAGTTGGTAGGCAGTTCTAATCCGGTCATGGTATAAAGAAACCGAGTAGCGTTGCTAAAAGGGTTTGGGTAATTAACAAGGTTTGAAATCGAGGATTTATTTACCACTTCAAAGTTGACTTTAAAGTCAATTTTTCCGGCCTGGTTTCCCGATATATCCTTTGCTTGCACCAACAACTGATAGATTCCATCCTCAACAAAATCTGGAGTAAACACTAAACTAGCCCGGTTATTCATCCCAGTGGCATTTAAATTGGCCGGAAAGAACTGCATAGATTCACTTCCAATGGCCACCCCACGAGATTCATCCTCCTCTGGATATTTGATAAAAACTTGGAAAAGGGCAGTATCATTAAGCGCAAGAAACCTATTCTCATCTTTCAATGAAATAGAAATTTGGGGTGCAGGGGATACAATGTCGCCATCCAAAATATGGGTTCCATCAAATGTGATATCAAGCATGGGGTTTCGCTCATCACCTTTGACATAAAAGTCCTTGAGTCCAAAATTATTGAAATGTTGTTGTTCACGTTGGTCGTCATCGGGGTTGATTTCTACCAATATTTGCTGTTGGCCTTTAAAGCCTCTAGTGTCGGCATGAAATTCCAGTACGAGCGAATCATTGGCCAAAAGTGGGCTAATTCGCTGTTGAAATTGCCTTACTTGATTGGTTTTTTCTTCAGTAATCACATATTTTACCAAGAGGCTATCCATGTTCCGTGGCAAGAGACTGTTTACTTGGAGGGTAAGTCCAAGCGTTTCGCCTGCTTCCAAGGTATCGGCATGAAAGGTGAACTTAGCAGCGGGGTTGATGGCGGCTTCAGGCAAACCTTCGTATAGCACCCTCCAATATTTCAGTTGTGGCGAAGTCCTGTATAGGGTGTCTTTTGAATTCAACCTAAGTTTAAGGAAAGGGAAAACAGTTGCGTCCACATTTGACAAATCGGTATCAAAAGCTGACAAATCCTCGACAAGTACTGAATCCGACAGCATTTTTGATACGCCAATTAAACTCAATGAAATTGTGTCGTTATCTGGTTCAAAACCTTCGATTTCCCATTGAAGCCGCTCCCATTTTTGAGCAGGCCCAATAAGGCCGGTTTCAATGGCTCCTTCATTCCACTGCCCTTCTACTGGAAAAGTTGCATCTATTCTTTCTGTTAAACCAACAAGAAATTCGCCCCCTCCTGTAAAATCGGGCCTGTTTTTACGGTAGAAAAAGGCATAAGGTGAAGCACCATTGATCGCTGTTGAACGGATTTTGGTTGCACCTTGGCTTTCGATTACAGCAAATAAATTAGTGCCTGTTATCAGTGAATCTGCCTCCCATTCCGAAGGTTCATAGTCAATAGTAGATTGTTGAATGGTAAATACGAGGACATAATTGTTGTCTGTCACATTGTTTTGCAAAAAATCAATTAGCTTTTGACGCTCTTCCAATGAGTTCGTCTTATAAGGAAATGCCTTTAAGTACCGGGTTGAGTTTGCGTTATAGCTTCCATATAAGCCACCTGGTGGGTTTTCGATTGGAAGCACGCTCACAGAGTCGAACTCAATTACATAAATGCCAGCATCTACTGTTGCATTGACCCAACCTTGAACCCTTGTATTGTTTATCAAAAAAAGCGGGTAATGAAGCGGGAAAACCCCATTTTCAATTTTCAAGTCTTTTACGTCGTCAATGTATTTGATATGGTCACCATTTGGCGCCAATTCCATGTTTTCAAACTCATCTTTGAGGTATTGATACCGATGTGACTGGTTCCATCCTTCTGCGCTGTTTGCCAAGTAAATAAAGGAACTATTCCTCCACAAATAATTGCCATTTCCTGTGCTATCTGGGCTGACCCTCCAATAATACACATTTCCGTTTTTTAGATTAAAAGATGGCTTCCATTTTAATATGCCACCTCCTTTTTCCATGCTCTGTTGCAGTTTTAAAGGGCTATTAAAAAGCTCGGTTGTGTCCAATTCAAAGACATATTTCTGGAGGGCTGCGAAGGCATCGGTTGTAGAAGCAATCAATGTAGGGGAAAGTTGATTAATAATTCCGAAATCCGCAGGCACCAACGGAACCACAGCATTTGACCGGATAAAAAATTCAATGCCAGCCTGGCCTAGGCTGTTGAGCAATTCGTTGTTCAATTCTGCGAAAGGAAGTGGTAATTCATCCACTGCATTTTCAGCATCAACCTTGGCGTATATGCGGTTTATTCCAGTTGAAGCCTCACCACCAACAGCAGCCTTTATTTTCACTTCTTTTCGGAATGGGGGTGCTTCGACTCGCTCATTGACCAGCAGTATTTCCGTGCCATTAGGAAGTACCCGCCTCACTTCCAGCAGCACGGTGTCGTGTTTGAACTGGCCAAGGTTCACGATATCAAAAGATACGGTAAAACTGTCCTGTTGTGCATTGATGGTATTTGGGCTAAAAGCTACCGTATTGGCATCCAAAGTAAAGTCAGGGCCTGGGTTGGGCATTAATTTAAGGGCGGGGTCACCATTCAGCGTAAACTGTTGCAAAAGTAAACTCAAGCTTGTATTCGAGGCTCCGCCATACGAGGCTATCGTTTGCTGTAAGATATCACCAATGCCAGCCCCGTATAAATCGCTCCCAGCAAGTCTATAAAACTCATCCATAAATTGGTGCAATGCAGAAACATATCCATAACTGCTGGTGGCACCAAAAGCAATACCACCGCTCTCTGGTGCAAAAATAAATTCTTCACTTATCCCTCTTTGGTCAGCTCCAAAACCGACAACATGTATATTGCCTGTATTACAGCCAAGTGGGAATATAAAAGGGTATTTCCCCTTATTGTTGAATTTTTCTGGGCGGTCAATAGAGAAATCAAATGTATTGACACTTGAATGGCCAAAAAATGTAATTATTGAGACTCCTGTTCTTATCATTTCCAGCAATTGCTCAGACTGAGATTGCTGTATGGGGTCTGTGCTGGACTTGAAAAAAGAGGTTACTTCAGCCCCAAATAAATTATTGGAAATCTCCACCTCCAAATCCTTTAAGTTGGCCCGAATTGCCTGTTGCTCCCCTACCGTGGCCCCCCCACCCAAATGCAAAACCCTCTTCATCCATGCTCGGTCAGCAATGGTCTGTTGAAGGTTTGCAGTTTCATCAAACTCCTTCACCTTTTCCAAGTAAGTTTTGATTTCATCCGGAGACCTAGCCGATATGCGGCAGGTTGGAATTACTGGTGCTTTTGACAAACCGGCACTCATCAATAAGTTGTCTGCGCCAGGTATCCCATACGTTGGCACATAAAAGAATGAGCCTTGCGTATTTAATCCTTGCGTTGTCCTGACTTCCTTATATTCCAACCCTTTTCCAATGATGAAAATATATTTAGGGTCACTCCAATGTTCTTTCAAAAACAATCCAAAGTTGCGCACTGCAAATGGATGCCGCTCAATCCCCCAACTAAATTGGTCATAAAGTTGCTCAACTTCCACCAATATTGGGTTATAGCTGCCTCCAGCTTGCGAAGCCCGGTAATCGGCATACTCTTGTACCCTATTATTGCCATTGCCATCATCAAAGAGCCTATTGCTGCTCAATATTATATAGTTATAGTTTAAGGCTCGAAAATCAACAAATTGAAAAGGGCTAATTTGAGGCATGGTTACAGTACCTGTGTTGTTGTTAATGAGCATTAGGTTGCGAGCCCCATTAGCAGGGGGCAAAGCAAATTTCACCATGCCACCCTCTGTTACGGCTACCATCCGCTTTCCATTTGTTAGGTCATACAATACTGGCTGGCCGCCGCTTATATTGAAATTGTTTATTTCAAGGTATTTAATACTATTTGATGCTTCTATTTGAAACTCATAAGCGCTTTTACCTTCAAAATCAAATAGCCGGGGATATTTAAGGTTTATATTCGAAACCCTAGATACATCATTACTTGAAATCGAACCTTGCAATTTAAGGTTCATTGATGCAACCAATTGGGAATTGTCCAAGGGAATCGTCGGCAGCTGAACTTGATACCCAGAGAAGTCAGCAGTTAGTATCGTTTGGTTGTTTAAACTGATTAATTGTTGGTGCTGGCCATTTCTGCCGGCAAATCGCAACGATAGGTTGCCCCCTATTGCCCCCTGATAAATATTGGTAGGGGTTAATTGGAAATTGAAGGTATTCGAATAACCCGTCGAAAATCCCTCTGCCATTGTGAAATCAGAAAATATTACGTTGTCCGATTGGGTTTCTTTATATGCGATATCTGACCGAATTATTGTCAAATCTGCCAAATAGTAATCTTCTTTGTTTGGAAGGTTTACAAGGTCGTTTGGCACTGTTTCGTACCTGAGTCCTGCGCTGTTGGCTTTCCAAGTAAGGAAATATACTGCGGTATCTGTAAATAGGCTATACAACGGATTCATCATCATAGAATCAGGGTCTTCAAAAAGAAACCTATCCAATTCCGAAGTATTCTTTTTCCCAAAAAATTCAAAATAATCAGAAGTGCCAAAATTGCTATCCGTGGAAGTGTAAATAGGCACCTGTTCTCCATTGTGCCAGAGTTGGAATTGTTGTCCAGCAACCTGCCCAATTGGAACACCTCCGTCTGCCAAGGCTTGAGAAGGAATGCGATAGATTCCATCCTTCGCTACCTTGATTTTAAAATAGGTTTGGTCAAAATTTATCCATTCGTTACCAAATAAGGTATCCTGCCCATTGGTGATATATTGTGCTGATAAATTGCAAGCAAAAAAAGCAAGCAAACTTAGGACTACAAGGTACTTCTTCATCTGAATCTTTGTTTTTCAAAAGTTTCCCAAAAATAAATCAATTCATTTAATTACAATAATTAAAAATCCATAATAGTCAGATGGATGCAAAAAAAATTACCAAGAAAGCAATGAATCCAATGATTTCACGGCTAAATAAGTGGCTCCACTGTTCTGAAGTACATACTTTTTGGAAATATCTGAGGCGTTGGCTAATAAATTGGGGTTAGCTAGTTGGTCCAACACATTTTGTAAATCCAGCTCATCCTTCACCATAAACCCTCCCCCATTTTCTACAAGCCAAACTGCCTCTTCAAATTTCCGATATTTTGGCCCAAAAATCACAGGCAATCCATGCGCCGCAGGTTCTAAGGTATTGTGAATCCCTTGCCCAAAACCTCCCCCGATATAGGCTATTTTCCCAAAAGAATACAGCGAAGCGAGCAGGCCGATATTATCTACTATCAACAATCGGGTAGCTTCCAAAGCTGTATTTTCCAGTTGCGAAAACCGAAGATGCGGCACAGTCAATTTCGTCTCAATTGCCTGAACATGAGCCAATTGCACATCGTGTGGCGCAAGAATAAATTTCCAATCCTTGAATTTTTCATCCGTAAAAATAACGTTCAGAATGGCTTCGTCAGCAGGCCAAGTGCTACCACAAACCAGCATGGGGGCATCACCACAAAACGCCTTTACCAGCGGTAAATCTTTTGGGGTTTTGGCAATTTCTATAACCCGGTCAACCCTGGTATCGCCGATTTTTTCAGCATTTTTTACCCCAATATTTTTCAGCAGCAACATGGAATTTTCATCCTGAACCAGCATTTTATTGAAACAGCTCAACATTTCACGGTGCAAATTCCCATACCACTTGAAAAACGGTTGCGAGGGTCGGAAAATAGCTGAAATTAGGATGGTTGGAATCGCTTTTTGTTTCAATTTGGCGAGATAGTGGTACCAAAACTCGTACTTCACGAAAATGGCCAAGTCAGGCTTTACGATTTCCAAAAAACGTTTTGCATTTGTACTTGAGTCAGGTGGCAAGTAAAATATCCATTCAGCTAACGGATAATTTTTACGAATTTCATACCCAGATGGTGAGAAAAAAGTCAGCAGCAATTGTATTTCTGGATGCTCTTTTTTCAAAGCTTCAATGACAGTTCTCCCCTGTTCAAATTCCCCCAGAGAGGCGCAATGCACCCATATAAGTCGTTGATTATCAACCCTTTTTGCAGAAACCTCCACTTCCAGTTTTTCAAACACCCCTTCCCTACCCTTCACCCAAGCTCTGGCTTTTTCATTCCAATTAGCCGCTAATTTTATTCCAAAAAAATAGGCTTGAGTAACTAGGTTGTAAATGAATAGCGCCATCAAATTTTCATGAAGGTATCAATAACTGATTTCTTCGGCATTTTCGCCGATAAACAAAGGCAAGGTCCAAGTGAGCCGAAATCCCGAAAGTAAGTCATGCCGTTTGTCCAATCCAGCGCTGCGAGTGTCAAAATTAAAACTGCGGCGACCCTGTGTGAATCCTTGAGTGAATTCTGCACCGATGGAGAATTTAATCAATCTATTATTCGCAACGAACTGATAACCAATGAATTCTGTGAGTACAAAGCCATTTGTCAACCGGTCGTAACCCTTTCGATAATTACCCGAAACGCTTGAAACAAAGACTTGTGGTTCGTCTTGAATTCGGATTTTGTGTCCCATAAAACCACCTCCAATTGTTACTCGAATTCCTGATCGCTTGTTTTTTTCGGATAGAGCAAATACTTTTCCGAAATGGGCAGTAATGTTTAACCCCCGCTGTCGAAGTTTAATATCAGAGGTGCCACCATCGTCAGCATACAGAAAGCCAAACTCACT